>NZ_KV806774.1:0-41687 GCF_001811845.1 Corynebacterium sp. HMSC062E11
CGCTACGCACCCCGAAACCGGAAGAGCCGCTTAACTGAGCAGAATTAAAGCCCCGCTATCCGAAAGGAAGCGGGGCTTTAGTCGCGCTTAGGCCTCGTAGGGCGGCAGGATGGCTTCGGGGGACTCGGGAAGGATCTGGCCGCCGTCGATAATGAGGGTCTGGCCGGTGATGTAGCCTGCCTCGCGGGAAGCGAGGAAGGCCGCCGCGTTGCCGATATCGCGCGGGGAACCTAAGCGGTGCATGGGGACGGAGCGCGCCATCTGGTCGAGGTACTCCTGGCCCTGGCCTTCAAGGCCTTCGGTGAGGATATTGCCTGGCAGCACTCCATTGATGGTGATGCCATCGCGCGCCACCTCCAGTGCCGCAGAGCGCATGAAGCCCTGTTGTGCGGCCTTCGACGCGCCGTAGTGCGCCCAGCCCGGGTAGCCGGTGTGCGAGCCGGTGATAGACGTCGTGATGACGATGCGCCCGTAGCCCGCCTTCTTCATGTAAGGCAGCGCTTCCTGCACCACGGTGAAGGTACCGTGCGTGTTGATGGCGAACATGGTGTCCCACTGCTCGTCGCTCATGTCCTCGAGCGGGCAGTTGGGAAAGACACCGGCGTTGGAACAGACAATGTCGATGCGGCCATAGCGCTTGACGACGTCCCTATAAAGGGTGCGGACGGAGTCGCGCGAGGTGACGTCGACAAGCAGGGCGTCCGCGCCGAGTTCTTCGGCGGTTTTGTGTGCGGCTTCTTCGTTGAGGTCAGCGATGATGACGGTCGCGCCGGCCTCGCGCAGGGCGCTGACGATACCGCGGCCGATGCCGGCGGCACCGCCGGTGACGATGGCAACCTGGTCCTGAAGATCGAACATGTGAAGCTCCTTAGCGGTTGAGGGTGGCTCTGAGTCCCAGCCTAGGCCGCTACCGGTTGTGGCGTGCTGTGCTTTGTGGTCGCCGTGTAGGCACGCACGCCGATGAGGGAGAGCGCGGCCAGCACCGCGGTAACACCAGCGAGGGTGTAGAGGCCCGTCGGGGTCCAGCCTGTTTCGAGGAGGTAGCCGGCCAGGATAGGCGCGAGGGTGGCGCCGACGCGGGCGATGCCGATGGCGGCGCCCGTTCCCGTGGTGCGCAGTGCGGAAGGGTAGGCCTCTGGGGTGACGGTATAGAGGCCGGAGATGCAGGCGTTGAGGCTAAGGCCTACGCCGACACCGAGGGCAAACATGAGGGTGGGCACGGCGGTGGAGTTGATGAAGCCGACGAGGACGACAGAGGAGACAAGACAGAAGGCGATGAGCAGCGGGCGGGCGTCGATGCGCGTGGTAAATAGGCCGAAGAGGATGGCGCCGATAGCCCCGCCGAAGGAGAGCATGATGCCGCCGATGATGCCTTGCTGGGCGGTCAGGCCCTCGGCGGTAAGCAGCTTCGGGGTCCACTGTGAGGTGAAGTTGTAAGCAAACATGATGAAGCTGAACGCCAGCCAGAGCTTGATGGAGGTGCGCAGGAACTGTGGGGAGATGAGGTCCGTGTAGGACGCCTTGTGGCTGGTGCGGGGACGGACGCTGACCTCGCCCTTGAGGCCGAGTTTGGCGGTGATGGTGCGCACGGCGTCCATGCGGCCGCGGGCGGCGAGGAAGTCGGCGGACTCGGGGACGACAGCAACCGTGAGGAGAAGGGCCACGACGGTGAGTGCTGCGCCGACCCAGAAGATGGGCTGCCAGCTATCGAAGGTTGATGCGATAACACCGCAGAAGGAGGCGCCAAGGCCGTAGCCGGAGGCGTAGATGGCGACGGCCAGTCCGCGGAAGCGCAGGTTGGAATACTCGCTGACGAGGACGGTGACGCAGACGAGGACGCCGCCGACGCCAATGCCGGTGATGAGGCGGAAGATGAGGAGAAGGCTGAACGTTGGCGCGAGGGTGGTGAGAATGAGGCCGACGAGGTCGATGATGAGTGAGACGGTAATCAGCGTGGTGCGCCCGAGGCGGTCAGCTAGCGGCGCGAGAAAGAAAGAGCCGAGGCCGATACCGATGAGCGCGGCGGAGAGGAGCCAGCCTAGGGAGGAATCGGACAAGGCGAACTCTTCGCTGACAGGTCCGGCGCCGAAGGCCATGGCCACCATGTCGTAGCCGTCGAGAGCGTTGAGGAAGAGGGCGATGGCGATGATGAGCCACTGGCGCGCGCCCATGGGGGAGCGGTCGATGAGTTCGCGGATATCCATGAAAGTCTTTCTGCTGATGGAGAGGTTTCGATGTAAGTTAGTGAACCGCTCTGTCTATGTCCATTAACTGCCGTTTTAAATTCAGTGGCGCGCCGCCGCGCGAGGAATAGCGCTCGGGTCTGGGCGGTTTACTAGAGTGGAATAGACTGCGGTAAAATCGCTCCACCCAACCCCAGAGAAAAGAGTTGAAAGGCCTTCATGGCACGTATGCAAGAAAGCGCTGACCTGCTCAAGTGTTCCTTCTGTGGAAAGAGCCAGAAGCAGGTGAAGAAGCTTATCGCCGGCGGCGGCGTCTACATCTGTGACGAGTGCATCGAGCTCTGCAACGAAATCATCGAGGAGGAGCTCGGCGCGGCTCAGGCTGAGGCGAACGAAGAGAAGGAAATGCGCCTTCCGCGTCCTTCGGAGATTTCGGCTTTTCTGGATAAGTATGTCATCGGCCAAGACCAGGCCAAGCGCGTGTTGTCGGTGGCTGTGTACAACCACTACAAGCGCATTAAGGCTGAGGAAGCCGCGGGCTTGGAAGGTCGTCGGAAGAAGACGCAGGATGAAGAAGTGGAGATTGCCAAATCCAACATCCTGATGCTGGGCCCGACGGGCTCCGGCAAGACCTACCTGGCGCAGACCCTGGCGCGTTTGCTCGACGTCCCCTTTGCCATCGCGGATGCCACGAGCCTGACCGAGGCCGGTTACGTGGGCGAGGATGTTGAGAACATCCTGCTCAAGCTGCTGCAGGCTGCGGACTTTGATGTGGAGCGCGCGCAGCACGGCATCATTTACGTCGATGAGGTGGACAAGATCTCCCGCAAGTCGGAGAACCCCTCGATTACCCGCGATGTGTCCGGTGAGGGCGTGCAGCAGGCGCTGCTGAAGATCCTCGAGGGAACCGTGGCGGCCATTCCGCCGCAGGGCGGGCGCAAGCACCCGAATCAGGAGTTCATCCAGCTGGACACGACGAACATCCTCTTCATCGTGGCCGGTGCTTTCGCGGGCTTGGACAAGGTGATTTCGGAGCGCGTGGGCAAGAAGGGCGTGGGCTTCGGCGCCAAGCTGGAGACCAAGGATGAGAAGGAATCCGTCGACTTCTTCTCCCAGGTGCGCCCAGAGGACTTGGTGAAGTTCGGCCTCATCCCGGAATTCATCGGCCGCCTGCCAGTTGTGGCCACGGTGGATAACCTGGACCGCGAATCGCTGGTTAAGGTACTGGTGGAACCGAAGAACTCCCTGGTCAAGCAGTACCAGCGCCTGTTCAGCATGGATGGTGCGGAGCTGCACTTTGAGGATGCGGCGCTGGAGGCAATCGCCGAGCTAGCACTCGAGCGCAAGACCGGTGCCCGTGGCCTGCGCGCCATCATGGAGGAGCTGCTCGTTCCCATCATGTATGACCTCCCGGACCGCGAGGACATTGCCAGCGTCCACATCACGCAGGACTGCGTGACTGACGGCGGCGAGCCGGAGTTCGTGTACTCGGATGAGGCGAAGGAATCCGCCTAAACGGCATCTTATAAGAGGCATCTTCACGGCTGAAGATGCCTCTTGCGCTGTCTAAAAGGCGTTTTCAGGCCTAAAAACGCCGTCTGTCAGATGCCATCTTCGTGCTGGGGGGCAAAGGAACCAGATGAGTGGGACCATTTAGCTATGGCGCGAGATCGTGACCTGGGATTATGCACGGGCCGGCGGGTAAATGGTTCCTTTACTGTGGTTTCATTGCCCGCCTGGTGCTGGGAAGAGGGTTCTACTCGTAGAGGTCCCGGGACACGTCGCCTTCGTCCTCGGTGGAGTAGACGTCCAAGGGCGCGGATTCGGCTTCCAGCTCGGTCTCGTTCTGCTTGAGGTAGGACTCAAAGCCAATGTCGGGGATGTTCGCCGTGAGGAAGGCCAGCACGGCATCGACGGCCATGCGGTGCAGACCCTCGGTGTTGTTGTGGGTGTGCATATCGATGTCGAGCAGATTGCTCATCATCGCGTGATTTGTCACCCGGTACATCGTCAGCGCCGAAATCAGAGTGAAGATATCGTTCGCAGAAATGCCCGGGCGGAAGGCGCCGGAATCTTGGCCCAGCATAAGCAGCCTGTCGAGGTGGAGGGAGATCGCTGAAACGTCGACAAGCGCGTGCGAGGACTCCAGCACACTGTGAGAGGACTCCATCGTCAGCATCCGGATGGCCTCCGGGTTGTCCACGTGCTGGCGGAACATCCAGTCCACCAAAGTGCGCACGCCCTCTACCGGGACCGCGGAATTGATTTCCAAGCTGCCCTCCGGAGGGTTGAGCCGCTGGGCAGCTGCAGCCAATGCCTGCTGGTAGAGGCCCTTTTTATCCCCGAAGTAGTAATGGATCATGCGCTTGGACATTCCAGACAGCTTCGACACGGTTTCGAGCTTGGTATCGGCATAACCGTGCTCAGAAAACTGCGCTATCGCAACATCGATCACGTGCTCAACAGAGCCGGAGTCGACCGTTGCAGTCTCAGTGCTCATGGAAAGTCCCGTCTAGTCGATGAATATGCGTACAGTTGTCCACTATGCCGAAAAAAGACGGCCATGGAGTTCAAGTGCAAAGAACTCGCATCTTTCGGGGGTAAAATCACACCCCATGGGGGCGAAAAACGGGACTAGGGTGGGGAAGTGAGTACCCAGCCGAAAGGATTCACACATGACTGCTTCTCAACCCGTCAAGATCACCGTGACCGGCGCAGCCGGCAACATCGCGTACTCCCTGCTGTGGCGCATCGCTGCCGGCGATGTCTATGGCAAGGACACTCCAGTTGAACTCGCATTGCTGGAAATCCCGGACGCCGTTGGTGCCGCTGAGGGCGTGGCCATGGAACTTAATGACTCCGCCTTCCCGCTCCTTCGCGGCATTACCGTCACCGATGATCCGGAGGTGGCCTTCAAGGACACCAAGGCCGCTTTCCTCGTGGGCTCCCGTCCGCGCACCAAGGGTATGGAGCGCGCTGACCTGCTGGAGGCCAACGGCGCCATCTTCACCGTGCAGGGCAAGGCGCTGAATGACGTCGCTGCGCGCGACGTTCGCGTCCTCGTCGTGGGCAACCCGGCCAACACCAACGCCTATATCGCCGCGAACAGCGCTCCGGACCTGGACCCGAGCCAGTTCAGCGCGCTCATGCGTCTGGACCACAACCGCACGCTGAGCCAGGTGTCCCTCAAGACGGGCGTGCCCACCGCGGAGCTGACCAAGGTTGCCGTTTGGGGCAACCACTCCGCCTCCCAGTTCCCGGACCTGACCTACTCCAACGCCGAGGTAGATGAGACCTGGTACAAGGAGGAGATGATTCCGAAGGTGGCCAAGCGCGGCGCCGAGATCATCGCCGTGCGTGGCCGCTCCTCGGCAGCCTCCGCAGCATCCGCCGCGGTGGATCACATGCACGATTGGATCCATGGCACCGAGGATTGGCGCACCGCCGCCATCGTTTCGGATGGTTCCTATGGCGTGGACGAGGGGCTCGTCGCAGGTTTCCCCACCGTCTCCCGCGACGGAAAGTGGGAAATCGTCCAAGGCCTGGAGCTTAGTGACTTCCAGAAGGAGCGCATCGAGGCCTCCGTGCAGGAGCTGCGTGAGGAGCGCGAGGCCGTAGCCCACCTGCTGAAGGGCTAAGCCTCCAGCACCAAGTTATCGATGAGTCGCACCGGCCCCACCTGCGCTGCAACCAGCGCCAAGGCGGGCCGGTGTTGTGTATCTACGGGCTCGAGCGTGGCTGGGTCCACCACGGTGAGGTAATCCACCGTCACGCCGGGGGAGGTGGCGAGCTGGGCCTCGGCTTCTTTGAGCGAGGCGCCATCCTGCAGCGCGAAGAGCGCCTGGGATAGGGCGACCGCCTGCTCACGCTCGGCGGCACTGAGGCGTGCATTGCGGCTGGACTCGGCCACGCCGTCCGTTGCGCGCACGATGGGCACGCTGATGATGTCCAGCGGCACATCGAGGTCCGCCACCAGGCGACGGATGATGGCTACTTGCTGCGCATCCTTTTGCCCAAAATAAGCGCGGTCCGGTGCGACAAGGTGAAACAGCTTGCTCACCACGGTGGCTACGCCGTCGAAGTGGCCGGGGCGCGAGGCACCTTCCAAGACCGAGCCCATCTCACCCGTGCGCACCCACACCCGCGGGGTACCACCCGGGTACATCTCCTCCACGCTGGGGGCGAAGACCGCATCGACTCCCAACGAGTCCAGCAGCGCGGCATCCGCGTCGAGGGTGCGCGGGTAGGCGCGGTAGTCTTCGCAATCGCCCAGGTCCGTGAACTGGAGGGGGTTGACAAAGACCGAGCACACCACGGTGTCGTTGTCTTCGCGGGCGCGGCGAATGAGGGAAGCGTGGCCGTCGTGAAGCGCGCCCATCGTGGGCACCAAGCCCACGGAGCCGGACGTTGCCGCGCGGAAGGCACGGAGTTCGGATTTAGTTGTGAGGATCTGCATGGCTTAAGACCTTAGTCCTCGAAAGACTCCTCGGCGTTGGGGAAGGAACGTTCACCCACATCTGCGACATAGTCCTTCGCTCCTTCCAGCAGCGCGCCGCGCAGATTCGCGTAGCGGCGCACAAAACGCGGCGCCTTGGGACCGCCCAGGCCGAAGGCATCGGTCCACACCAGAATCTGACCGTCGGTCTGCGTGCCAGCGCCGATGCCGATGGTGGGGATGGGCAGCTCCTTGGTCACCTGCTCAGCAAGGGCTGCGGGGACCATCTCCAGCACCACGGCGAAGGCGCCGGCCTCGGCGAGGGCGCGGGCGTCGTCGTGAAGCTTCTCCGCACCGGCACCCCGGCCTTGGACCACGAAGCCGCCCAAGGCGTGGACCTGCTGGGGTGTAAAGCCAATGTGGGCGCAGACGGGGATGCCGGCGGCGACAAGCGCGGCAACAATGGGAGCGCGCTCCGCACCACCTTCCAGCTTCACGGCCTGCGCGCCGGTTTCCTTCATGACGCGCACCGCGGTCTCGAGCGCCTGGGAGGGGCCGTCCTCATAGGAGCCAAAGGGAAGGTCCACCACCACGAAGGCACGGGAGGTCGATGCAACCACCGCGCGGGCAAGGGGGATCATCTCATCCAAGGTGAGCGAGAGCGTGGTTTCGCGGCCCAGGACCACATTGGCCAGGGAATCGCCGACGAGCAGGAGATCTACCCCGGCTTCATCGAAGATTTCGGCGGTCATGCAGTCATAGCTCGTCAGGCACGCGAAGGCCTGAGAGTTTTCTTTAGAGCGGGCGAAATGGCGGGTGCGGAGGCGGGCGCGGTGGCCAGGGTTGTGAGACATGCCCTTACTCTAGACAGGCCGGTGGTGCCAGTTGACGCACAGGGTAGAGTTGGCCAGGTGACTGATCAGAATAAAGAGCAACTCGTTGGCACCAACCGCGCGGACCAGCTTCCCAAGTCCTGGGAGCCGCAGGCAGTAGAGAAAGACCTCTACGAAGGCTGGGTAAGCGCCGGTTACTTCACCCCGGATGCTTCCTCGGAGGCGGAGCCTTATTCCATCGTGCTGCCGCCGCCGAACGTCACCGGCCAGCTGCACATGGGCCACGCCCTGGACCACACTCTGATCGACTC
Source organism: Corynebacterium sp. HMSC062E11 (assembly GCF_001811845.1). NCBI lineage: Bacteria > Bacillati > Actinomycetota > Actinomycetes > Mycobacteriales > Corynebacteriaceae > Corynebacterium > Corynebacterium sp. HMSC062E11. The sequence goes on from NZ_KV806774.1 coordinate 7,763, forward strand.
CATCATTCGCCGCAAGCGCATGCAGGGTTATGCCACCCTGTGGCTGCCGGGCGCTGACCACGCAGGTATTGCCACCCAGACCAAGGTGGAGGCCCGCCTGCGTGAGCAGGAAGGCAAGAAGCGCTGGGACTATGAGCGCGAGGAATTCATCAACAAGGTCTGGGAGTGGAAGGAAGAATTCGGCGGCACCATCCAGAACCAGATGCGCGCCATCGGTGACTCGGTGGACTGGTCCCGCGAGCGCTTCACCCTGGATGATGGCCTCTCCCGCGCCGTGCAGACCATCTTCAAGACCCTCTACGACGAGGGCATGATCTACCAGGCCAACCGCCTGGTTAACTGGTCCCCGGTGCTGGAGACCGCCGTCTCCGATATCGAGGTTGTCTACAAGGACGTCGAGGGCGAGCTCGTGTCCATTCGCTACGGCTCGCTGAACGACGACGAACCGCACCTCATCGTTGCCACCACCCGTGTGGAGACGATGCTGGGTGACGTCGCCATCGCCGTCCACCCCGATGACGAGCGCTACGCCCACTTGGTGGGTAAGGAGTTGCCGCACCCCTTCCGCGATGATTTGAGCCTGAAGATCATCGCCGATGATTACGTGGACATGGAATTCGGTACCGGTGCCGTGAAGATCACCCCGGCGCACGATCCGAATGACTACGCCATGGGCCTGCGCCACGACCTGGACATGCCCACGATCATGGACACCACCGGCCACATCGCGAACACCGGAACGAAGTTCGACGGCCTGACCCGCGAGGAAGCTCGCGTGGAGATCCGTGAGGCGCTGCGCGAGCAGGGCCGCATTGTCAAGGAAATCCGCCCCTACGTCCACTCCGTGGGCCACTCGGAGCGCTCCGGCGAGCCCATCGAGCCGCGCCTGAGCCTGCAGTGGTTCGTGGCCGTGGAGAAGATGGCGAAGATGTCCGGTGATGCCGTCCGCGAGGGCGATACCACCATCCACCCGAAGTCCCTGGAGCCGCGCTACTTCGAGTGGGTCGATGACATGCACGATTGGTGCATCTCCCGCCAGCTGTGGTGGGGCCACCGCATCCCGATCTGGTACGGCCCGGAGGGCGAGGACGGCCAGCGCGACATTATCTGCGTCGGCCCCGACGAGGAAGCCCCAGAAGGCTACGTCCAGGACCCGGACGTTCTGGATACCTGGTTCTCCTCTGCGCTGTGGCCTTTCTCCACGATGGGCTGGCCGGAAAAGACCGCCGATCTGGAGAAGTTCTTCCCCACGAACGTGTTGGTCACCGCCTATGACATCCTCTTCTTCTGGGTCGCCCGCATGATGATGTTCGGCACCTTCGCCGGCGCCCACACCCCGGAGCTGCTCGGTGAGGGCAAGGACGGCCGCCCGCAGGTTCCGTTCACGGATATCTACCTGCACGGCCTGGTGCGCGATGAGCAGGGCCGCAAGATGTCGAAGTCCTTGGGCAACGGCATCGACCCGATGGATTGGGTGCGCGACTATGGCGCGGACGCACTGCGCTTCACCCTGGCCCGCGGCGCGAACCCGGGCGTGGACCTGCCGCTGGCTGTCGATGCCGCCGCTGCCGGCCGAAACTTCGCCACCAAGCTCTTCAACGCCACCAAGTTCGCGCTCATGAACGGCGCGGGCGTGGCTGAGCTGCCGGCACGCGACGCGCTGACCGACGCCGACCGCTGGATCCTCGACCGTTCCGAAGAGGTCCGCGCCAAGGTGGATTCCTACCTGGATGATTACCAGTTTGCCAAGGCCAACGAGCTGCTCTACCACTTCGTGTGGGATGAGCTGTGTGACTGGTACCTGGAGATTGCCAAGACCCAGATCCCGCGTGACTTCGATGGGGCGAGCGCCGAGGAGCAGGCTACCGGACGTACGACCCAGATCGTTCTGGGCCGCGTTCTTGATCTGGTTCTGCGTTTGCTGCACCCGACGATGCCGTTTGTCACCGAGGTCCTGTGGAAGGCCCTGACCGGTGGGGAGACCATCGTCACCGCGCAGTGGCCTACCCAGGAGCACACCAACGGCGGCGCCGAGAAGGACGAGGTAGCCGCCCGCCGCATTCAGGACGCAGACAAGCTCATCACTGAGCTGCGCCGCTTCCGTTCCGATCAGGGTGTCAAGCCTTCCCAGAAGGTCCCGGGCCGCCTCGACTTCGCCGCGGCCGACCTGCAGGAGCAGGAAGGGCTCATCCGCAACCTGGCCAACACCACCGAGCCGGGTGAGGACTTCACCGCGTCCGCCTCCATCGAGGTGCGCCTGTCCCAGGCCACCGTCGAGGTCACCCTGGACACCTCCGGCGCCGTCGACGTCGCCGCAGAGCGCAAGCGCCTGGAGAAGGATCTGGCCAAGGCCCAGAAGGAGCTGGACCAGACCGGCAAGAAGCTGGGTAACGAGGCCTTCCTGTCCAAGGCGCCGGAGGCCGTCGTGGAGAAGATCCGCGTGCGCCAGCAGGTGGCTCAGGAAGAAGTCGAGCGCATCACCGCACGTCTGGAGGGGCTCAAGTAGTGGCGGGGGAGAAAGACCGCGAGGAATTTGAGGTCGTCGATGCCCTCGCGGAGGGCACCGATGGCGGGCCGGTCGAAATCACCGACTCCGGCCTAACGCTCAACCTCGGCGGCGAGGATGACTACGAGGAGGCAGCGCCCGAGCAGGCCACGCCGGAGGAGCTCGCGGAGCTGGCTCAGGTGACCGCGGAGCTCAACGCGCGTGCCCCGGAGACTATCATTGAGCCCAGCCTCGAGCGCATCGAGATGCTCATGGATCTCTTGGGCAACCCGGAGCGTTCCTTCCACGTCATCCAGGTTGCAGGCACCAACGGCAAGTCCTCGACCGCGCGCATGATCGATTCGCTGCTGCGCTCCTTCCACCGCCGCGTAGGCCTCGTCACCAGCCCGCACCTGCAGTTGGTGACCGAGCGCATCGGCATCGACAGCCACCCCATCCACCCGCGCGACTTCGTGCGCATTTGGCGCGAAATCAAGCCCTATGTGGAAATGGTGGATTCCCGCTCCGACATCCCCATGTCCACCTTCGAGGTGCTCGTGGGTATTTCCTACGCGGCCTTCGCCGATGCGCCCATCGACGTCGCCGTGGTCGAGGTTGGCCTTGGCGGCACGTGGGATGCCACGAACGTGGTCAACGCGGAGGTAGCCGTGGTCATGCCGGTGGGTCTCGACCACACGGATTACCTCGGTGACACCATCACCGAGATTGCCGGTGAAAAGGCCGGCATCATCAAAGCCCGCGAGCACGATGCCGACGACGTGCTCACGCCGGGGGAGAACATCGCTATCATCGCCGAGCAGGAGCCGGAGGCCATGCGTGTGCTGCTGCAGCGCACCGTCGACGTCGGCGCCGGCGTAGCGCGCGCGGGCTCCGAGTTCGCCGCGCTGGAATCCCGCATTGCCGTCGGCGGCCAGCAGCTCACCATCCAAGGTCTCGGCGGCCTCTATGAGGACATCTTCCTGCCGCTGCACGGCGAGCACCAAGCCAAGAACGCGGCCGTCGCCTTGGCGGCGGTGGAGGCTTTCTTCGGGGCGTCGTCAGGCAATCAGCTCGATATCGCCTCCGTGCGCACCGGCTTTGCCAAGGCCGTTTCCCCCGGACGCTTGGAGCGCGTGCGCACCAGCCCCACGACCTTCTTGGACGCCTGCCACAACCCGCACGGCGCTAAGGCCCTAGCCGCAGCGCTCGACCGCGACTTCGACTTCGCCCGCCTCATCGGCGTGGTGTCCATCTTCGCCGACAAGGACGCCGCCGGCATCCTCACGGCCCTGGAATCCGTTCTCACGGAAGTCGTCATCACGCAGAACACCTCGCCGCGCGCCCGCGATGCCTACGAGCTAGCGGAGCTCGCCCGCGACATCTTCGGTGAGGAGCGCGTGTATGTCGAACCCGAGCTGCCCAGCGCCTATACCCAAGCCGTGGAATTGGCGGAGGAGGCCGATGTGCAGTCCGGTTCCGGCATCGTGATTACTGGCTCGGTGGTCACGGCAGGTGACGCCCGCGCACTCTTTGGAAAGGAGCCCGCATGAGCCCCCGCAAACCCGTCCCCGAGGAGGAGATCGGCCCGCTCGGACTAGGCCAAGCGCCGGCCAAGGATCCCCTCAAGCAATTCGGTGGCATGGTGGTGGCCAGTTCCCTCACGCTGGAACTCATCACCTTGGTTTTGGCGCTGCCGATGCTGTACAAGCTGTATGACGGCACCCTGTGGACCCCGTTCAACTATGGCGTGGTCATCGGATTTATGGTGCTGTTGTTAGCGTCCTTCCCGTTCATGAACAAGTCCTGGGTCGTCGGGGTATTGATCGTGTTCCACGTCATCGGCATTGTTCTTGGTTTCATGGTCCACTGGTCCGTGGCCACGATCTTCATCATCTTCGCCCTTCTCTGGGCTCTGGCGGCGTATATGCGCTCGGTGCTCGTTGCCCGCATGGACCGCGGCTACCTCACTACGCAGCACCTGACTGAGAAGTAGACCGCCGCGGTGTATATCCGGCCGGAGCTGCGCGCGGGCGCAGCATTCATGTCTTTGTGGGATCCGACCAACCCGCTGATCCGCCGCGCCGGGCGTGTAGTTCCAGCGCTGTGGCCCGCCCCCTATATCCAGGGCGTGCGCACGCGGCGGGTGAGAAACGCCGAAATCCGCGCGACCATCTATAGCCCGGAGAACCCACGCGGCGCCGTGTTGTGGATCCACGGCGGAGGGCTGCTCATGGGCCATCCGCGCCAGGACGTCAAACACCTCAAAGAGACCGCCGCGGAAGTCGGCGTCACCGTCATCGCGCCGCGCTATCGCTATGCCCCGGAAAACCCCTATCCGGCCGCGCTTGACGACGTCCACTCGGCCCACCACTGGCTCCTCACGCACGCGGAGGAGCTGGGAATTAGTCCGGATCGGATTGTCATCGGCGGCCAAAGCGCCGGGGGAGGGCTCGCCGCCGCCTTGTGCCAGCGCCTCTATGATGAAGGCGGAATCCAGCCGGCGGGGCAGTGGCTATTTTGTCCGATGCTGGATGACCGCGCAGCGTCCACCGACCGCAACCCCATCTGGGATGCGGATTCCAACGCGCAGGCCTGGCGCTACTACACCAACGGCAAGCCGGACGCGCCCTATGCCGTGCCCGGCCGCCGCGCGGAACTGTCTGGCCTACCGCCGGCGTGGCTGTATGCGGGCAGCAGCGAGCTCTTCTACGGCGAGATTGTGGATTACGCCGAGCGCCTGAAGTCCGCAGGCGTGCCCACGCAGTGCGAGGTTGTGGATGGCGGCGTCCACGCCTTCGAGTTGTGGGCTCCCCATACCGCGGAGGCGAAGCGCCTGCTCATGAACTCTCGCGTCTGGCTGCAGTCGATGCTGAACGCGCTAGACTAGCCGGCATGCTCTTTCTTCTCTACGGCCTGTCCGCCCTGCTGTGCATCGCTGCTCTCGTGGCCAAGCTGTATTTTGGCGGTTTTGCGCTGCCACTGGCGCTGTTGATTCCGGCCTTCGTCTTCCTCGTCGTCGGCGTGCTCAAACAGCAGCGCGACGAGCGCCCGGTGGAGTTTGCGGATTTGGAAGAATGGCACCGCGAGGAGCTGAAAGGCCTGCTGGAGAGCGGCCAATACGGCACGGCCGTGCGTCAAGTACAGATGTGGTTTCGTGGCACGAGCCATGAGCGCGCGGAGGAAATCGTGCGCCGCCTCACGTAGCGCTTAATAATTGGCCCACTGTCGGGACGCGGGAGCACCTGTTCTGTACTATGTGCCCTATGACTGAACGTACACTCATTCTCATCAAGCCGGACGGCGTGAAGAACGGCCACGTGGGCGAGATCATCTCCCGCATCGAGCGCAAGGGCCTGAAGCTCGTCGCCATGGATCTGCGCGTCGCCGACGAGGAGACCGCAAAGAAGCACTACGCAGAGCACGAGGATAAGCCTTTCTTCGGCGATCTCGTTGACTTCATCACCTCCGCACCGCTGGTTGCGGGCGTTGTCGAAGGTGAATCCGCCATCGCCGCATGGCGTCAGCTCGCCGGTGGCACCCACCCGGTGGAGAAGGCCACCCCGGGTACCATCCGCGGTGACTTCGCTCTGACCGTTGGCGAGAACGTCGTCCACGGCTCCGACTCCCCGGAGTCCGCTGAGCGCGAGATCTCCATCTGGTTCCCGAACCTCTAACTATGATTACTGCGCTGAGCGCGTAACGAAGCCCGAGCAGATGCTCGGGCTTTTTCTATTTCCCGCCCCGCTATTGCACGCTGGCTAACGGGTGCACGCTGGTTCGCGGGTCAATCGAAAGAGAGAAGTGTGCGCAACGCCGTAAAAGCGTCTTTTTCAACGCGATGAGTGACGGTACGGCCTCTTTGCTCTCGGGTGAGGAGGCCAGCTTCCCGCAGACGTGCCAAGTGGTGGGAGACTGTGGGTTGGCTCAGTGCGGTGAGCTCTGTGAGTTTCGTGACGCTCATCGGTCCGCACCCTTCATCACACAGAATGGACAGGAGCCGGAGGCGGGCTGGGTCAGCCAGGACTTTAAATTGCTGGGAAAAGTGCGCCGCCTCGGCGGCGCTCAGAGGGCCCGTGCTGAGGGAACAACACTCAGCCGCGTCAGCGCTGGTCTTGGGAGCGGGGGAGGAAGCCATGTGTTCAGTATATGGGCTATGCTTGCCTTCGTAATCATATTGACGTGCATCAATACGAGCTGTATATTGCACTTTCGTATCCTGCTCTGTTCAACAATGAAGGAAGAGGAAGACATGGCCCTGCCGCAGCGTCCCACGTTGTCTTTTCTTGACCGCTTTCTACCCGTGTGGATCATCTTGGCGATGGCCATTGGACTGCTTTTCGGCCACTTTCTCCCCGGAATTGGTCACGCCTTAGGGGCCGTCAAAATTGGTGGGATTTCCATTCCGATCGCAATTGGCCTCCTCCTCATGATGTATCCGCCTTTGGCGAAGGTCCGCTATGAGAAAACCCGGGAAATTGCTACTGATGGCCGTCTTATGGTGGTGTCGCTCGTCCTCAATTGGCTGGTGGGGCCTGCGCTCATGTTTGCCCTGGCATGGCTCTTTTTGGCTGACCAGCCGGAGCTTCGCACCGGCGTGATCATTGTGGGTCTTGCTCGCTGTATCGCCATGGTGCTCGTGTGGTCGGATCTGTCGTGTGCTGACCGCGAGGCAACGGCGATCCTTGTCGCGCTTAACTCTGTTTTCCAAGTGGCCATGTTTGGCGTGTTGGGATGGTTCTACCTTCGCATCCTCCCAAGCTGGTTGGGACTTGATACCACGAGTGCAGAGTTCTCTTTTTGGGCCATCGTCAAGGCTGTTCTCGTGTTCCTGGGCATTCCGTTCCTTTTGGGTGCGTTGTCCCGCTTCTGGGGCGAAAAGGCGAAGGGAAGAGAGTGGTTTGAGGACCGCTTCCTCCCTGCTGTATCGCCTCTGGCTCTGATCGGATTGCTTTACACCATCGTTCTGCTGTTTTCTCTGCAAGGCGAAAACATCGTGGAGCAGCCAGCAGCGGTAGCACGCGTTGCTGTGCCATTAGTTATCTATTTCGTTGGCATGTTTGTGTTGTCATTGGGCGTAGCTAAGTCCGTAGGGATGAACTATGCGCAATCTGCCAGCGTGGCTTTTACTGCTGCAGGAAACAATTTTGAGCTTGCGATCGCGGTATCCATTGGAACGTTCGGCGCGACTTCTGCCCAGGCCCTAGCCGGAACGATTGGTCCTCTCGTTGAAATCCCCGTTCTCGTGAGCTTGGTCTACCTTATGCTGTGGATCGGGCCGAAGCTCTTTCCGGGCGATGACACCCTTCCACGCTAGCGTGTGTGCGCGGCGTCCATGCTGCGCACACCTGCCTCGGTAAGCGTGATGTTGTAGGTGCGTTTTCCTTTGCCGTATATCAAGCCAGACATCTTCACCACGCCTGCCTTCTCGAGCTCGCGCATTTCCTCCTCGAGCCCCTCCTCGTAGCCGAGTAGCTTGCTCAATGCTGGGATGGAAATCGTGTTACCGGTAACGGCGCCCGCCGCCACCAATCCGCTGAGGGCCTCTGGGTGTTCCTCAACGGCGGCAATGCTTTTCTCTGTGACGCCATCCAAACTGTCCTTTTCTGTGATGGCTTTGATGCGGCGCTTGCCCACGCGGAAAGAGGTGGTGCCGAAGGCGCGGCCACCGATGATGAACGCCGGTATAGCAAAGGCCGTGTGGCCCGCTGCGACGAGGATGGGGTTGAGCGATATATCGCCGAGAATCCCGGTGGACTTAATCCCTTCGGTGATAAGCGGCGAAAAGATGGCGAGCACCGGCAACAAGTAGGCAAGGGTGGGGTAGTCGCCCGCCCGAAACTCTTCCTGCGCGGCTTGTACAAACTTTGGTTTGCTGCGAATGATGCGGAAGGCTCCGTAGAGCATCACCATGATGAGCACCGCGTAGACCGGGACCGCGTAGGGATAGGGGAAGTCAACGACGCGAAGGCCTGAAGCGATGCCCGCGGGTACGGCTACGGTCACGATATTCCGCAGCGCGATCTCGTTGCGGGCGCGCGCCTGCGCCACAGTGCGTGGCGCGTGGACAGGTATTTTCCGCTCTGCAGGTGTGTTTGTGGGCGCGCCGTTGGACATAGCGGCGATACTAACATGTGAGCCTTAATCGAGCTCTGTGCCAGAATAGAAGGCGCTGACAACTTAATAAAGATGATGAGAATTTTTCAAAGACTCACTACCGTGTGGCGGCAACCTGCGCCCGGGGTGAGCACAACGTCAGGAGATAAGCCACTGATGGCATCCAAGAAGAAAACAAAAGAAGAACGTATTGAATCGACGTTGGCTGCGGCTGTAGCGGGGATTGACCGCGAGGCACTCGCTCCCAAGACTCGCCTTTATGCCTTGGCCAAGCAGGTGGGCGTGGCTTCCAAGGAATTGGTGGCCCAGTTCGCGGAGATGGGAATCAAGAAGTCCGCACAGTCCACACTTACGCCGGAAGAGGTGGGCCAGCTTATCGACGTCCTCGTGCCCGCCACCGAAGCTCCCGAGCAGGCCGCCACCGAGGGCACCGACCAGGCTGCAGCCACGGCTGATGCTGCGCAGACCCCCGAAGAACCTGTCGAAGAAACTACTGAAGCCCCGGCTGAGGAAAAGCCGGAGAAGACCGTGAAGAAGAAGCGCGCCAAGCGCGCGGCGAAGCGCGTGAGCAAGGCAGGCAAGAAGGCTGAGCCGAAGGGGCAGGCAGGGGAACCCACACCGGAAGAGCCTGCTGCGCAGCCGGAGCAGCCGGAGCAGTTGAGCGAGGAAGAAGAAAAGCTGCGTGAGCGCGTGCGCAAGAACGTTGATAACGAGATTTCGCAGATCGTCGACAAGGTCGATGCCGAAATGCTGCACGAGGCGCTCGTCGAGGCCGGTGATAGCGCCGAGGACGAGGACCTCACCCCGTTGATCACCCCGATGGCTGAGGAAGACCCGGACGTGTACGACTTCGCGCCGGTCTTCATGGCGCCGAAGATCACTCCGCTGGCCAAGTGCCAGAAGCCAGAAAAGCGCGAGGAAGAAACCGAGGAAGATTCGGAGCCGGTAAGCCAGCCGCGTGGTCGCCGTCGCGGCAGCCGCGGAACTTCCCGTGGCCGCGGGGCGGAAAGCCGCGGGCCAGCCCGCGAGGAAGTCGAGCACATTGAAGAGCCGAAGGCCATCAAGGGCTCAACCCGCATCGAGGCGCAGCGCCGCCGCCGTGCGGAGCTGCGGGAGAAGGGTCGCGAGCGCCAGCACATCGTCTCCCAAGCGGAGTTTCTCGCGCGTCGCGAATCTGTAGAGCGCACCATGGTGGTGCGCGATAAGCAGCGCACCGACGGCGCGGGCATCATCACCCAGGTCGGTGTGCTGGAGGATGATCTCCTGGTCGAGCACTTCGTCACGACGGAGACGCACCCCTCCCAAATTGGCAATATCTACTTGGGCCGTGTGCAAAACGTGCTGCCCTCGATGGAGGCAGCCTTCGTCGATATTGGACAGGGCCGAAACGGTGTGCTGTATGCGGGAGACATCGACTGGCGCGCATTGGGCATTGGCGGACGCGGCCGCAAGGTGGAAAATGCCTTGAAGTCCGGTGATCAGGTCCTAGTTCAGGTGGCCAAGGATCCTATCGGCCACAAGGGCGCGCGCTTGACCACTCAGATTTCTTTGGCCGGCCGCTTCCTGGTGTATGTGCCCGGCGGGCGCAGCGCGGGAATCTCCCGCAAGCTGCCGGTGCCGGAGCGCAAGCGCCTCAAGGGGATTCTGGAGCGCGTCATCCCGGGGGATGGCGGCGCCATCATTCGTACCGCAGCGGAGAACGTGTCGGAGGAGGACATCGCGTCCGACGTCAACCGCCTGCACTCCCTGTGGGAGGACATTAGCGCCCGCGCCGCGCACGAGAAGGCAACGAAGGGCGCCAAGCCGGTCACCCTGTACGAAGAGCCGGACCTGCTCATCAAGGTCGTGCGCGACCTTTTCAACGAGGACTTCAGCACCTTGGTTGTGGACGGCAAGCGTTCCTACAACACGGTCAGCGCCTACGTGGACTCCATGGCGCACGACTTGGCGGACCGCGTTGTGCGCTACGACGCCCGCGACCACGATGGCGAGGATGCCTTCAGCGCCTACCGCATCGATGAGCAGCTGCAGAAGGCCCTGGGCCGCAAGGTGTGGCTGCCGTCTGGCGGCACCCTCGTCATCGACCGCACTGAGGCCATGACGGTCATTGACGTCAACACGGGCAAGTTCACCGGTTCCGGCGGCAACCTCGAGGAGACGGTGACCCGCAATAACCTCGAGGCGGCCGAGGAGATCGTGCGTCAAATGCGCCTGCGCGATATCGGCGGCATGATCGTCGTGGACTTCATCGATATGGTGCTGCCGGAAAACCAGGACCTTGTGCTGCGCCGACTCAAGGAGGCGCTGGGACGTGACCGGACGCGCCACCAGGTTTCTGAGGTCACCTCACTGGGCTTGGTGCAGATGACGCGAAAGCGCGTGGGCACAGGCCTCATCGAGACTTTCTCCACCGAGTGCGAGGCCTGCCATGGCCGGGGCATCATCATTCACGAGTACCCGGTTGATGAGGATGCCGAGGAGGAGAACTCGAAGCCACAGCGCCGAGGCCGCAAGGAGCGCCGCGCACCGCAGCGCGATCCTAAGCAGCACCCGGCTGCCGTGCGCATGCACCGCGACGACGAGGAAGCCGCCGAGCACGAAACTGCCACAGAAAAGGAAGCTTCGCGCGATGACGAGTCCTCCTTGGAGGAGCTCGTGGCCAACGTGGTCGTCGTCGACGAGGACGAGCCGGATACCCCGGATAGCGCTTCCATTGGCTATGCCGTAGCGGAAAGCCTGGACGCGAAGCGCTCGAAGCCGAAGTCGAAGGCGAAGCGCTCGCGCAAGCCGCGCCGGGCAACGCGTACCTTCCGGGAGCCACAGCGCGAGGAGACGAGTGAGGGCTCGAGCGCGAAGCACGGCAAGCGCGATGAGCACGCCGGTGCGGAAAAGGCATCCAACCAGCGCTCGGAGCAGACCTATGACGAGGCTGTTGAAGCCTTTGAGAAGTCACCGCGCCGCAAGCGCCGCACGCGCGGAAATTCCCGCTCGGATATTCGCCCGAAGCGTGAAGACTTCGCGCAGGACGAGACCCCAGCAAAGGACGCTCAACTAGCCACCTCTAAAAAGGAGGCCAAGGCTGAGCGCAAGGGTGCGGAGCCGGGCGAGAACGCGAGCGTGCGCGCGACCCGCAGCCGCGGCCGCCGCCGAGTGGTGCGCAAGATGGCACAGAGCCAGTCCACCCCGGCGTCGAATGAACGCGGACAGGGGAGCGAAGCGCAGCGGCGAGAGTCTTCCGCACAGACCACAGCGTCGAAGGCACGAAAGGGCGGGCGCGGGAGGCGTCGAGTAGCACGGCGCAGGTCGCGCTAGAAAAGGCGTTTTGCCTTTTCGCCCCCTCACGGGGTAGTCTTTGACAGTCGCTGTTTAGACCATGAATGCGCTCGATGGGACGCGCTGCGGTTCCCGCACGTCTCTCGCGGATGTGGTTCTAAACGCCAATGTCCAATGTCCATTCGTTAGCGGCACCACCCAGCTGCTAGCGAGCCGAGTTTAGATAAGGGGTAGCCCTCTATGTACGCGATCGTCAAGACCGGCGGAAAGCAGTACAAGGTTGCTGAAGGTGACCTCGTCAAGGTCGAGAAGATCGAGGGTGAGCCGGGTTCCTCCGTTGCTCTCACCCCGGTTCTGCTCGTCGATGGCGCAACCGTCAAGTCGAAGGCTGCAGACCTGGAGAAGGTCTCCGTCTCCGCTGAAATTGTCGAGCAGGGCAAGGGCCCGAAGATCGACATCCTCAAGTACAAGAACAAGACTGGTTACAAGCGTCGCCTTGGTCACCGTCAGCCGGTGACCACGCTGAAGATTACCGGTATCAAGTAAGCCTTAACCGGCTCTAATTCATCCCTGAAGGAGGGGAAACCACATGGCACACAAGAAGGGTGCTTCCAGCTCCAGCAACGGTCGCGATTCCGAGTCCAAGCGCCTCGGCGTTAAGCGCTTCGGTGGTCAGCAGGTTAAGGCCGGCGAGATCATCGTGCGTCAGCGCGGCACCAAGTTCCACCCGGGTGAGAACGTTGGTCGCGGCGGCGACGATACCCTGTTCGCTCTCGCGGCAGGCTCTGTTGAGTTCGGCGTCAAGCGTGGACGTCGTCTGGTCAACATTGTTCCGGCCGAAGAGGTTGTTGCAGAAGCAACTGCCTAAGAGCTTCATGGCGTAATCCCGAGCTTTTCGCTCGGGATTTTGTCGTTTTTACGCGGCCGGCGTGGCGGGGGAGCGTGGAGAAAACTAAAGGGGCGTTGCTTCAGATCCCCGCAGTGCTCAACTAGGACGGTATGCCAGGAACCGTTAGACTAGCGGGCATGGCACGATTCATTGACCGAGTGGTTTTGCACTTGCAGGCAGGCGACGGCGGACACGGCTGCGCCTCCGTCCACCGCGAAAAATTTAAGCCGCTCGGCGGGCCCGATGGCGGCAACGGCGGCCACGGCGGAGACATCCTGCTGGAGGTCTCAACCCAGATCCACACCCTCATGGATTTCCACTACCGCCCGCACCTGAAGTCCGGCCGCGGCGGCAACGGCGCCGGTGACTGGCGCAACGGCGCGCGCGGCGAGGACCTCATTCTCGAGGTCCCTGAAGGCACCGTGGTCTATACCGAGGACGGGGAGATGCTCGCGGATCTCACGGTCCCGGGAACCCGTTTCGTGGCCGCGGAGGGTGGTTTCGGTGGACTTGGAAACGCAGCGCTAGCCTCGGCCGCCCGCAAGGCCCCGGGCTTTGCGCTGCAGGGAGAGCCGGGCGAGGCGCGCGATCTAATCTTGGAGCTGAAGTCCATGGCGGACGTCGGCCTCGTCGGTTTCCCCTCCGCGGGCAAGTCCTCCCTCATTTCTGTGCTTTCGGCAGCCAAGCCGAAGATCGGTGACTATCCCTTCACCACCCTCCAGCCCAACCTGGGCGTGGTGGACATGGGCTACGAGTCCTTCACCATGGCGGATGTCCCGGGGCTCATCCCGGGAGCCGCCGAGGGCAAGGGCCTAGGCCTCGACTTCCTACGCCACATTGAGCGCACAGCGGTTCTCGCCCACGTGGTGGATACCGCTTCCATCGAGCCGGGCCGCGATCCGCTCTCCGACATCGAGGCGCTCGAGACCGAGCTGGCCAAGTACCAGGAGCTCCTGGAACAGGACACCGGCCTCGGTGACCTGCGCGAGCGCCCGCGCGTCATCATCCTTAACAAGGCGGATGTTCCCGAGGCAGAGGAGCTCGCGGAATTCGTCAAGGGTGACCTCGAGGAGAAGTACGGCTGGCCGGTCTTCATCATTTCCGCGGTGGCGCGCAAGGGGCTAGAGCCCCTCAAGTACAAGCTGATGGAGATGGTGAAAGAACACCGCAAGTCACAGCCCAAGGCGGCGGTGGACAAGAACCACACCATCATTCAGCCCAAGTCCGTGGGCAAGAAAAAGAAGGGCTCCTTCGCGGACTTCACCGTCCGCCCCGATCCCGAGGTGGAGGGCGGATTCATCGTCGAGGGCGACAAGATCGACCGTTGGATTCGCCAGACCGACTTCGAAAACGACGAGGCCGTGGGCTACCTCGCAGACCGCCTGGCCAAGGCCGGTGTCGAGGAAGAGCTGCACCGCCAGGGCGCGGAGGAAGGCTGCCCGGTCACCATCGGGGACATCACCTTCGAGTACGAGCCGATGGCCGGTGGCCGCGCAACTGATGCGGGCCGCGGACAGGACGGCCGCCTCATGGGCACCGACCGCGTCTCCGCCGCTGAGCGCAAGCGCGCCTCCCAGGCGCGCCGCGGCCTCGTGGACGAGTTCGACTTTGGCACGGACGGGGAAGTCACTCGCGAGTCCGCGAACCGCGATCGCTGGCAGGGTTAGCCCGGTATACTGAGCCGGTATGTCATCCGAACACGACAACCAGCTCGACTATCCTCTCCCCCTTGAACCCTTCGAGGGGCCGACCCCGGACGTGGACTACCCGGAGACCACCACGCTATCGGAGAAATCCAGCGGTTTCTCCTCGCCGCTGCGCGAGGAGATCTCCAAAGCCAAGCGCATCGTCATCAAAATCGGATCCTCGTCGCTAACGCGCGATGACTTCGTGACCTCCACCGAGAAGATCGACAAGATCGTCGACGCCGTCTGCGCACGCATGAACGTCTCCGACATCATCATCGTCTCCTCCGGTGCCGTGGCCGCCGGAATGGGCCCGCTGGGCCTGACCACGCGACCTACCGATCTGGCCACCAAGCAGGCCGCCGCCGCGGTGGGCCAGGTTCACCTCGCCTACGAGTGGGGCGTGTCCTTTGCCCGCTATAACCGCACCATTGGGCAGGTGCTGCTGACCGCGTCGGACGTCGGCAAGCGCGATCGCGCCCGCAACGCCCAGCGCACCATTGACCGCCTGCGCCAGATGCGCACGGTGCCCATCGTCAACGAGAACGACACCGTGGCCACCTCCGAGATGCACTTCGGTGATAACGACCGCCTGTCAGCGCTCGTGGCCAACCTGGTCGGCGCGGATGCCCTCTTCCTCTTCTCCGACGTGGACGGCCTCTACGACAAGAACCCGGCCGAGCCGGACGCCAAGTTCGTGGAGGAGGTGCGCACCGGCAAGGATCTCAAGGCGGTCGTGGCCGGCGATGGCGGCAAGGTCGGCACCGGCGGCATGGCCACGAAGGTCTCGGCTGCCCGCCTGGCCACGCGCGGCGGCATCCCGGTGCTGTTGACCTCGGCGGATAATATTGGGCAGGCGCTTGACGACGCCTCCGTAGGCACCGTCTTCCACACCCGTGAGGAACGCCGCCTGTCCGCCTGGAAGTTCTGGGCTCTCTACTGCGCGGATACCGGCGGTTCCCTGCGCTTGGACGAGGGCGCCATGGAGGCCGTGGTCCGCGGCGGAAACTCCCTGCTGGCCGTGGGCATTACCGACATTAAGGGCGAGTTCAACGCCGGCGAGATCGTGGACATCATGGGTCCCAAGGGTCAGGTCATCGGCCGCGGCGAGGTGGGCTATGACTCCACCACGCTGCACAACCTGCTGGGCAAGCACACCGAGGAGCTGCCGGAGGATATGCGCCGCCCGGTTGTCCATGCCGACTACCTGTCCAACTTCGCCTCCCGTATTTAATGCGCTATTTCATGGGCCCCGACGAGTGGGCGGCAACTGTGGCAGATATCGACGCAGCCGGACACGAGCGCGTCGAAAGTTTGGCGGAAGCCGAGGTCTTTGTGAATACCGCCTCGGACCCGGCGCAGACCCCGGAGATTCCCGAGAACATCAAGTGGGTGCAGTACTGCTTCACTGGGGTTAACCGCCACATCGATGCCGGGCTCATCCGGCGCGATGGCCTGCCGTGGTGTAACTCCGCGGGTGCTTTTGCCAAGCCCGTGGCGGAATCTGCACTGGGACTCATGCTCTCCCAGGCGCACCACCACAAGGCTTTCGCCCTCGCGAAGTCCTGGTCGGTGGCGCGTGAGCTCGATGAATCCCAAGCCTGGCTCTATGAGCAGCAGGGGCCAACGCGTGTGGTCATCGTGGGCGCGGGAGGCATCGGCAAGCAGCTCATGGTCTACCTCGCGCCCTTCGGCGTGCACATCACCGCGGTGAACCGCTCGGGCCGCCCGGTAGAGGGAGCGGACGTGACGTTGCCCATCGAGCGCGCCGACGAGGCCTGGGATAAAGCGGATTTCGTCGTGAGCATTTTGCCGGCGACGGCCGCCACGGAAGCCTTTTTCGACGCAGCGGTGTTCCGCGCCATGAAGCCTTCGGCGGTGTTCGTCAACGTCGGCCGCGGCAGCACCGTGGTCACGGACGATCTCGTAGAGGCTCTGCGCACGGGCGAGATTGCCGGCGCGGGCCTGGAGGTCATGGACCCGGAGCCGCTTCCGGATGGCCACCCGCTCTACGATCTACCCAACGCCACGCTGACGCCGCACATGGCGGCCTCGGATCACGTGGCCCAGTACCACCTGGGTGCTATCTTCAATGCCAACGCCGCCGCGTGGGAGCGCGGCGAGGATATGCCCACCCGCGTCGACCCGGACGCCGGCTACTAGCTAAGGAGGATGTGCATGAAGTACGCCATCGAACCACACCCCTGGGAGGAAACCATCGAGGTGCTCGACGCCGCGGGCTTTGAGCGCGCCCCGCTAGATGAGGCCTCCTTCCTCATCTACACCGGCGATGGCACCGACTTCCCGGAGCCGCTGCCGGAGAACATTGGCTTCGTGCAGATTCCTTCGGCGGGCGTGGACCACGTGCTTGAAGTGATGAAGGGGAGCAGCGTGCCGTGGTCGAACGCCGCCGGTGTCTATGACAACACGGTGGCGGAATCCACCATCGCGCTGCTTTTGGCGCAGCTGCATGCGCACCGCCGCGTGAACGGCACGTTTGATTCCTATGCAGAGATGGAGGCGCACACTTCCTATCTTTATGACGACAAGACGGTGGCCATTATTGGTGCCGGTGGCATTGGCAAGCGTCTGATCAGCATGCTCTCCGGCTTTGGGCCGCGCATCATCGCGGTGAACCGCTCCGGCAAGCCGGTCGAGGGCGCGGAGGAGACCTACCCGATTTCTGAAGTGGACAAGGTCTGGCCGCAAGCAGACTACTTCGTGCTCATCGCCCCGCTGACCCCGGAGACCCGCCACATGGTGGACGCGAAGGCTTTTAAGAAGATGCCGGATCACGCGGTCGTGGTCAACGTGGGCCGCGGCCCGCTCATCAACACCGAGGACCTCGTCGCGGCACTGGAGGCAGGGGAGATCGCGGGTGCGGCACTCGACGTCACCGACCCTGAACCGCTGCCGGAGGACCACCCGCTGTGGCAGGATAAGCGCGTGGTTATCACCCCACACATTGCCAATACGCAGCGCTCCGTGCGAGAAAAGATTGGCGCGCACACCGTCAAAGTGGCCAAAGCTTTCGCGGCGGGGGACAAGCTGCCTACTCTGGTTGACCCGAAGGCAGGTTATTAATGGAGAACCCCGATATCCGCGTTGGTGATGCCGAGCGTTCCGAGGCCCTGGAGCAGTTGAGCCAGCACTTCGTCAACGGCGCGTTGGGCCCCGATGAATTTGAGCAGCGCACCGGCGAGGCTGCCGCGGCGCGCACGCGCGGAGACGTCGAAAAGCTCTTTGCGGACCTGCCAGAGCTTTCCACCCCCAGCGCCACAACACCCGCACGCCGCCACGAGGCGGAGCTGGAGGACATGCTCGCCCGCGGCCGCAAGGTACAGATAGTGGATTCCGTCATCTGGTCGGTGGCGACCATCGTGTTCTTCTTGGGCCTTTTCGTCTTCGACTGGAGTTACTTCTGGCTGGCTTTCGTCGCCGGTGGTATTGCTTCGGTGGGGGTGCGCGCGATACTGAACTTCAGCGATTCGGATGAAGAGCTTTTTGATGAGCTTTCCGAAGGGGAAGAGAAAAAGCGCGCCGAGCGCCTGCGTGCCGCGGCCGAGCGCCGCCGCGAACTCGGGGCTTAGCCAAAGACCGATCAGCGCCCCATAGCTGCACAAAACCCTGACAAGCGGGCAGACCTTCCGTACGCTGGTATGGCATGAGCAACACCGAACGTGAAGAAGTTCTGTCCAAAGCCCGCGCTGCCAAGGCGGTGGCGCCACAGTTCGCGCAGCTGCCCACCCCGCGCAAGAATGAAATCCTCAACCGCGCCGCTGAGAATCTGATTGCGCACACCGAGGACATCCTCGCGGCGAACCAGCTCGATATCGAGGCCGGCCGCGCCAACGGCATGTCCGAATCCCTCATCGACCGCTTGTCGCTTGATGTCGCCCGCATCGAGGGCATCGCCGACGGGCTTCGCCAAGTAGCCTCCCTCCAGGACCCGGTAGGGGAGATCCTGCAGGGGCGCACCATGGATAACGGCATCCAGATGAAGCAGGTCCGCGTGCCGCTCGGCGTGATGGGCATGGTCTACGAGGCCCGCCCGAATGTCACCGTCGATGCCTTCGGCTTGGCCCTGAAGTCCGGCAACGTGCCGCTGCTGCGCGGCTCGAAGTCCGCGAAGAACTCCAACGCCAAGCTCGTTGAGCTCCTACAGGACACCCTCGTGGAGTTTGATCTGCCGCGCGAAGGCGTGCAGCTTCTGCCCTGTGAGACCCACGATTCCGTGCAGGACCTCATCACCGCCCGTGGCCTGGTGGACCTGGTCATCCCGCGTGGCGGCGCGCGCCTCATCAACGCTGTGGTGGAAAACGCCACCGTCCCCGCCATCGAGACCGGTACCGGCAATTGCCACTTCTACGTCGATGCCTCCGCCGACCTGGACAAGGCCATCGACATGGTGATCAACGGCAAGACCCGCCGTCCCTCTGTGTGTAACTCGACGGAGTGCGTGCTGATCGACGCTGCCCTTGACGACGCCTCGAAGCTTCGCATCATCACCTCCCTTCAGGAGGCAGGGGTTACCATCCACGGCGATGTGAAGGAGCTTGAGGCCTTCGGTGTTAAGGACGCCGTGGAGGCAACCGACGAGGAGTGGTGCGAAGAATTCCTCTCCATGGATATCTGCGCCAAGGTGGTCGACGGCGTCAACGGCGCCATCGCGCACATTGCCGAGTACACCACCGGCCACACTGAGGCCATTGCGGCCCAGGATGCTGACGTGCTGCTGACCTTCGCCAACGAGGTAGATGCCGCAGCGGTCATGCTCAACGCCTCCACCGCGTTTACCGATGGTGAGGTATACGGCATGGGCGCCGAAATCGGCATCTCCACCCAGAAGCTGCATGCGCGCGGCCCGATGGCGCTGCCGGAGCTAACATCCACCAAATGGGTGCTGCAGGGCACCGGCCAGACCCGCCCCTAGGGACAGCTAGAAAAGCTACTCGAAAGGTACTCGAAAGCTACTCGAAAAGAATTTTTCGAGGCTGACCTGCGCAAAACAATCTACTCGAAAACTTTTCGAGTAGATTGTTTGCCTTGCGCGGGGTTCGTGCTGCGCGCCGGGGGAGCACTGGGTATTCTAAAGCGCGGTAATAACAAAGAACTGAATGGTGCCTTCTCCCATGCTGTCCCGCATTGCTTCCTCCGTGGCCGCCGCCGTCATGGCCGTGTCCGCCTTCATTGTCCCTCAAACCATCTCTGCACCCGCCGCGCACGCTGACGAACAGTGCCCCGCAGTGGTCGTCGTCGCCGCGCGCGGCTCTGGCCAAAACGGTCAGGTCTACCCCACGCAGTATTCGAACCAGGGCGGCCGCGCATCCAATGGATGGGAGGGCGAATCCATCCGCGCCATGCTGCAGGGCGCCGAGGCACGCTACCAGGCCACTCACGGCGGAAATTCGCTGATGAAGGACGTCTACGTGCTGGGCCTGGAGCCGCAGTACTATCCGGCGACCTACCCGGAATACTCTGTTCCGAACGAGTCGGTTCCGAACACCGCGGCTGACCTCGTGCGCCTGGCCACGCAGTACGCCAACCCGGTCATCAACACCGCAGTCTCCGCCATCAACCAGTTCATGTACTCCGTGCAGACCGGCAATCGTGGAGTGACCAGCGCGATCAACAGCTATGAAGCCGCCACCGGTTGCCACCCGCAATACATCCTGTCCGGCTACTCCCAGGGCGCCATGATCCTGGCCAACCACGAGGTGGAACTGGCCCACCGCGGTCAGCTCGCAGGCGTCGTGACCTTTGGTAACCCGCTGACCCGCGCAGGGGACCCGGCCGTCGTCGGCGCAACCCAGGGCGCGGGCGGCCCGATGGGCTACTTCCCGCAGATGCGCGCCAACGTCAGCCGCGTGGACTACTGCCTGCCGCTCGACGCCGTGTGCGACCTCTCCGCCCAGACCCTCTACGCCGCCAAGCCCACCGGCGGCTCCCATGGCCAGTACTTCTTCACCAACCACCAGTGGGATAACCAGGTCTACGATTCCATCGGCCGCATGGTAGATGGCGTCCGTTTCCGCTAAACAGGAAAGAATGAAGTCTCTTTCTTTTCGTGTTTCCTGTGTAGCTGCCGCCCTTGGCACGGCGGCGTCCCTTCTCAGCGCGCCGGTGGCCTCGGCGAGCGGGGTCGGCACGTGCCCCGACACCGTGGTGCTTGTCGCGCGCGGTTCAGACCAGAACGAGGAGCAGGGCGAATACGTAGGCCCACAGCGTTACTCCGAACGTGCGCCGGAATCCACCGGTTTTGAGGGACGCAACTTTGCCGCTCTGTTCCGTCAGGTAGAGCAGCGCCACCCCGGCACAATGGATGGCGTTTATGTTCTGGCTTTGGGGCCGGAGGCGTACCCGGCCTCGATGAACCTGCCGCCCTTGGCGCAGGAGGGTGAAGACCTGGGCCCGCTTCAGCTTGTGCAGCGAGCGCTCGGGATTCTCCAGGAGCATTCCCTCGGGGAGATGGCGTATTCGGTGACGTTTGGAGCTGCCGACAGCCTGCGTACCGGGGCCCGGAATGCGCCGAAGGTGGTGGACAACTATGAGGCCACCACCGGCTGCCACCCGCGTTGGGTAGCCGCTGGCTATTCGCAAGGAGCGCTCGTCGCGACGAGCACGGAGGAGTACCTCGCAGAATCCGGGCGCCTGCATGGTGTGCTCACCTTTGGCAACCCCTTGCACCAAGTGCCGTGGGCTAAGAACCGCACCGGGCTGCCGGCGCAGCGCTACGTCGATTATTGCCTGGAAGGGGATTTCGTCTGCGATTTCTCCCTCGACGCCGCTAACCGCGCCCTGGCCACCAAGGCCGAGCGCCATGCCTCCTATTTCTTGGCGGAGCCTTCCGGGCAGGACATGCAGGTCATCGACTCCGTGGCCGGTATACTCACCAGCCATGACTAGTCCGCAACGCATCGGCATCATGGGCGGCACCTTTGACCCCATCCATAACGGTCACCTCGTCGCCGCCAGCGAGGTAGCCCACCGTTTCCGCCTCGACACGGTGGTCTTCGTCCCCACCGGCCAGCCCTGGCAAAAAGCCGATAAGCAGGTCACCGCCGCCGAGCACCGCTACCTGATGACCATGGTGGCCACGGCGTCGAACCCGCGCTTTACCGTTTCCCGCGTGGACATCGACCGTGAGGGGCCCACCTACACCATCGATACGCTGCGGGATCTGCGCGGAATCTTCCCGGACGCCGAGCTCTACTTCATCACCGGCGCGGATTCGGTGGCCTCCATCATGAGCTGGCGCAACTGGGAGGAGATGCTGGAGATGGCTCACTTCGTCGGCGTGACCCGTCCAGGCTATGACCTGCGCAAGGACATGTTGCCGCAGGATTCCCAGGATGACATCGAGCTGATTGAAATCCCCGCCATGGCCATTTCCTCTACTGATTGCCGCGCCCGTGCGCAGCAGGGCCAGCCGGTGTGGTACCTCGTGCCGGATGGGGTGGTGCAATACATCGCCAAGAATCACCTCTATAGTCCGCACCCGGAAAAGCCCCTGTAACGTCTGTGCCTTTCCGGTAGTCGGGCGGGGGAATTCGACTAGGAAAATGAGCCTTGTCGTGTAAGACTAGAGTTCTTAAGCAGAAAAGTACTTGTGTAGGGATTGTCATGTCGATTACTGATGAAGCACGCCGCATGGCGGAGACCGCCGCCCTGGCTGCGGATGAGAAGCTGGCCACCAACATCGCTGCTATTGATGTTTCCGACGTGCTGGCGATTACCGAGGTCTTCGTCTTGGCCTCCGCCGATACCGAGCGCCAGGTGGCGTCCATCGTGGAGGAAGTCGAAGACGAGCTGACCAAGCAGGGCTTCGAGCCCAAGCGCCGCGAAGGCAATCGCGAGAACCGGTGGGTTCTGCTCGATTATGGCCCCATCGTGGTCCACGTCCAGCGCAACGATCAGCGCGAGTTCTACGGCTTGGACCGCCTCTACCACGATTGCCCGCTTCTCGACATCCCCGGTGTAGACACCCCGGAGCGCCCCGGCGAGTGGTCCAATGACGTCAACCCGCGCGACATCGACTCCTTCGATGAGCTTCCCCTGGCTCAGCCAGAGCCGGAAGACGACGAATTATGACCCGCCGCCTCCTCCTCATCCGCCACGGCCAGACCACCTATAACGCCACCGGCCGGATGCAGGGGCACTTGGACACCGAGCTTTCGGAAGCTGGCCACTCCCAGGCTCGCGCCGCCGCGGATCTGCTCGAGGACAAAGGGATTGCCGCGATTGTCTCCTCGGACCTCATCCGTGCCCGCGATACCGCCGAGATTATTGCTCGGCGCTTGGGGCTTGAGGTGTCCGTCGATAAGCGCCTGCGCGAAACCCACCTCGGTGAGTGGCAGGGGATGACCTCCGCTGAAGTAGATGAGCAGTTTCCTGGGGCGCGTGCGCTGTGGCGCCACGACCCCACCTGGGCGCCGCCGCAGGGCGAAAGCCGCGTCGATGTGGCCAACCGTGCCCGCCCCGTGATTGATGAGCTCATGCAGAATCACCCGCAGTGGGATGAGGGGGCGGTCCTCGTCGTCGCGCACGGCGGTGCCATTTCCGCGCTGACCTGCCACCTTCTGGGCCTGGAGCACCACCAGTACGGGATCCTGTCTGGGCTGAAGAATACGCACTGGTCGCAGCTGACCGCGCGGCCCGAATTTGATGCTGCACGCCCGCTGTCCCCGCTGGAATTCACCCCGGAGAACGTCGGCCGCGCCCAGTGGTACTTCGATGGCTGGAATATGGGTGGCGCCGTCATCGGGGGCGCGGGGGCGGACGTCTAGTGATCCGCGTTGTTACCGATTCCGCCGCGGGCTTGCCGGAGGATATCGTCGAGGAGCTCGGCATCTGCGTCGTGGACCTGCACGTCATGGAAAGCCACGGCAAGGATGGCGCGGAGCTGTCCACGTCCGGGCTGACTGCCCTTGAGCTGGCTGCTTTATACGGGCGGCAGATGGAGCGCTCCGGTGATGATGGTGTGCTGGCCATTCATCTGTCGAAGGAGCTGTCCTCGACGTGGTCGGCGGCGGTGACGGCCTCCGGAGTTTTCCCGAACAACGTGCGCGTTATCGATTCCGGCACCGCCGGGATGGCGATGGGCGCGGCTGCCATGGCGGCGGCCAGGCTTGCGCAGGAGGGCGCTTCCCTCGACGAGTGCTATGCCGCGGCCATCAACACCCTTGAGCGCGGGCACACCTTGGTCTACCTCAGTTCGACGGAGGAGCTTCGCCGCTCCGGGCGCATGTCCGCGGCCACGGCGATGCTGTCCACTGCGCTGCTGGCCACCAAGCCGATCATGGCCATTCAGAGCGGCAAGCTGGAGATGGTGGGCAAGACTCGAACCCAAACCAAGGCCTTTACCAAGCTCGTGGACCTGGTGGCCTCCCGCGCCGAGGGCAAGCCGGCCTTCATCGCGGTGCAGTACAACGAGGACAAGGTCTCGGCCCGCCGGCTGGAGGACTTGCTGCGTTTGGCCCTGCCGGATTCCTCTTTCATGCTGGTGCCGCTTACCGACGTCCTCGCAGTCCACGTCGGCCCCGGAGCCATCGGCGTCTCCGCGGTCTTTAGCTGACGGCGGAGCCGAGCTAAAGACGTTGTTGACGTCTTCAACAAGTTATCCACAGGCTGCGGCTTAAGCCCTCGACGGGGGTGTGGACGCTGCGTAGCGTCGCGGGCATGAACGCCATTGCTGATCGCCTCCGCGACCTCACCCGCCCGACCGGGGAAGAAGAACTGCTCAACGTCGACTTTCCGCGCGTGCGCGTCCCGCCCTGGTTGGCGCTGGCTGTTGTAGGCGTGGCCGGCGTTGCACTTCTGGCCTGGCTGGGGGCGAGCCGCAGTGCGGAGAACCCCTATGAGGTTGCTGCGCCGAGCAGCGAGGCGGCGGCGGATATCGTGGTTGCGGTCGTGGGTGAGGTAGAGCAGCCGGGGTTGGTGACCTTGGCGCCTGGTGCGCGCATTAACGACGCCCTCGAGGTGGCGCGCCCGCGCGTGCCCACCGATAACCTCAACCTGGCGCAGAAGCTTAACGACGGTGAGCAGATCACCGTCGGCGCTCCACCCGCTGCCCCAGGCGCTGCGGCCGAAGACACTATCTCCCTCAACTCCGCCAGCGAGGAGGAGCTGACGGAGCTTCCGGGTATTGGCCCGGCCACGGCGGCGGCGATCATCGCGCACCGCGAGGAGATCGGCAGCTTCACCACCGTGGAGCAGCTCATGGACGTCTCCGGCATTGGGCCGGCGAAGTTCGCCAAGCTGAAGGACAAGGTCCGGCCGTGAGAGAGCTGCGGCTCGTGCCCGCTGCGGTGGTGGCGTGGCTGGCCACGCTCGCCGTGCTTTTCGGGCATCCGTGGTTGTTGGGCGGGCTGGTGTGTTTCGCGCTAGCGCGTGGTCAGTGGCGCGGGCAGGGCATCTTGTGCGCGGCGAGCGGGGTCATCTTCGCCACCCTGGCTTATGTGCGCTCGGTGCGCGCCGCGGCGTTCCACTTCGGCTCGGAGGTGACGGGAAAGCTCGCCGCCGACCCGGTTCAGACGGCATCCGGGTGGATGGTGCGCCTGCGCGTGCCGGGCTACCCGGCGCAGCTGCCCGTCTTCCTCAAGGAGGAACCGGAGGCCTTCGGTGGCTCGCTGGTGACGGTGCACGGTCACCCCGGCCCCTCGGATCAGGTAGGGGTGGGCACAACCGTCTTCAGCGGCGAGCTCACCGCGCACGCCCATAGCTGGACGGCGACGGTCGCAGAAAACTTCCGCGCCGTGTGTGACAACGGTCTGATTCCCGGCATGGTCTTGGGCGATACCAGCCTG
The DNA here is from genome assembly GCF_001811845.1 of Corynebacterium sp. HMSC062E11. Classification (NCBI taxonomy): domain Bacteria; kingdom Bacillati; phylum Actinomycetota; class Actinomycetes; order Mycobacteriales; family Corynebacteriaceae; genus Corynebacterium; species Corynebacterium sp. HMSC062E11. The sequence goes on from NZ_KV806774.1 coordinate 33,014, forward strand.
CAAAGTCCCGAGGATAAGCAGCTCTACATCGACACGGGTCTATCGCATTTGAGTGCTGTGTCCGGCTCCAACGTTGCCATCGTGTGCACCGCGGCCGCGTTGGTGGTGCCGGGGCAGAGGGTGAGGGTGGGGGCGTCGGCAAGCGCGTTGGCGTTGTTCGTGGCACTTGTGGGGTGGGAACCCTCCGTCCAGCGCGCCACCGTCGCCGGGCTGGCGGGACTGGCGGCGGTGCTCAGCTCCTCGAAGATGGAACCGCTCCATGCCCTGGCTCTTGGCGTGCTCTTTCTGCTCGCGGCGGACAGCGACCTAGCGGTCAGCTTCGGCTTCGCGCTCTCCGTCGCGGCCACCGCCGGCATCGTAGTACTCAGCCCGCTGCTATTGCGGGTGCTGGGCACGGGCATCGTGGCCCGGGCCTTTGCGGTCGCCATCGCCGCGGACATCGTGACCATGCCGCTCATTGCGCTGATGAGCGGGCGGGTCTCGGTGGTGTCAGTCATTGCCAACGTGCTGGTGGCCCCGGTCGTGCCTATTATCACCGTCGTGGGGCTCATCGCCGCCGTCCTGGCGCAGGTGGGGTGGGGCAGGCCCCTGGTGATCCTTATTGAGCCGCTGGCGGATTGGATCCACTTCGTCGCCTCCTCCATGCCGGTGACCACCGTGGCGGCGGGGCCCGTCGCGATGCTCCTACTTGGCGGGTGGGTCATTGCGGCGTTGCTAAGATGACAGGCATGTCTTCTGCCCCCGTGCACCTCATCCTCGGTGATGATGAATTCCTGGCCGAGCGCGCCCGCCTGTCCATCCAACAAGGTGAGGTAACCAAGCTCAAGGCCTCCGAGGTCAGCGAGGGCGAAATCCTGGAAGCCACCAGCCCCTCCTTGTTTGGGGAGGACCGCGTCATCGTCATCAGCGACGTGGAGAGGGCCGGCAAGGAGGTCACGAAGATCCTCCTCGACGCCTGCGCTAACCCCATGCCCGGCATCACGCTCATCCTGATGTACTCGGTGACGGCGAAGACGCTGAAGAAAAAGAAGAAGCCGCCGGAGCTCATCGCGGCGCTGCGCAAGACGGCCGAGGTACACGAGGTCTTTTCCCTCTACCCGAATGAGCTCGCGCAGTGGGCTACGCGTGAGTTCGCCTCGCACGGGGTGCGGCCTACACCGGATGTGGTGCAGGCGCTTCTCGACGGCGTCGGCTCCGACCTCCGCGAGCTCGCCTCCGCCATCTCGCAGCTCGTCTTCGACACAGGCGGCAAGGTGACCCGCGAGGCGGTGCACGCGTACTACGTAGGTGTGGCCGAGGTGGCTAACTGGGATATCGCGGATGCCGCTGTGGCAGGCCGCGTGGAGGCGGCGGTGTCCACGTGCCGCCGCGCGCTGCAGTTGGGGGCGAGCCCCGTGGCCATTGCATCTGCCCTGGCGAACAAGGTGGGCAACATCGCGCGCCTCTACACCGCGCGCGGGGATCAGTATTCCCTGGCCTCCCAGACCGGCATGGCGCCCTATGCCATCAAGCTCACCCAGCCGGTGGCGCGGCGCTGGTCGGGAGAGAATATCACCAAGGCCGTGATCCTCATGTCGGAGCTGGATGCCGCGGTCAAGGGTCAGGGCGGGGACGAGGACTTCGCCATCGAGGCGGCCGTTAAGCGGGTGGCGGAGCTGGCGCGCTAGACTAACCCTCCATGGATGACATCCAGAACTTTGCCACCAAGCTTTTTGATTTTGCCCGCAACGGCGATGCCACGCTGCTCGAGTACATCAAGCAGGGCGTCAACGTGGACATGGTGAACCAGGACGGGCAGTCCTTCATCATGCTCGCCGCCTACCACGGCCATGCGGAGCTGGTGCGCCAGCTCGCTGCGGCGGGTGCCGACGTCAACCTCCTCAACGATCGCGGCCAGTCGCCGTTGGCCGGGGCTATTTTCAAGAAGGAAGACGCGGTGATCGACGCCCTTCTCGCCGCCGGCGCCGACCCCACTGCCGGCCAGCCAAATGCCCTCGACTCGGCTCGCATGTTCGGCCGTGAGGATCTTCTCGAGCGCCTGTCATGAGCTGGTCCGCGTTTGCGGCCATCCTCCTCATGAACCTCGTCGGCGCGGCGGCACCCGGCCCCGACATTGTGCTGGTGACACGCTATGCCACGCGCTCGCGCCGCCACGCCATCGCGGCGTCGACGGGCATTCAGGTCGGCGTGCTGTTCTGGTGCACGCTGACTGTGTTTGGCGCGGCCGCTTTGCTGACCGCCTTCCCGGGAGTTCTCTCCCTGATTCAGGTGATTGGCGGTTGCTTCCTCGTCTTCATGGGCGTGCTGTCCATTCGCTCCGGGCTAGAGCTGCGCAAGCAGCCGCCGGTGGATGAGGAGGAGGCCGCCGCCCGCTTGGGCTCGGTGGGCAAGGTCTTCCGCACGGGGTTGGCCACCAACCTATCCAACCCCAAGATCGTGCTCTTCCTCGCCGCTATGATCGCCCCGTTGCTGCCGCCGCACCCGCCGGTGTGGCTTTCGGTGGCGTTGGTGTTGAGCTTGTCGCTGTCGAGCTACCTGCTCTTCGTTGTCCTCTCGGCGGTCATCTCGACCCGCGCGATCCGTCGCCGCCTGCTGGCCGCCGGCCCGTGGATCGACATCGGTTCTGGGGCCTTCTTCGTGGTGGCCGGCTGTGCGTTGGTGTGGGCCGGTATCCAGGCCGCCTAAGACTGATCGAGTAGCTCTTTGAGCCACTGGGACCACGCCGCGACCGTGGCGGAGCGGCGGCGCAGAGTCGTCTCACTCAGGCCCAGGTTCGCCGCGCGCATGAACCCGGCCGCCTCATTCTTGCTCAGCGCGCAGTGCTTATCGACGACATACCGCACCATCTCCCGGAACACCGGCCGCGAGGCCAGCGCCTCAACGAGGGCGAGGTTGCGCTCGTCGCGCGTGCCGCTGAGCTTGGTCAAACCTAAGTAGCGGGCGGCGTTGGTGTAGTAATCAGCCTGGCGCGGGGTAAAGCCGAAGGCCTCGGGCATCTCCGCCTTCGGCACGGGGTTCTCCAGCAAGCTGATGACGCGGGCAAAGGAATCCGCCTGGGGGAAGGGAACGCGTGTGCCGTGGACCTGCGTGTGCTCCAGAACCTCGCGCACCGCCGCATCAGTCACACCGGACTCGCCCAAAACGTAGCGCGCCGCGCTCACCAGCTCGATGCTGCGGAAGTCCTCCGGCTGCCTAAACGCGTAGCGGTAGAAGTGAAATATGCCGTTGGAATAGACCAGGTACACCGGCACCACTTCTTTATCTAGAGCCAGCGAGAAGCGGCGGAAAGGGAAGTAGAGCTGGCGGATGTTGAAGTCGGGGGAGACGTGGTTCTTCGCCTCCACGAGCACGAGGTGCTCGGCGGATTCGAAGCCGGCGTCGATCTCCATCTGGGCGCGGTCCACCTCGATATCGCGTCCGCCGACCCGCATGGGCAGCGTGAGCGTCGACATGCGCCCGCTGACGGTCGGTACCAACTCACCGCCCAAGAAATCATCGAGCATGCCGCTTAAGTGTGCTGCGGTCAACGCTGCGGCCTCCGAGGTCAGGTTCTCGAAGTCAATGGACTGGATGTGCCCCGGAACCGGCATCGACTTCAGCGGCCCGGCCTCCTCCGGGAAAGGCTGGTACAGGTCAAAGCGGCCAATCAGGTAGGCATCGCGGCGAATCGGCAGCATGGACAACCCGTGCTGCCGAAACACCTCGGGGCGCGCGGCGGAAAAATCATGCTTGGCCATCAACCGCGGCTCGCGCCCGGAAAGCTCCTTGAGCTTCGCGGCGGGCAACACCACATAGCCCTGGTCCGCGATGTCGGCGGCGAGGTGGGGATAGACACGGTCCCAGGCGGCGTCGTTAAGCATAATTGCGCACGAGCACCTCATCGACCTTGCCGCGCTTCGACGCCACGGAATTCACCGCGCGCGTAGCCCCCACGATCTCGATGCGATAGTCCGCGTACAGCTCCTTGATGAAGTCCGTCGCCGAATTCGACAGCAGGAACTTCACCCCGCGCGCAGTAAGGGCATCGCAGGTTTCCTTCAGCCGAATCTGGTCCTCGCGGCCGAAGCCCCCCGACTGATAGCCGGTGAAATTGCTCGTGGGGTTGACCGGATCGTATGGCGGATCGAAGTAAACAAAATCCCCCTCGTTGGCCTCCACCGCGGCATAATCGCCGTTATAGAACGTCACGTCGTGGGAGGACAGGTACTCCGAAACCGCGCGCAGATTCGGCTCATCACAGATCTTCGGGTTGGCATAGCGGCCAAACGGGGCGTTGAACTGACCCGAGTTATTCACCCGATAAAGACCGTTGTAGCAGGTCTTATTCAAATAAATCGTGCGTGCAGCCCGCTCCACGGGACTCAAGTGCGCAAACTCCGGCTCGCGGTCGCGGGCGCGCATCTCGTAGAAGAAATCCGAATCATTCGGATAGCCCTTTAAAAGGGCAATGAGCTCGTCCACGTCATCGCGGACCACCTCGTAGACGGTGATGAGCTCGGTGTTCAGGTCATTGACCCGGGCGCGTTCGGGCGCCAAAGAAAAAAGAACCGCCCCGCCGCCCAAGAAAGGCTCGACATAAGTGTCGAAGCTCTCGGGCAGCATGGAGTGGATAATGGGTAGCAGTTGGCGCTTTCCCCCCACCCACTTCAGGAGCGGTTTCATTTAGGCCATCTTGTTGAAGGCGTTGGCCATACCGGACTTCTTGTTAGCCGCGGTGTTGCGGTGGAAGACGCCCTTGGACACGGACTTGTCCAGTGCGCGGGAAGCAACGCGCAGCTGCTTCTCGGCTGCAGCCTTGTCACCAGCGGCGACGGCCTCGCGGAACTTGCGGATCTCGGTACGCACGGCGGAGCGTACGGACTTGTTGCGCTGACGAGACTTCTCGTTGGTCAGGATGCGCTTCTGCTTGGACTTGATGTTTGCCATCGATATACCTCTTAGAGTCGTAGGAATTCTTTACCGAGGAAGGCGGACCCAAGGTCCTGACCGCCAGCGTGCCCCGGCATCCCAAGAAATTTATCAGGGCGCAGGCTAAATCCCCAAATCACGCCCAGTGATAGCGGGAGCGCAGGCGGTTGGCAATGCGCTCGAAGCGGCGTTCCGGAAAGAGCGTTCCCTGCCGGCGGCACTGTTCCTCCGAAATCTCCAGCACTCGATCCATCCGCACCCAGCATTGCCGGCCGGTTTCATCCCACTCGCCGGTGCCGATATCGAGCCACTCTTCTTTGTTCGCGTGACCCGGGTTGGAGGAGATGAGAAGGCCGAGCACCGTGGTGCGCGTGCGGGAGACAATCAGCACTGCGCGCTCGCGCGGCGGGGATTGCTTGCCATCGGAGGGCGCCCACACCCACACGACCTCCCCGGAGTCAGCCTGCCCGTCCATGTCGGGGGTGAAGAAGACGCTGCGCGGGTGGGCGGAGGCGGCCTCGACGCGGATATCGGCGGCCTTGCGGGGTTCCGTCACGGAATCGTTTTGGTTCAACCCCAAGCGTTCGGTGATGCGCTCGAGGCCGGCGTCGACAGGCTCGGGGCCTCCGATGCCGAGAATGCGGGCCAACCTAGACATGTCGTCTATTCTAAACGCATGTCTACAAACTTCGCGGCTACTACGTTTACGGATCCGTCCAAGATCCGAAACTTTTGCATTATCGCCCACATCGACCACGGCAAGTCGACGCTGGCTGATCGCATCCTGCAGTTGTCGCAGGTGGTGGAGGAGCGCGACATGCGCGACCAATACCTCGACAACATGGATATCGAGCGCGAGCGCGGCATCACCATTAAGGCCCAGAACGTGCGCCTGCCCTGGATTCCCCAGTCCGGTCCCCTGAAGGGGGAGGAGATCGTCATGCAGATGATCGATACTCCCGGCCACGTGGACTTCACTTACGAGGTCTCCCGCGCGCTGGAGGCGTGTGAGGGCGCCATCCTGCTTGTCGACGCCGCCCAAGGCATCGAGGCCCAAACCCTGGCCAACCTTTACCTGGCCATGGAGAATGACCTGGAGATCATCCCGGTCCTTAACAAGATTGACCTGCCCGCGGCCGACCCAGAGAAGTACTCCCTGGAGATCGCCCACATCATTGGCTGCGAGCCGGAAGAGGTGCTGCGCGTCTCCGGCAAGACCGGCGAGGGCGTGGCGGAGTTGCTGGACAAGGTTGCGGAGCTTGTCCCGGCGCCCACCTCCGAGTTCGGGCCCGATGCCCCGGCCCGTGCCATGGTCTTTGACTCGGTTTATGACACCTACCGCGGCGTGGTGACCTATATCCGCATGATGGACGGCAAGCTCACCCCGCGCCAGAAGGTCACCATGATGTCCACGGGTGCCAACCACGAGCTTCTGGAGGTGGGCATTGTTTCACCGACCATGCAGAAGTGCGAGGGCCTAGGCCCGGGCGAGGTAGGCTACCTCATCACCGGCGTAAAGAACGTGCGTGAGACCAAGGTGGGTGACACGATTACGTGGGCGTCGAATGGCGCGAGCGAGCCGCTCAAGGGCTACGCCGACCCGAACCCCATGGTGTACTCGGGTTTGTTCCCGATCTCCCAGGCAGACTTCCCGGACTTGCGCGATGCACTGGAGAAGCTGCAGCTTAACGACGCCTCCCTCACCTTCGAGCCCGAGACCTCCGTGGCCCTGGGCTTCGGCTTCCGCTGTGGATTCTTGGGCCTGCTGCACATGGAAATCACGCGTGACCGTTTGGAGCGCGAGTTTGGATTGGACCTGATTTCCACCGCCCCGTCGGTGACCTACCGCGTGGTGGCAGAAGACGGCGAGGAATCGTATGTGCACAATCCCTCCGACTGGCCGGCGGGCAAGCTGCGTGAGGTTCACGAGCCGATTGTGAAGATGACCATCATCGTGCCGGAGGAGTTTGTGGGCCCGACGATGGAGCTGTGCCAGTCCAAGCGCGGCCAGATGGGTGGCATGGACTACCTGTCTGAGGACCGCGTGGAGCTGCGCTACACCATGCCGCTGGGTGAAATCATCTTCGATTTCTTCGACATGCTGAAGTCCCGCACCAAGGGCTACGCTTCCCTCAACTACGAGGAGGCTGGCGAGCAGCTGGCGGACCTGGTGAAGGTGGATATCCTGCTCAATGGTGATCCGGTGGATGCCTTCTCCGCCATCGTGCACCGTGATTCCGCGCAGTGGTACGGCAACAAGATGACGAAGAAGCTCAAGGAGATCATCCCGCGCCAGCAGTTCGAGGTGCCGGTCCAGGCGGCCATCGGCTCAAAGATCATCGCGCGTGAAAACATTCGCGCGATGCGCAAGGACGTGCTGGCCAAGTGCTACGGCGGCGATATCTCCCGTAAGCGCAAGCTGCTGGAGAAGCAGAAGGCCGGTAAGAAGCGCATGAAGTCCATCGGTTCCGTTTCCGTGCCGCAGGAGGCCTTCGTGGCGGCGCTGTCCACGGACGCCGACTAACGCATCGAGCACCTCCGGTACCGGTCGGGCCACCATCACTGTCTGGAGGTATTGGTGCTGATCAGGGCGAACTTGCGCTGTTGGAGGCTGAAAGCGCCCGGTTTGATATGGTGCCTTCAGCCTGCCTACTGGGCGTTAAAGGAGTAGCTGCCGGTGAGCTGATTGTGGATTGTCACCGAGTAGTCTTGGCCGTTGGCGGTGGCGCCGTCCACAAGCATGGCGAGCTCTTGTGAGTTGTAATAGCGGCTTAGGCCCACGTAAAGAATAAGCAGGAGGATGCTGCCCGCGACTGCGATTGAAGTGGCAATCTTCCACACGCTTACTTGGTTGGTCACGAGTGGTCCTTTCATGCGTGAAAACTTCGGTCACTGTAGCTACTAGTACGATAACAAGTCTTTTATGTGCACGGTATTGAATTAGAACCAGTGCACCCATTATTCCGGGGAAGTTCAGGCAGGGATCACCGGTTTTCGTCTCAACCTGTCCTAGGCTGACGAGTGCGCTGACTTAAGGATCGCCGATATGCCCGCGTGCCTTGATGTGGTCCGCGGGTGGCAGTGTTGTCACTGGTGGTTAGCTGTTTCCTTTCTGCCGTTGCTGTGTTTGGTGGCTGTGGGTGTTAGCTGCTGTCGGGTGGTGGGTCTGGTGGCTGTCCTGCTTGTTCGGCGTTGAGTCTGGCTACTGCTTCTTGGTATTCGGGCATTGCGGTGATTGGTGTACCCCAGGGTGGGATGAAGGCCACCCCGGTGTTGAGCCGGTACATGTAGCCGCGCCCGGTAGGTCTTTGTGGGTCATCATCGTTAATCCCGTTGTGGTAGGCGCACAGGAAGGTCAGGTTCTTGATGTTGGTGTAGCCGCCTGCCTGCCAGGGGATGAGGTGATGGACTTGGCAGTAATCAGCCGGCTTGTTACAGCCTGGTCTTGAACAGGTGTGGAATTCAGCATGCAGGGTAAGGCGTTGTTTGAAGTTTGCTCCACGCTCTAGCCGCCAGGTGTCGATGGGTCCTTCAATAGGGTGCACGATGGTGGCATACCCTATTTCAGCAAACTTGTGGGTTAAGAATTCCGCCCCGGTCATTCGCCCGCCGTTGGTGAGGTTGAGCTCTATTTCATCGCCCTCGCCGTTAATGATCTGGTCTAGCTCGTTGAGGGTGACGATGACTTGGGTGCGCACTGCCGGTTTGGAACCGGTGCTTTCTTTGAAGAAGACGTCGTTGGCGGCTTGAAGCAGGTCGGTGGTGT
>NZ_KV806774.1:41787-409324 GCF_001811845.1 Corynebacterium sp. HMSC062E11
CTAAAACAGCACCGTGGGCCCCGCAACCGGAGGGACAAAATTCCTGGTTAATGGGGCTGGTACGAGAAAAGCCCCTAGATTGAGTTGGCTGGTTCGCATACCGATTGAATTCGCCATATGCTGCTGCCCAACCTTTCTCCTCTCGGTAAAGCCGGTCGAAACGAGAGCCTCCTGAGACCATTTCACACAGCCTCGCAGGAGGTTCGCTATCGGGATAGCGGGCATGGGTAGCCCATCAGCTTGAGTCCAAACCGACCTGACAGCACAGCAGTTTCCGGTATGCTCGGCGCACATGCTCGGAAAGGATGACACCATGAAGATGGCCCCGCGCCACCGTCAGCAATTGCCACCGCTTCCGATGGTTTCGGCCAAGCTCGGGGAGCGGTTGGCCAGCCACGTGTTCGTGGAGGAAGGCCGGGAGCTGCTTCCGGAGTTGCAGGCCTTCCGCCGCGATATGCACCAGAACCCGGAGGTGGGGCTGCATCTGCCGCGCACCCAGGAGAAGGTGCTCGAAGCCCTTAAAGGCCTACCGCTGGAGATTCATCTCGGCCGTGACCTCAGCTCGGTCGTCGCGGTGCTGCGCGGCGGCAAGCGCGGCGAGCGCCCCGTGTCGGTGCTGCTGCGCGCGGATATGGACGCCCTTCCGGTGCGTGAGCAAACGGGCAGCCCGTTTGCCTCGACGAATAGCAACATGCATGCCTGCGGCCATGACCTGCATACGGCCGGACTGATTGGCGCGGTGAAGATGCTGTGCCGCCACCGCGAGGAGCTGTTGGGCGATGTCATCTTCATGTTCCAGCCGGGCGAGGAAGGTCCGGGCGGCGCGCAGCCGATGATCGATGAGGGCGTGCTCGACGCCGCCGGCCGCCGGCCCATCGCCGCCTACGGTCTGCACGTCGGCCCGCAGGATAAGGGCACCTTCCACCATATTGCTGGCCCAATGATGGCCTCGTCGTCCAATCTGGGGATCACCGTCTACGGCAAGGGTGGGCATGGCTCGCGCCCGCACGATGCTATCGATCCCGTTGCGGCCCTCGCGGAGATCCAGATGGCGCTGCAAGTGGCGCTGACCAGGCGTTTCGATGCGAACTCGCCGATTGTCATCACGGTGACCAACCTGCGCGCGGGCGATGGCGCGGTCAACGTCATCCCGGACAAGGCGGAGCTGGGCGCGACGGTGCGCGTGCTTCGCGACGAACACATCGACGCAGTCCGCCAAATGATCATCGAGGTCTCGAGCTCCGTGGCGGCTTCCCATCGTTGTACCGCGAAGGTGGACTTCGAGGTCCTGTACTCGGCCACCAAGACCTCACCGCGCGAGGACCAGTTCGCGGCGTCGTTGTGGGCGGGTATGTTCGGCGCGGAAAACGTGCTGACCATGGATACCCCGATGATGGCCTCAGAGGACTTCGGCGCGGTGCTCGCCCAGGTGCCGGGCACGTTCATGTGGTTCGGCACGGGGGATCCGCACACCCCGGAGCACATGCGCGAGTGGAACCATTCACCGCAGGTGCGTTTCGATGATTCCGTTCTGGGAGACCAAGCCGCAGCCCTGGCGGCGGTGGCCTTTGAGCGCCTCGCCGCCGAGGACGCCCACCCCTCGCCGGCCACGAAGGCTATGCGTGCGCCGGTGCAGGGGACAGGGGCGGATGCGCAGCCGCCTTCTTCCGCAGCGCAATAGTGCCCCAGATGGTGGCTACCCACTCGGCGAGCACGACGACCATACCGGCGAGGAGGGGCCAGATGGCGTCGTCGAGCGCAGTGCTTAACGACGGGAAGAGGTTCTTCGTGGCGTGCACCGCGATGGCGATAATGAGCCAGCGCACCGGCTGTTTCTGGGATAGGCCATAGGCACTAAGACCAGTGAACAGCGAGTGGGAGAGCGGGTTGGAGGCCAGGCGGATGACGCCTGCCCCGATTGCGCCAGCGGTATCCGAATCGAGGTTGTCCGCCGTCATGCGCGCGAAGGCGGTGGCGTCCTCACCCACAGTGAAACCGATACCCACGGCCACGCCCACGAAGACGTAGTCGAGCCAACTGCGGGGCCGGATGACGAAGGTACAGATAAGCAGCACGCCGAGGAACTTCAGCACCTCCTCGATGAGCGGCGCATACCCCGCAGCGCCCAGCCAGTCCAGGCCCGCGCGGGTGAGGAGGTGGGTCATGTTCGTGTTGAGTTCCACCGCGAGCCCGGAAACCGCGAACCCCCACACCACGCCGTGTGCAATTCCCGGCCGGCGGCGCAGGAAGAACAGCGCGAGGGGGACGAGTACGGCGGCGAAGACCACGGCGGCCAGAGCACTTGCGGGCAGGAAGGGCTCGCCCGCGTAGTGGAAGGCGGTGACGGCCAGCGCGCCGAGGGTCAGCAGGTAGTACAGGTACTTCATGCGTCCTCCGGCTGCACGCGGTCGGCGAAGTCACGTGCCTTCGGTCCGTAGATGTGGAGGAAGGAGATGGTGTTGTTGTGCCGCTGAGACAGCGTGATGCCGTCGCCGTCCTCGATGCGGTAGAGCTCGGCAGCCTGGGTGGTGATGGGGGCGTCGGTGAGCGCGCTGGTCCCGTTGAAGGAGCGGTGCTGGCGCGGCAGGTACGTCTCGACCTCGCGGGAGGATCTGCCTTCCTCAGAAATGATGGTTGCGCTCCCGCAGTTCCAGGTCTGCGAGGAGGCGTACGGATCCTCCGGGCACTCCAGTCCCGGGATACCGCGCACGGGGGTGGTGTCGGGAGTGGGGTCGGGGAGGAGGGCGTCGGCAAGCGGTACTGCGGCGAGGACGCCGATGCAGGAATAAATCAGTGTGTTTCTCATGCTTTCGACCCTACGAGCTGCGGTTTTGCGCCGGTATCCTCCGCAGGGAGGATTTTGCGGAGTTTGACAATGCTGACAATCATGGCCACCCACAGGCCGATGAGGATGAGGAAGGTGGGGAAGATGGGCCATAGGGCGTCGTCAAACGCGGTAGAGATAGACGGGCCGAAATTAGCCGTGAAGTGCACCGCCATGGCGATGAGCAACCAGCGCACCGGTTGCCGGCGGGAGAGCCCGTAAGCCGCGATTGAGGTGAAGAAGGAATGCATGAGCGGGTTCGCGATGAATCGGGCAAGGAGCCCCAGAAGCGTTCCCTTGAGATCAGAATCGAGGTTCTCCAGTGTCATGTTGGTGTAGTAGATGGCGTTCTCGGTCACGCTAAAGCCCATGCCCACGGCCACGCCGACGAAGACGTAGTCCGCCCAGTGACGGGGCCGGATGACGCAGGTGCAGATGAAGACGACGCCGAGGAATTTGAGGACTTCCTCGTTAAGTGGGGCGATTCCAGCGATGACCAGCCAGTCCGGGACCGTACGGACGAGGAGGTGGTACATGTTCTCGTTGAGCTGGCCGGCGAGAGTGGAGACCGCAATGCCCCACACCACCCCGTGCGCAATGCCTGGGTGCTTGCGCAGAATCAGCAGCGTGAGGCCTAGTGCAACAGCGGCGTAGGCCACCGCGGCGAGCGCACTTGTGGGCACGAAAGCGCCGTGGGAGAAATCATAAGCGACGTACACCAGCCCAGCGGCGGTGAGCAGTTCGTACAAAGTCTGTGTTCTTCTCATGCGCTTTAGGCTATGAACTGGAGCTGGGGTGCCGGTATCCTCCGCAGGGAGGATTTTCCGGAACGCAGGGAGAACTATCGTGGCAACCATGACGAGAAAGACGCGACCACTGTGGATCACGGTGCTGCTCATTCTGCTCTGCGTGGTGGCGGATTTGGCGGCATGGATCCCCCATATCGAAAACTTCGAGGGGACGGATCAGGAAGCCCTTGTTTTGGGCTTGATGGGTCTATTTAGCTTCGCCACGTGGATTCTGCTGCCCTTCGCCCTGCACCACTCACGGCGGGAGCGCAACATCCACGAGGAGTACCCCGGCCACCCGGTGGTGCTGATTGCGGCTCTGCTCGTCCTGGTACTAGGCGGGTTTCGCCCACTGTCGCTGTCAGTGCTGGTGGTGTTGATTTCAATCATCTCGCGCGGCCGACTGCGGTGGTCCCTGGCGGGGACGGCGGTGTTCGTGGCCTCGTGTGTGACCATTATCTCTGTGCCTTACATTCGGATGAACATCTTCGATCCCTTTGGTTACGTGTTCTATGGAAGCCTCTTTCTTATCGTTGCCTGGATTACGGGCTCGGTGCGCGCGCAGCGCCGCCAGCGCGAGGTCACGCTGGTGAGCCTGGCGGAGCTCAACGAGGATCAGCTGCGCTCGCGCGAGGAGCGCGCCCGCCTGGAGGAACGCAACCGCATTGCCCGCGATATCCACGATTCCCTTTCGCACCGGCTCAGCCTTATTTCCGTGTACGCGGGAGGCTTGAGCTACCGCAAGGACGCCGACCCGGAGCGGGTCGCCGAGGCGGCAGACACCATCCAATCGGAGGCCAAGGCCGCCGTGGAGGACCTGCGCGGGGTGATCAAGGCGCTGCGCGTGGATGACCGGGTGGATCCGCGCGCGAGCATCGAGGAGCACATCGGGCGCGCACGCGCGGCGGGGACGAAGGTGCGCTACGTCAAGGGAGACGTCGATAAGCTGAGCACACTAGCCGCCCACACGCTGGGCCGCGCCGTGCAGGAGGGGCTGACCAACGCGCGCAAGTACGCGCCGGGGAAGAAGGTGACGCTCACCGTGGAGAACGAGGAGGATAAGGTGCGGGTGACCATGCAGAACAAGAAAGTGGCTGCGCAGCCAGAGTCCGGTGGCGGCAACGGCCTGCTGGGGCTGGAGGAACGCGCCCGGCTGGCCGGAGGTACTTTCACAGTGCTTGACGACGCCTCCACCTTTACCTGGGTCCTCGAACTCCCTGAGGAGGCACGCGCGTAATGATTTCAGTGGTATTAGTCGATGATGAGCAGGCGCTGCGCCGCGGCATTCGGTTCATCCTGGAGGGCGCGCCGGACATTGAGGTGGTGGCCGAGGCCAGCAATGGGCGCGATGGCGTGGCCCGCGTGCTGGACCTGCAACCGGACGTCGTCTTCATGGACATCCGCATGCCCGTCATGGATGGCATCGAGGCGGCCGGGAAACTGCGCGCGAGCGCGCCGGATATCCCGGTGGTCATGCTCACCGCCTTCGATACGGATGAGTTCATCGTGGATGCGCTGCACGCCGGCGCGATGGGCTTTCTGCTCAAGACCATCGAGCCGGAGGGCCTGGTCTCGGCGGTGCGGGCCGCCGCCACGGGGCAGCAGCTGCTGAGCCCGAAGGCCCTGAAGAATCTGCTGGCGCTCAAGCACCCCGAGCCCGCGCCGGCAGAGACAAAGGCGCCTGGGCCCCGCCCGCTGGAGGGCTTAAGCCAGCGCGAGAACGAGGTGGCGCAGCTGGTGGCCCAGGGCCTGGACAACCAGGAAATCGCCGAGCAGCTCTACGTCTCCGTGACCACGGTGAAGACCCACATCAAGCACATCCTGGACAAGCTGGGCGGCACCAACCGGGTGCACATCGCGATTGCGGTGTTGGAAGCGCGCTAGCGCCGGCGGATAAACGCGGAGGCGAGGCCGAGCAGCGCGATGACGATCACGATGATGGACGCCGCCGGCCAGTACTGGGGGTAGTACTTCAGCGCGTAGCCGAAGACCTGGCTGTCGTTGAACTGGCGGGCAAGTGCAATGGGCATCCACCACAACTTTGTGAGAGTGAGGACCGCGCCGAGCAGGCCAGCGATGATGCGGCGACTGCCGCGCAGAAAGAAGCTGGCTGCCACGAGGAGCATGCCGGCGATGGTGAGAGCGAATAGCAGGGGAGTTACCGCAGCGAATGGGGAGCCGTTGATGAGGAACTCGTGGTCAATTTCGTGCTGCTCGATGAGGGTATAGCCCTCAAGGACGACGTCGTCCGGTATTCCCATTTACTTCTCCTTCTGCTCAGTGTTCGGGTCGTAGCCGTCGGCCCAGGTATCGGTGTCGAAGTCGTAGTCTACGTTCTCGCCCTTTTCATCGGTGCGCTGGTACCAGTCCGTGTAGCGGTGGGCGGAGGAGTCGAAGTCGGAGCCTGCACCGCGGCCTTCGTCGGCATGCTCGACGGTGAGCTCGAAGTCATCGCCGTGCTCCTCGATGCCGCGCACGACGGCGTTTTCCACCGCGGCGCGCGCGTAGGCGCGGCGGATGAACATCGGGTCGGAGCGCAGGTCCTTGATGAAGGCCACCATCATGAACAGCAGCACCAGACAGAATGGGAGCGCCGAGAGGATGGTGAGGTTCTGCAGGCCGGTGAGCACGTCCTCGCCGCCGGTGAGCAGCATGACGATGGCGATGCCCATCATGCACAGTCCCCAGAAGATGACGATGAACTTGTTCGGCGCGGGATTGCCCTTGGAAGACATGGTTCCCATGATGACCGATGCGGAATCGGCAGACGTGATGAAGAAGACCGCCAGCACCACGATCAGAACAAATGGTGTGATGCTGCTCAGCGGCAGGTGGTCAAACATGGCGAAGAGAACCTGCTCGCCGGAGGCAGAGCCATCAAAGTTCGGTAGTTCCTCGCGCTGGAAGGTGATGGCCGTGCCGCCGAAGATGGTGAAGGCCAAAATGAGGATGAGGGAGGGCGCGAAGACGGTGACGGCGGTGAATTCGCGCAGCGTGCGGCCACGGGAAATGCGGGCGACGAACATGCCGACGAAGGGCGTCCACGCGATCCACCACGCCCAGTAGAAGGCGGTCCAGTAGGACTGGAATTCGATGGTTTCATCGCCCCAGGACAGGCCCTTGGCCATCATGGGCAAAAGCTGGTCGATGTAGGTGACGATGCCGGAGGGCACGAGGTTGAGCAAAAGCAAGGTCGGGCCGGTGAAGAAAACAAAGATGACCAGGCCGAGCGTGAGTGTGATGTTGAAGTTGGACAGGTAGCGCACGCCGCGGGAAACACCAGAGACCGCAGAGATGATGAACCCGCACCCCAGTACGGCGATGATCGCGATGAGCACAGCATTGGTCAACGGACCTGCGCCGCGGATGATGGACACTCCTTGGCCAATCTGGATGGCGGAAAGCCCCAGCGTGGCGGCGGTGCCGAAGAGTGTGGCGACGAGTGCGAGGATGTCGATAAGCTTGCCCAGCGGCCCATCGGTATCGCGGGAGCCAAACAGGGGCTTGAAAATCGAGGACACCAGCGGAACGCGGCCGCGGCGGTAGGAAGAGTAGGCGATCGCGCCGCCGACGAGGGCATAGGCCGCCCAGGGCGAGACACCCCAGTGGTAGTGCGCCTGGGCCATTGCTTGGTGGAGGGCTTCGACGCTGTTGCCGTCGACAGTGTGGGGAGGCGGGGTGATGTAGTGCGACAGCGGCTCCGAAGGACCGTAGAAGAAGATGCCAACGCCGATGCCGGCACCGAACATCATGGCCACCCAGCTGAACCAGCCGAACTCGGGTTCCTCGTCATCCGTGCCGAGCTTGATGCGGCCCAGGAAAAGGCCGCGGAGGAGGCGGCGGAGACGGACTCCGGTGAGGTGATGCCCCAGATGATGAAGGCTACGACGAACGTAGCCGTGCTGAAGAAGGTGACCTTGTCCAGCGTGAAAGCATTGCGTTGGTCTTCCACACCGATTCCGGGAACCAAGCCCGGGTGCATGTTGTGGGGATAGATGCCAACGGGTGGACCGGTAGATTTTCGAGTGTTCACGTCAACAATTATCGCAGGTGCGCGAAATGACAGCGATGTGAGCTAGGATGAAGGCACTTATTTCTGCGTCGATTGGAATGCCATGCCGCTGCCTAATTTTGATGAGAATGTCCGTGAGCTGGAGGAAGCCTTTGCCCTCTTTGAGCTCGTGGAGGAACACGTCCTCGATCCGAACCTGCTGTTCACGGTGAAATAATCCGCCTCTTCTGTGCGCCCGCGAGTACTCCGCGGCGGGTGCGCACTATGAGGTCATTGACGCATTTCCGCTGCGGTGATCTTCTCAATGAGTGTGTCCAGCTCCGCGCGGCTGGGCTGTGAGAGCGGGTTGACCACGCAGAAGTCGAGGAGGAAGTAACCGGCGGTTTGCAGAGCCGTGTGGCGCTGCCAGAACTGGCTGATATCGGAGTGGTTGGTGGCCAGCGACTGGATGCTGCGCCGCTCCGAGAGTAGCTCGTAGTGCAAGTCGCGGCGCTGCGCCAGCGCTTCCTCCGGGGTCTTGATAAGCAGGGAACCGAGCAAGGCTGCCATCGCCTCGAAGCAACGCGTTTGCAGGCGGTAGTGGTTGGTCATCTGGGCCCGCGGCTTCCACAGCCACAGGAAGAGCATCGCCACGACCACGGAGAGCCCAATCTCCGCCATGCGCGAGCCGATGGTGTGGGCCAAATGCTCCGAGGAATTGCCCATCAGCAGTGCCAGCGGGGTGGAGAAGATAACGCATAGCGCGTAGTTCTTCACCACCAGAATCTCCGCGCAGAACTGGCAGAAGGCCAACGCGAGCACCAGCCCCCAACCGTGCGGGCTGAACGACGCAATGAGCGCGAAGACACACACGCCCAGAACCGAACCCAGCATGCGCTGTACTCCACGAATCGTTCCCGGTACCCGGTCCGGCCCCCACTGCAAGAGCAGGAGCACCGACACCGCGCCCCAGTCTGGGCGGTTAAGCCCCAGCGCCATGCCAATGAACGCGGTCGCCAGGCCACCAAGCGCGATCTTCTCAGCCGTCACCACCGCGTGGGAATTGCCCACCGCGGCGCGGTAGAAGCGGTAGCGCATCGTCGGCTTGGTGTGCGGGATGGCGGTGCGGTCAGGATCGACGTAGGTGGGGGAATCAGAGAGCTGATCCGAGTTGCCGCCCACCTGCTTGTGGTGCGCCACGATGCGTTGTTGTGCCGCTAGTGCGCGGTGCACCAAGTCCGCCTGGGCGGGGCGGCGGATGCGGCGGCCGCGGATCACGCCGGCGTCGGCAAGCGCTTGCCACGCCGTGGAAATCGCGGACTGCGCCTGGTGGTGGCGAGCCAGGAAATCGCTATCGGAGTTCACGAAGGCATCGGCGGCCTTTTCCAACGCGGCCACCGCGCGGGTCTCCGGGCCATGCGGATCCCGGAAACGCGGCAGCATGCCCAGCACGTAGCTGGCCAACACGCCGGCCAGGCTCCACGCGGCCACCTCCCACGGTGAAACCCCGCGCAGCATTGTGGAGCCACCGGCCACCATCACGATGAAGAAGGAACCCGGCGGCGGCAGCCGCAGCGCATTCTGCACGAACGCGCCGATGGTTGCTAGAGCCACCGTAAACACCGCGGACAGTGCCAGGCCGTGCACGCCGACGAGGGAACCGGCCGTAGCCGCCAGCGTGAGCAGCCCGCCAGCGGTGAGGATCACGCGGCGCCGCGTGCGGTAGGGGTGCCCCTCGCCGTAGATGACGGAGAAGGCGCCGGCGGAAATGAGCAGCACCGCATCCGGGTGGCCCGTCGCTACAGCGATCCCGCCGGGGATGATGATCGCCAACGCCGCGCGCAGGGCACCGGGCCAGCGGCGCGCGGAGGTGTTAAAGGCGGTAAAAAGCTGAAGTGCATTAGGACGTTGCGGCAGTGGGTGTTCCATATCGGGAGAACACCTTACTCGTTTCGCCGCGATCCACGAGCCGGCCATCCTGTAGCACCGCCACCGTGGGGCATAAGTGACGCACGACATCGATGTCGTGGGAGACGAACACCAGCGTCATGTCCTTCGTCACGCGCTGTAGAAGCTCGAGGACCTGGGCCCGCGAAGTGGCGTCCAGCGCCGAGACGGCCTCGTCCGCCAGCAGAATCTCCGGCTTGCCCACCACGGCGCGCGCCAGCGAGATGCGTTGGCGCTGCCCGCCGGAGAAGTCCCGGGGATAGCGCTCGAAGCCCTCGATGCCGACCTCCCGCAGCACCGCCTCGGCTTCTTCGCGCGTCCCGCCGCCCTCGGCCACGATCTTCCAGATAGGCATGCGCGGGTTGAGCGAGCCCTTAGGGTCTTGGAAGACCATGTGCACGCGCTTCTTCACCGTCACCGTTCCGGAGGTGGGTTCCGTCAGCCCCGTGAGCAGCTTGAGCAGCGTGGATTTGCCGGAGCCGGAACCGCCGACGATGCCGAGGCGCTCGCCCTCGCGGACGGTGAGGGAGACGTCGTCCAGCGCGGTCACCCCGCGGTAGGTCTTGGTCACGTTCTTGAGCTCGATGACGGGCTTGCCCAGAGTGGGCATGGGCGGCGGGGTGAGGTCGGGAGCGGTGAGCTCACCGATGCGCACGACGCGGTCGCACACGCGCTTGACGACGTCCCGGTCATGACTAATAAACAGCAGCGCTGTGTCTTCGCTGTCCGCGGCATCCACGATGGTGGAGAGGATCTCTTCCTGAGTGAAGGGATCCAGGGCGGTGGTGGGCTCATCGCAGATGAGCAGCTTGGGGCGACGGGCCATGGCCATCTCGATGAGCGCGCGCTGGCGCTGTCCGCCGGAGAGCTGGTGCGGGAAGCGGTTGAAGCCGGGCACCTTCATCAGCGGGTCGAGCGCGGTCATGGGCTCTTGGAAGACCATGGCCAGCGGCAGCTTGCGCAGGTCGCGGTCGCGCATGCCTAGCAGCTCCTGGCCGTTGAAGTGGATGGAGCCGGTGGCCTGCAGGTGGTCGGGCAACAGCCCCATGATGGCTAGGGCGGTGAGGGACTTGCCGCTGCCGGAATCGCCGATGAGACCGACGCGCTCGCCGGGTGCGATGGAAAAGGAGATGGGGCCGACAGGGCCCACGCGCAGATCAGTGACGGTCAGCATGGCTTCCTAGCAGGTTGAATCCGAGGACGGTGCCGGCGATGGCCAGCCCGGGCCACAGCGCCTGGAGGGGGTGGGTGGCCAGGAGGGGCTGGGCGTCGTGAAGCATGCGGCCCCACGAGGCGGTCGGCGGGGCAGTGCCCAGGCCGAGGTAGGAGAGACCGGCTTCGGCGAGGACGGCCAGCGCAAAGTAGACGGAAGCCTGGATGGCCACGATGCCGCCGAGGTTGGGCAGTACGTGGCGCCACGCGATGAGCGCCGGCGGCACGCGCGAGATGCGCGCGGCCGCGATATAGTCCTGCGTCATGATTTGCAGCGTGCCGGAGCGCGTGACCCGGATGAAGGAGGGGATGCCGGCGATGCCGATGGCGATGGTGGCCGTGAGCGTCGAGGAGCCCCACACCGCGCCGGCGACGATGGCCAGCAACAGCGCCGGGAAGGCGAGCAGCAGGTCGGTGGCCGCCATGATGAAACCGCCGCCGCGCATCCCGGCGACGATGCCGAGCGGTACGCCGATGAGTGCGGCGATGGCCACCGCCACGACGCCCACCAGCACGGTGATCTGGGCGCCGGCGAGGATGCGGGAGAAGGTATCGCGCCCGAAGCGGTCGGTGCCCATGAGGTGCTCCAGGCTGGGGCCGGCCAGGCGGTCGGGGGAGATGAGGTTGGGGTCATAGGGCGTCCACACCAGGGAGACCAGCGCAAGCAGGATGGTCAGGCCCACCAGGATATAGCCGGGTTTCATCGCGCCTCCTTCAGCCGCGGGTCGATGACCCGGTAGGCCAGGTCCGTGAGCAGGTTGACGGTCAGGGTGAAGGTCACGAAGACCATGATGAGGGTCTGGACGGTGGTGAGGTCGCGGGTGGAGACGGCGTCGAGAAGCAGCGAGCCCAAGCCGGGGATGACGAAGACGTTCTCGATGACCACCGCGCCCACCACCAGGGTGCTCAGCTGCACGCCGGTGACGGTGAGCACCGGCAGGGCGGCGTTGCGCAGGCCGTGGCGGATGAGCGCCCCGGTGCGGGATTCACCCAGGGAGCGGGCGGTGCGGATGTAGTCCTTGTCCATCTCCTCGCGGAGGGTGGCGCGCACGTAGCGGGTGAGCATCGCGCCCTGCACCAGTGCCAGCGAGATAACCGGCAGGACAAGGTGGCTGAGGCCCTCGCGCGGTAGCTGCCAGCCGTTGGCCGGCAGCCAACCCAGGTGCACGGAGAACACGGCGACGAGCAGAATACCGACCAGGAAGCTGGGCACCGCGATGCCCAGCTGCGTGGCGGCGTTGAGCACGGGGAGCCTAAAGCGGGCCAGCAGGATGCCCATGGGGATAGCCCCGGCTAGTGCGAGGGCGATGGCCAGCCCGATGAGCAACAGCGTGACCTGCGCGCGGTCAACCACGAGCGGTGTGATGTCCTGCTGCGAGGACAGCGAGACGCCGAAGTTGCCGGTCAACAAGCCCTTCATCCACTCCAGGTATTGCACGATGAGCGGGCGGTCTAGGCCCATGGCGTGGGTCAGCTCCGCCACGGATTCATCGGTGGCGTTAACACCTAAGGCCACGCGCGCCGGGTTGCCGGGCACGGCCCGCATGAGCAGGAAGATGATGATGGAGGCGGCCCACATGGTGCCGAGGAAGCGCAGGATTCTCATCGCACACCTTTAAGCTCGATGGCATCGGTGATCTGGTTGGGTTGCAGGCCGGTTAGGCCCTCGCGGTAGAGCACGATATTGGGCATGTTCATCAAGGTCAGGGCGGGCATATCTTCCATGATCTGGTCGACCGCACCTGTCATGTCATCCTGTTTCAACAACGTGCGGGTCTGCGGCGAATCATAGCCGATGTAATAGTCCGGGTTGCCAAAGATGGTAGGGATATCCCGCGGCTCGACGTGCGCGACGAGCGACATCTGATAGTCCTTGGCCCCCATCACCTGGCTCAGCCACACGGCGGGGAACTCGGCGGTTTCCAGCGTGACCTCGAATCCCATCTCCGTCAGCTGCGAGTAGAGGAACTCGGAGAGCGTTTGCGTATAGGGCAGGCTTGGCACGGTGAGCGTGAGCGGCGTGCCCACGGCCCCGGCCTCCTCCATCAGCGCGCGGGCGCGCGCGGGGTCGTAAGGGTAGTAGTCCTTGGCGCTAAACCACGGGTCGGTCGGCGGCACCGGAGCGCCGCCGGTGTCTTTCGCGCGGCCCTCCCAGAGGATGTCGTTGGCGGCCTGGCGGTCGATGCCATAAGCCACGGCGCGGCGCACGCGGGGGTCGTCGAAAGGCGCTGCCTGGTTATTCATGGACAGCAGCACCTCGCCGTTCGTGGTGCCGACTGCGGTTTCGATGGAGTCATCGAGGGTGTCGAGCAGCTCGGGGTTCTGCACGCCCCACACGGCGTCGACCCCGCCGGAGCGCAGGGCGTTGACCGCGGTGAGGGAATCCGGGAAGTAGCGGATGGTGATGTCTTCCTTCGCCGGGGTTCCCCAGTAGTCCGGGCGGGCGCGCAGCACGATGTACTCGTTGGGGGAGAAGCCGGCGACGGCGAAGGGGCCGGTGCCTACAGCTTCAGTGGGGGTGCGCATGGCGCCGATGACGGTGCCCATGGACCACAACCAGCCGGCGGAGGGGCGAGAAAGCTCGACGACGAGCGTGTGATCATCCACCGCCGTGGCGGATTCCACCACGTCCATCTGCTTCTTGAGCCCGTTGGTCCACTCCGTCTTCACAGCGTTGATAGACCACGCGGCGGTGTGCGCGGTGAAGGCCTCGCCGTTGGAGAAGGAGGCCTCGCGCAGGTGGAAGGTGTAGCGCGTGGAGTCCACCTCCCAGGACTCGGCCAGTCCCGGTTCGATGTCGCCTTGCGCGGAGATACGCACGAGGGTTTCGTAAACGTTGCTCATGAGCGCGGCCGGGATGGCGGCGCCGCCGACGGTGGTGAAATCCAGGGACGTCGCGGGAGTCGTCGTGGCCAGCGTCAGCGCGGAGGAATCAGAATCAACAAGCGCCGTGGAACCGGCGGAGCAGGCGCTGAGCGACGCCCCCACGATCACCCCCAGCGCACCTAACCAGGCCTTCATCCTTCGGACAACTTGACCTCGAGCGGGGAGGTGGTGCCCCGCACGCTCGTCATGCCAAGTGTTAGCCGGTCCCCGAGGTACAGGATTTCGGTGCACTCGACGGGATGCCCGGAGTGATCCGAGATGTCGAGGTGCAGGCGCCACAGCGGGGTGGCGGGCTCCACGTTGAGGGAGCGCGCATCCTCCTCACTGGCGGAAGCCAGCGAGAGCTCGCGGTTGACGTTGTCGAATTCCACGCCTTGCTTGCGCAGGTGATCGTGGATGGACTCATTATCGGCATCGAAGTTGAGGATGTGGCTGCCCACTTCTAGTGGGAAGAACATGCGCTCGATGGCGATGGGCATGCCATTGGCGCTGCGCACGCGGTGCACAAAGATAACCGGGGAGCCGGGCTCTACCCGCAGGAACTCGGCCTCCCTTTCGGTAGCGGGGCAGCGGCCCAGCCATAGGGTGGAGGCGCCGGGCTCGAATCCGCGCTCGCGCAGCCAGTGTGTCACGGAGTAGATGGAGTCGAAGGACTCCGAGGTGAAACGGCCGAGAACGACAGAGCGGCGGCCGCGGCCGGAGGAGATGAGGCCCTCCGAGCGCAGCGCCGCGACGGCCTGGCGCACGGGACCACGGGATGAGGAGAATTGCTCGCACAGCTCGGCCTCGCTGGGCAGAAAATCACCGGGAGAAAGCTTCTTGCTGCGGATGAGATTGCGCAGATAGTCAGCGATAATACTGTGCTGCTGTGTACCGCGAAGGGCCACGGTGATGCTCCTCTATGTAGAAAACGCTGTGATGGGCAAAATGTACGGGTGCGCGGATATGCGGATGCGCGAGGGCGCGTCCGCCTACAGCTGCCACGCTTGAGCCAGGTTAACCATGTTACCCAAGGCGGCCTCGTGGCTTGTGGATTGCAGGGAGATCATGAGTTCATCCGCCTGGGCCAGATTTTGGAATTCCGTGAGGTAGTCGCGCACGTGCTCGATACTGCCCACGGCGGAGTACTTCAGCATGCCGATGATCTGCTGGCCCTGCGGGGAATCGATGATGCGGGCAACGTCGGCGTCGCTGAGCTGCTTGCCACGACCTGCAAAGGCCTTGACGCGGCGGAAGCAGACCTTTTCAAATTCCTCGTCGGCGTCATCACCCGCGGTGACGTTGACACCCGCGATGACATAGGGCTCCGGGTGGGCTTCGGAAGGCTGGTAATTCTCGCGATAGTAGGCCGTGGCGGCCTCGAGGTGTTGCGGGGCAAAGTGCGAGGCGAAGGCATAGGGAAGCCCGTACTTGGCGGCGAGCGAGGCGCCGAACAGCGAGGATCCCAGGATGTAGATGGGGACGTTGGTGCCATGGCCGGGGATGGCCTTCACTCCGGGGATGAGGGACTTTCCGGAGAGGTAGCCCTGCAATTCTTTGACGTCCTCGGGGAAGCGTTCGGCGGCGTGGCCATCGCGGCGCAGGGCGCGGCCCAAGGTCTGCATGTCAGTGCCGGGGGCGCGGCCCAGGCCGAGGTCGATGCGGCCGGGGTAGAGCTCGGCGAGGGTGCCGAATTGTTCGGCGATGACATAGGGCGCGTGGTTCGGCAGCATGACGCCGCCGGAGCCCAAGCGGATGCGCTCGGTCTTCGCGCCGATGTGTGCGATGAGCACCGCCGGGGAGGAGGAAGAAATGGAGGGCATGTTGTGGTGCTCGGTGTACCACATGCGCTTAAACCCCAAAGCCTCCGCGCGTTGCGCCAGCTCGACCGACCTGGCCATGGACTGGGAGGGAGATTCCCCCGGGTAGATGGTGCAGAAATCGAGGACGGACAAAGCGGCGCGGAACGTCATGAGCTACTCACTTTTCTTCGACGAGCCTGTAGATACAACGTCGATGATAACGCCGATGGCAAATGCGAGGAGCGTGGGAACCACCCAGCCCAGGCCAACGTCTTGGCCAGGGGCGAAATCAAGCGGGGCGCCGAAGGAGGTGGCGGCGGACCACAGCACGGAAACCCACAGTGCCAAGCGGAATCCCCAGTAGAAGGTGACCCACTTCTTGACTACCGGTTGCAGGAGGGTCAGCGCAATCAGCGAGATAGCCGGCGGGTACAAGAACACGATGAAGGGCACCGCGATGGCAAGCACCGTGTCCAGGCCCTGGAAAGCGAAGGCGATGGACAGCGCGGTAAACAGGCAGGCCCACAGGTGGTAGGTGGTCTTCGGCACGAGCAGGGCGAAGAACTCCGAGGTGGCGGAAATCAGGCCCACGGCGGTGGTCATGCACGCCAGGATGACGATGGCGGAGAAGACGGCCTGGCCGATATTGCCCATGGTGAGATTGGAGGCGTCGGCAAGCAGGGCGGCGCCGGACTCATAGGAGGCACCGTTCGGCATGGTTTGGCCGATCCACGCCAGCCCCAGGTAGATGGCGGCGAGCAGGGCGCCGGCGATGACCGCGGAGAGAATGGTTCCGCGCAGCAGCTCACTGTTCTTGGAAAAACCCTTGGAGCGCAGGGAGGTCACGATGACGATGGAGAAAGCCAGGCCCGCGATGGCGTCCATGGTGTTATAGCCCTCAAAGAGGCCGGTAACGAAGGGTGCGGAGGCATACTCTTCAGTTGGGGTGCCGGGCATGCGGGGATTCGCCACGGTAGCGAGGGTGATGAGGACCGCGAGCAGGATGACCAGCGCCGGGGTGAGGAACTTGCCCAAGGTGTCGATGATGTCATTCGGGCGCCAGGCCAAAGCCAACGCGATAAGGAAGAAGACGACGTTGAAGGCGCCGTTGGCGAA
Organism: Corynebacterium sp. HMSC062E11; assembly: GCF_001811845.1. Classification (NCBI taxonomy): domain Bacteria; kingdom Bacillati; phylum Actinomycetota; class Actinomycetes; order Mycobacteriales; family Corynebacteriaceae; genus Corynebacterium; species Corynebacterium sp. HMSC062E11. The sequence continues at coordinate 58,333 of NZ_KV806774.1, forward strand.
GGTCCCCTCCCAGCCCAGCAGCGGGGTGATGGCGGTTTCCATGGACACCGCGCCGGTACGCGGCAGGGCGTAGAAGGCACCGATGGCCAGGTACGCAATGACGGAGAAGGCCACGCCGAAGATCTTGCCGCCGTGGTTTCCGATATCCCGCACGGACTGGCCGGAAATGGCCACCGCGACCACAGCCAAGACCGGCAGCGCCACGCCGGCGGCGAGGAAGCCCAAAGTGGCGGGCCAGAAGTTGGTGCCGGAGGAGACACCGACTTCCGGTGGGAAGATCAGGTTGCCCGCTCCAAAGAACATGGAGAAGAGCATGAGTGAGGCAACGATGATGATGCCGATGGGAGAACCCGTCTTCGAGGCGGACTGAGAGGGAGCCTGAGCGTCATTAATGGACATTTTTCTAAGAATAATGCCCATGACATGAGATGTAAACTCTAGCTGAAGGCCTTCTCCAGCCGATCCAGCGCTTCTTCGAGCAGTTCGCGGGAGGTGGCGAAGTTCAAACGCGCGTGGTGCTCGCCGCCCGTACCGAAGGTCACGCCCTCGTTGAGAGCCACCTTGGCGTGCTCGCGAACCCACGCTGCGGGCTTCGGGTCATCACCAATAGCGGTCTCGGAAAAGTCCAACCACAGCAGGTAGGTGGCCTGCGGGTGGGAAGTCTTTAGGCCCGGCACGCGCTTGGGCAGCTCCTCCACCAGCCAGTCGCGGGTCTTCTTTAAGTACGCAATCTCCTCGTCGAGGAACTCCCCGCCGTCGCGGTAGGCGGCCTCCGCCGCCAGAACGCCCAGCGTGCCGGTGCCGTCCTTGGCCACACCGGTCAGCGAATTCCAGCGCTCCACGTCCGCGGAGTTGGAGAAGATCACCTGTGCGCACTTGAGACCCGCGGTATTCCACGCCTTGGACGTGGCGGTGACGGTGATGACGCGGTCGGACAAAGCACCCAACGGGATGTGGCGGCCCTCGTAGACCAGCGGGGCATGGATCTCATCGGAGAGGATACGGGCATCATACTTATCCGCCAGTTCCACGAGTCCCCGCAGCCAGTCCTCGTCGAAGACGATGCCCAGCGGGTTATAGGGGTGGGAGAGCAGGATGGAGCCGGCGCCGGCCTGAAAGGCGCGCTCGATATCGTCTAGCTCCAGCGAGGTCTCTATCTTTTCGCGCCCCGCGGTCTCCGGCAGCTCCAGCAGCGGCGGGTAAGACGGAACCGGTACGGCCACCGCGCCCTCAGTAAAGTACTGCACCCCGAGCAGCAGCCCGCGCACGACGTCCCCAATCCAGAAGACGTGTTCCGGGCGCCAGCCGTAGCGCGATTCATAGAAATCCGCCAGGGCCGCGTTGAGCTCGGAGGCCTTGGGGGCTGGGGTGTAGCCGAAGGATTCGGCGTCGACAGCCTCCTGTATTGCTTCCTTCACCGCGGGGGCGGTGAGGAAGTCCGATTCAGCGATCCACAGCGGAATGATGTCCTCGTCAAAGACGGTCCACTTGCGGGTGCCGCGGGCACTAAGTTCTTTCAGGCTAGGGAAATGCATGCGCCCCACCTTACTCGTCGGTGGGCTGCACAAATCCGTATTTTTTCAGCCGCTGGCGGTCGGCGGCGGAGGCGGATTGGGTCAAACGCAGCAGCTCGGCGTAGATGCCGCCGGACTGCGCCAGCTCGGCCGGCGAACCAATTTCGGAGATGCGGCCGTGGTCGAGGGTGATGATGGTGTCCACGTCCGCGATGGTGGACAGGCGGTGCGCGATGATGAGCGTGGTGCGGTCCTTCATGAGCTCATCCAGGCCCGCTTGCACGGCACGCTCGGCCTTGGTGTCCAGCGCCGAGGTGGCCTCGTCGAGCACGAGGATGGGGGCGTCCTTGAGCATGGCGCGCGCCACGGCCACGCGCTGCTTCTGCCCGCCGGAGAGCTTGAGGCCGCGCTCACCGATGACGGTGTCATAGCCATCGGGGAATTCCTCGATGAAGTCGTGTGCATTGGCGCGCTTGGCGACGTTCACGATCTCCTCCATCGTCGCCTCCGGCTTGCCATAAGCGATGTTTTCCTTGATGGTGCCTGAGAAGAGATAGGACTCCTGGAAGACCACGCCGACTGAGGCGCGCAGGCGCTCGGCGGTAAGCTCCGCGGCGTCGTGCCCCAGCACCGTCAGCTTTCCCTCCGTGGGCTGGTACAGGCCCAGCAGCAGGTTGACCAAGGTGGACTTGCCGCCGCCGGACTCGCCGACGAGCGCGACTTTGTGGCCCTCCTCGGCGGCGAAGGAAATGCCGGCGACGACCGGCTTATCCGACTCATAGGAGAAGGACACGTCCTCGAAGGCGAAGACCGGGCCTTGTGTTGGGCGCAGCGGCTCGGCCGGGGTGAGATCGAGATCGGGGACGTCGGAGGTTTCAGCGGCGGCGACCAGCTGCGGGTTTACCGTGGGCTCCGGGGTCTCCTCCATGACCTTGAAATAGTCCTTGGAGCCGGCAATGGCGCGCTGGCTGACATCCACGATCCAGCTCATCATGAACACCGGCTGCTTGGCCATGTTCACCAGCTGCAGGAGCATGACCATGTCACCGATGGAGAAGTGGCCCTCCAAGGTACGCCAGAAGATCAGGCCATAGATGCCTAAGAAGATCAGCGCCATGGCCGCGCCACGCGCGGTATCCATGGAATGCCACCAGCGCGATTGCGGCTTCGTCGTATCCACCACCGTGCGGTAGCGCGAACCGAAGGAGGCCAACTCGCGGGCCTCGGCCACGAAGGACTTGGTCACCTTCACTTGGCCGATGACCTCCGCGAAGCGCCCATTGGCCACGTCGATGTTTTCGTTCTTGATGGCCTCGAATTTCTGCCAGCGCTCCGAGGTCAGCGCGGTGAGCCACATATAGATGGGGAAGAGCGCTGCCAGCAAGATGGCCAGCGGCCAGTAGTACACCGCGGTGATGACCAACACCGCCGCGGCCTGGATCAGCATGACGAAGAAGTTATTGGAGAAGGATTGCAGGAACTGCGTGATATTCGCAATCGAGCGGTCCAAGCGCGCAATGATGGTGCCGGTGACCTGGTTGTCGTAATAGCCCTGCGGCACGGAGAGCAGCTTGGCAAAGTAGCGCGTGGACAGAATCTGGCGCAGGCGCGCCACCATGACGTCGCCGATATAGCCGCCGATGTTTTTCACCACGTTGCCCAGCGCATCTGCCACAAAGAGCGCGACGACCCACCAGAGGATGGTACGCAGCGGGCCTCCTGCGACGACGGTATCGGTGGCCTCGCGGAGGATGAAGGGAGTCAGCAGCGAGAGAATCGCGGTAACTGACGCGGTGATTAGGACGCCGAGATAGAACGGCCACAGCGCAGACGCGCTGCGGACGATGCGGAGAATAGAGTTCATCGTCGGCCGATGTTACGCCCTTAATAGGAATATCCAACCCGTCGACTAAGGTAAGGGAGAAACCGAAGTCGTGATGGAAAAGGATTCGCGGTGAAGAAGTACCTCCCCCTAGCGTGTGCCCCGCTGTGCCTGGTTGCCCTCTCAGGCTGCAGCATCCTCCAGCCGCCGGACACGGGCCCGCAGGACAACATCGTGGTGTCCAGCTCGGAGCCGCCGACCTTTGAGGCTAAAGACGTGGACGCCGAAGAGGTGACCTCTAACCTGGCGGCACCTGTCAAGGACAAGGGACTCAACGTGGAGTATGAGCTGCAGGGCCTGTACTCCGGCGGCGGTGGAACGGTGCTCACGGTGAAGATCCACAACCTCAACGAGGTGCCCATGCCTGCCGACGCCCTCCCGGAACCCACCCTCGAGCGCGCCGACGGCAACGGCGGTTGGGCCACCGTGGATCCGATTGCTTATGACCCGGCCGTCAACACGGACTTGCCCGCGCCGGGCTTGGACCACCCGCTGGGGGCAGGCGCGTCCACCAACCTCCAGTATGTCTATGACGTTGCCCCCGGCAACCTGTGGAACGCGCGCTTTAACATCGGCAACGTGCGCTTTGTAGGAGACCTCAATCTATGACGGAACTCGTCGTTCTAGCCTCGCCCGAGGGCAAGCCCGCAGGCGTCGCTGAGAAGGCCGCCGTCCACACCGCGGATACTCCGCTGCACTTTGCTTTCTCCGCCTGGGTGGTGCGCGGAGGCGAGCTGTTGCTGACCCGCCGCGCACTGTCCAAGCTGACCTGGCCTGGTGTGTGGACCAATTCCTTCTGCGGACACCCCGGGCCGGATGAGCCGACTGCCGACGCCGTCGTGCGCCGCGCCCAGTTCGAACTTGGCCTCAGCGGCACCCCTCACTTAGTGCTGCCGAACTTTTCCTACCGCGCCGTGGATTCCTCCGGCGTGGTGGAAAACGAAATCTGCCCGGTCTATCTCTTTGAGACCACCGACGAACCCACGCCTAACCCGGATGAGGTGGACTCCTTCGCGTGGGTCCCGGTGCGCGATGTCCTCGCTGCCGCCGATGCCACGCCATTCGCCTTTAGCCCGTGGATGGTTGAGGAGCTGGCCCACGAGCCGTTGCGCGAGGCCCTGTTGGCCTAAAGCAGGCTGCCATCCTGGGCGAAGGCCGCCGAGATATAATCCAGGCTGGAATAGGCCACGCGGTTTTCGCCGTTATCCAGGTTGTATTCCCAGATGGCGTGCTCGGGGCGGTAGGCCTCGAAACCGGGCTCGCCGGTGCGCACGAAGTCCCGCAGCCACTGTGCTAGCTCCGTGTCCCCAAAGAGCGGGCGCAGCTCCTCGCAGTGCAAGGCCGGGCCCGAGGAGCGGGTGAACTCCACCATCCAGGTCTTACCTGGTGCCTTCTCCGCCACCTCTGCCGCCCAGCGGCGGATGATGGCATCACCCACCAACCGGCCCATAGGGCGGTCCTTATCCATGTGCTGTGCCACCTGATACCACGGCTTGAAACCATTGCGGGGAAATCCAAAGCGCGGGGCCACATAGCGCAGGATGAGGCCGCGGAAAGGGGAGCGGTCGATCTTCTGCGTGGCCGGGATGTTGTAGAACTCGTCTCGGGTGCTGGCGAGGATGAGGGGGACGTCGGCAAGCTGCCCACACTCCAGTGGGGTGGGGCCCAGCGCCATATCGAGGCTGTACTTCTTGCGGAACTTGGCGTAGCCGGCCGCGAGCTCCTCCTTATCCATCGCCGCCAGGGAGGAGCGCGTGATGGGCTTCTTCATCACCTGGCGCAGCGTGGCCTTGCGCTCCTCGAAGCTCTCCCGCGGGAAGCCCGGGGAGAGCGCCACGGCGCGGCGAAAAGCCCCGCGGTAGTGATCGCGCCGACACAACCAGAGAACGGCATTAGCGCCGGCAGACTGGCCCACGACGGTGACGTTGGTGGGGTCGCCGCCGAAGGACTCGATGTTGCGCTGGATCCATTCCAAGCCCAGCTGCAGGTCCTCGATGGCGCGGTAGTGGTTGGGCTCATCATCGCGGAAGCGGGCCAGGCCCGGCAGGCCCACGCGGTAGCCCAGCTGCACGTGGACCATGCCCGCCTCCGCAGTCGGCGTGCCCTCCGCCCGGGGGTCCTCGTGGGAGCCGTGCTCGTAGCGGCCGCCGTGGATGTAGACCAGGGTGGGTGCTAGGGCGGCGGTGCGATTGCCGGGCGCGGGGGCGGTGATGGTCAGCGCGACCTTCTCCGGATGCGGTTCGCGCGCGTCCTGGTCACGCGGCGGGGCGGGCTCGGGGTTGTCGAAATCTCCCGGGATGTGGGAGTACTCGATGGAGTGGAAATGGGCCACGTCCCCATCGAGGTAGCCGGTGATGGTGCCCGCGGGGCAGGTGACGTCGAAAGGTGCACTGCTCATGGACAACAGGCTACCCTGAGGGCATGGAATGGCTCGTGCAGGCGCCAGTGTGGGCGCAGATGGCGGTGCTCGCCGTGACCGCAGTGCCGGCCGCGACCGTCATGGGGTGGGTGCTGATGTGGGGTATCGACCGTGTGAATTCGTGGCTAGCACCCGCGACTAGGATAAAGAAACATGACTGACGATGATCACCGCGAAGGCCTGTGGGACCCCGAGCGCCCGCAGCCTCCCCACCGCAAACGCGCACTGCCTAAGTCCCGAGTGAGCGTGACCCTCTGGCTGATGATCGCGCTCATCGTCGTGGTGGCCATCGTCGGCGTTGTCTTTTAAGAGGGTCTTCCTGAAGGGAAGGTGCCGCTAGGGGCGCCGTGCTTGCCGACGCCCCTCCTAGCCCTAGCGCCCGGCACCCGGCCTCGTGGCGGCCTGGGCGAGGCGCTGGTAGAGCTCCTGCTTCGGCAGATCCTCCAACAACACCGGCTTGCCGGCGGTATCGCACAGCGGGATGCACCAGTTGGGGTATTGGTCCTTTGTCGTGCCCGGCTGGTTTTGGGCGCGCACGTCACCGACCATGTCCACCAGGTTGGTCACCGTCAGCGCCGACGGGGTTCCCGCGATGTAGCGGTGCAGGGCAACGAGCATGTCCTTTTCGCTCTCGCGGTTGTCCAACATGCCATAGGCCTGCAGGTTGTCCTTGACCTTTTCCTGCCACGCGCGGTCCTCGGCTTCTTCTTCCGCCACTGGGCGGGTCAGCAGACCCAAGCGGGCGCGCAGCGCGATGTGGTCGCCGCGCAGGAAGGCGAGCGTCGGCGGCAGATCGTGCGTGCCCACCGAGGACATGGCCATCTGGCGGTATTGATCCTGCGGGCGCGGGGTGGGGCCGTCCTCGGCGTGCTCAAACCAGATGATCGTGGTACCCAGCACACCCATATCGCGCAGAGCGTTTTGGACCCACGGCTCCAGGGTGCCCAGGTCCTCGCCCACGAGCACTGCGCCGGCGCGCTCAGCCTCGAGCGCGAGGATGCCGAGCATAGCCTCCCAGTCATAGGACACGTAGGTGCCGTTGAGCGGGGTGGAGTGGCGCGGGATCCAGTACAGGCGGAACAGGCCGAGCACGTGGTCAACGCGCAGGCCGCCGGCGTTGCCCAGCATCGTACGCAGCAAGTCACGCCACGGCTGGTAGCCGGATTCCGCCAGGCGGACCGGGTGCCACGGCGGCTGAGACCAGTCCTGGCCCTGCTGGTTGTAATCATCCGGCGGGGCGCCCACCGAACACTGCGGGGCGAGGTATTCCGCCAGGTTGACGGCGTCGGCACCGGCGGGGTGGATGCCCACGGCCATGTCGGTGATAAGCCCGATGCTCATGCCGGCGTCGAGCGCGCGGCGCTGGGCAGCATCTAGCTGCTCATCGCAGAGGAACTGCAGCCAGGAATAGAACTCAGCCAACTCGCTGACGTCAAGGCTCAGCGCGTGGCGACGGCCGCTGTGGCGTTCGAGCTCGGTCTCGGCGCACCACAGCGCGAAGTTACGCAGGCCACGGCCCTCGCGGCGCTGGTACTCGCTAAAGGCGGTGCGGCGCTCTGGGGTCATCCCCTTGTTGAAGAGCTCCTGGAGGACCTGCAGCTTGGCCTCGAAGATGGAATCACGATCAATCTCTTCTGCAGACAGGTTGCGCTCGCGGAACTCGGCGGCCAGCTCGGCCACGTCATCCTGGAGTTCCGGGCTGAGTAGTTTCAGCTCCGGGACGTCCTCGATGCGGATATAGATCGGATTGATGAATCGCCGCGTGGTGGGCAGGTAGGGCGAGTCTTCCACCGGCGGAATCGGCTCGCCAGCATGCAGCGGATTAATAAGGAGGAAGTCGTAGTCCGGCGCCAGCAGTTCCGCCAGCTCTGCCAAGTCACCGAAATCACCCATGCCCCAGGACTTCTCGGAACGCACTGAGTACAGCTGCGCCATCGCACCCGCCGCGGGGCGCTCAAGGTAGCGATCCGCCGTGCTCAGGTGGTTCGGCACGACGATGAGCGGGCACTCGTGCTCTCCGATGCCGGGAGAGGACAGGAGCAGCTTATGGAATCCGAGAGGCAGGTCGCCGGGGACGTGGAAGCTTGCCTCGCCCCACATGGTTCCGGAGACGTCGGCAGCCGGGGCATCGTTGGGGTCCTGGTAAGTCGGGCGGGTCTCGCCGCTTTCCAATTCGATGGTGACGGAGACCGGATCCCCGTCGTGGACGTGGACGGCGAAGGACTTTTCGGCGCCTTCGCGGGCCACCACGCAGGGCGGCAGCGGGCGGGAAGCCCGAGCGAGGTAGTCCTCGAAGAGGGCTTGGGTTAGCTCCTCATCGTCCGGACGGTCGGAGATAGAGACGCCGAGTGCGCGCAGCGTGTAGGTGATTGTCTCCTCGCTGACGTACACAGGCTGTCCGTTCTGGGCGGTGTACTCGCAGGCCACACCGTGGCGTTGGGCAAGTTCTTGAAGCAGATCACGGGTAGTCACATCCCCCAATTGTGCCACGCCCTCCCCACGCGCGTAATAAATCAGGTTGGTAGAGTGGGCTGGAATTTAGTTTTTGTGGGAAAGGACACAACTGTGACTTTGAATGAAGCGCACACCAAAGCGGAATTCGAGATCAAGGACGGCGAAACGTGCCTTACCGCCATGATGGCTACGGCGCACGCCCGCCCACATGGCGTGCTGTTTACCCGCCCGGCGAATTACGAGTGGGTCAACGTCACCGCCAAGGAATTCGTCGAGGAAGTCTACGCGGTGGCCAAGGGGCTCATCGCCTTCGGCGTGGAGCAGGGTGACCGCGTGGCGCTCATTTCCACCACCCGCTATGAGTGGTCCCTGCTGGACTACGCCATCTGGGCCGCCGGTGCGGTTTCCGTTCCGGTGTACCCCTCGTCGTCGATGTCCCAGGTTCAGTGGATTATCGAGGACTCCGGCGCAATCCTCGCCATCACGGAAACCCGCGAGCACTCCGAGCTGGTCAAGCACCTGAAGCTGCAGGAGGACGGCACCCCGCAGCTGCACGGTTCCCCCTCCCAGCTGCGCCGTGTTCTGGAAATCAACTCTTCGGCCGTCGATACGCTGAAGTTTGAGGGACGCGACATCAGCGACGACACCGTCAACCAGCGCATCGAAGCCACGCACACTGACGACGTCGCCTCCCTGGTGTACACCTCCGGCACCACCGGGCGCCCCAAGGGCTGCATGCTGACCCACCGCAACTGGCTGGCGGAAGCCCGCGGGTTGCTGACCAACCCGATTGGCGCCATCGCCGTGCCGGGCGCACACGTCCTGACCTTCCTGCCGCTGGCGCACGTCTTCAGCCGTGCGGTGTCACTGGCCGTCACCATCGGTGGTGCGTCCCAGAACCACTGGGCGGACTTCAGCACCATCACCGTTGAGTTCGCTCGTTCCCGCCCGAACCTGATTCTCGGCGTTCCGCGCGTGTTTGAAAAGGTGCGCAACGGTGCCTCCGCCAAGGCACATGGTTCCTCCGCGTTCAAGGGCGCGATCTTCGACAGCGCGGAGAAGGTCGCCATCGAATACTCCAAGGCACTGGACACCCCGGAGGGTCCCAACCGAGTCCTCAAGGCCAAGCACAAGGCCTTTGACAAGCTGGTCTATTCCGCCATCCGCCAGGCAATGGGCGGCGAGGTCAAGTACTGCATCTCCGGTGGCTCGGCCATCTCGCAGGATCTGCTGCACTGGTACCGCGGCATCGGCGTGACCATCTACGAGGGCTATGGACTTACGGAGACCGCAGCGGCTGCCGCCGTGGACTTCGTGGATCAGTCCATCGGCACCGTCGGCCCGCCGCTGGGCGGAACGACGATGCGCATTAACGAGGACGGCGAGATCCTGATCAAGGGCGATATCGTCTTCAAGGGCTACTGGCAGAACCCGGAAGCCACCGAGAATGCCCTGCAGGATGGCTGGTACAACACCGGCGACCTCGGTGAGATCAACGAAGAAGGCAAGCTCGTTATCACCGGCCGCAAGAAGGACCTCATTGTGACTGCGGGCGGCAAGAATGTCTCGCCCGGCCCGATGGAAGATATCCTGCGCTCCCACCCGCTGATCTCCCAGGCCATGGTGGTCGGTGACGGCAAGCCCTTCGTCGGCGTGCTGCTCACCCTGGATGAGGACGCGCTCAAGCGCTGGAAGGCGGACCACAACATCGCCGCGACCAAGGGGATGCGTGAGGTAGCTGCCGATCCGGCGCTGCGCGCGGATATCCAGGACGCCATCAACCAGGTCAACGCCACCGTCTCCCACGCGGAGGGGATTAAGAAGTTCGTCATCCTGGACCAGGACCTCACCGAGGAAAGCAACGAGCTCACCCCAACCCTGAAGGTCAAGCGTTACGTGGTGGCCCAGCGCTATGCGGCCGACATCGAGCGCCTCTACGCCGGCAAGAAATAAGGCTGGGCGGAGTCTGTGAATTCCTTCGGAGTGTCGCGCAGCCGAATCCGAGGATCTCTAATAGAGTCAGCGGGGTCAGAAAAACTCTAAACCTCAACTAGAGGTTCTCACGGGAAGGGCGGCCTATGCACAAGATCGCAGCCGAGCTGCGCCACCGTGAGCTGACCCAAGAAATCTATAACATCGGCGATGAAGTCGTCGACTACATCGAGCACCTCATCGAGGCCATCGAGGACTGGGACGATGAACTCTCCCTCGACTGCTTGGCCGAGCTGGGGGATATCGTCGAAGACGCCCGCGTGGATTCCGGGCGCTGCGTCGGCGAGCTCATCGGCCTGCGCCAGGCGCTGGTCTCCGGCCTGAAGTCCGGCACCATCTCGGCTGCCTCCTCCGGCGACAATGACGTCGAGGAACCGAAGCAGCTCACCGCCCGCGCACTCGCTGAGGGCCTGCCCATCTCCGGCCCGCCCGTCGTGGTCTCCGAGCTGGCAGAAACCCTGCGCGGCCGTACCGCCGCGGTGGCTGCCTACCTGCGCGAGCTGGTGGAGTACGTGCTGGCGCAAACCGACGCGGTGGCCCGCAACCTCGACGTGGTCTCCCTGCCCAACCTCTACAAGCGCGCGGGTGAATCCTCCCTTATTGCCGTGCAGGCCTGGCGCCACACCGTCGTCGAGGCGCACCCCGCCTTCGTGCGCACCATGCGCGGGCACAATCCGCCGCCCTTCCTAGAGGAGCGCGCGCGTATCGACGCCGTCGTCGCCCGCGTCCGGGCTAAGCGCCAGAAGCAGGCCGCCACGACCGCTTAAGGAGCCGCATCACAGACTTCCTTGTTGCCAACACACAAGGACAAAAGGAAAGCGCCACCGAGATTCCCTCTCTCGGTGGCGCTTTTCGTTGCTTGGCGTGGCGCCTAGCGCGTACGCGCTAGGCCCCCGGGTTCTTGGCGGCCGGCGCGGCTTGGTCCAGCTGTTCCGTAATCTGCGGCCACAGCTGGCCCATGATGTCATCCCAGGTCAAGATCCACACGGTCTTGTCCTTGGTGGGCTTGCCCACCATGACGAGTTGCTCGTTGCGAGCGCGCATCTGATCCAGAGTCTTCTGCACGGTGGAGGAGGAGCTCACCGCTAACGCGGGGCGGGAGAATTCCAGCACCGGGGTTTCCGGATCCGCCAGCAGGGTATCGCGGACGTGGACGATGCGCGGTATGCGCGAGGCGCGTGGGTAGACAAGCACGCGCATGATGGACTTGTGCACGACGAGGTCGTGCAGCTCAGCCACCGTGGCATCGGAAGACAGCGGCAAGATTTCCGAGCCGTGCTCGCGGGCCAACTGTGCGGCGGTGGACGCTTCCAGCTCGATGACGCCGGTGATCTGGTTCGCGGAGTCGTCGTCAAGCGTGCCCGTCTGCCGCGAGTGCTCGACGAGGTGGCGCAGGGTTTCCGCGTCATAGCCGGCCGCACCGGCGCGATCGACGGGTTCCTCGCCGGTCATGAGCACCAGCTTGTTCGCCATCTTGTTGATCCAGATCAGCAGCGGGCGGAAGAGCCAGATGAAACCGCGGGCAGGAACCGCAATGAGCTGCAGGGCCGTCTCCGGGTGGGCGATGGCCCAGGACTTCGGCGCCATCTCACCGATGACCAGGTGCAGGAAGGTCACGACGAAAAGCGCAAGGAGGAAGGAGACGACGTCAGCAACGCCTAGCGGCAAACCGAGGGCCTCCAGCGGGCTCATGAGCAGGTGATGGACCCACGGCTTGGTCACGGCACCGAGGACGAAGGTTGCGGCGGTAATGCCCAGCTGGGCGCCGGCCAACATGATGGTCAGCTCGTTGAGCGAGCGAAGGCCCGCGCGCGAGGCAGCGGAGGATTCCGCGGTTTCCTCCAGACGGTTGCGGCGCGCACCCATGAGGGAGAACTCGATGACCACGAAGAAGCCGGAGGCAGCAATGATGAGAATGGTGATGAGGGGGTTGAACCACCAGGTATCAGTCATTAGTCATCGTCTCCTTCCGGGAATTCCTCCACCAGCTCGAGGGCTAGGACGGAGGGCACGTGGCGGTCGATTTCCTCGACGCGCACGTTAAGCGTGCGGGTGGGGGCTTCGTCGCCGTCGACCCAGTCTTCCGGCTCGGCCTCTAACTCGATGGCGAGCTCTTCGCCTTCCTCCGGCAGCGTGCCGGACTGCGCGATGAGCAGGCCGGCGACGGTTTCGAAATCACCCTCGGGCAGGTCGTGGCCGATGGCGCGCTCGATCTCGTCAATGGGGGTGTCACCGTCGACGATCCAGTGCGTTTCGTCTTGCTCGGTGATCTCTTCGGTCTCTTCGAGGTCGTGCTCATCGGTGACATCGCCGAGGATCTCCTCGGCCAAGTCCTCCATGGTCACAATCCCGACGAAGCCGCCGTATTCGTCGATGACGCAGGCGAGTTTCTCGTCGGCGTCGCGAAGCTCTGTGACGACGTCGGGAAGCGGCATGAGCTCCGGCACTACCACGGGTTCCTTCATGATTTCGCGGGCCGGGGTGGCCACGGGCAGCTCGGTGCCCAGCACGTCGTAGAGGTGCACCACGCCGATGGGATTGTGCTCATCGTCGATGATGGGGTAGCGGGTGTGGTTCTCCGACATCATCTCGCGCACCTCGCCGATGGTGGTCTCCGGCTCAATGACATCCACGCGCGAGCGCGGAATCATGGCGTGTCCCACGTCGTGTTCGGGGAAGTCGAGGAGGCGGTCGAGCACCAGGTAGGTGTCCTCATCCAAGTCGCCGGCCTCGTGGGAGGCATCCACGATGGACTCCAGGTCATCGGTGGTGGCAGAGGAATCGACATCCTCCACCGGTTCGATGCCGAAGACCTTGAGGATGGCGTTGGAGGAATACTCGAAGAAGTGGATCAGCCAGCCGAAGATCTTGAGGTACCACATCGTGGACGCGGACAGCCACAGCGCTGTCTTCATGGGGGCGGCGATGGTGTAGTTCTTCGGGAAGAGCTCGGCAAAGAGCATCGTGAGAACCGTCGACACGGCCAGCGCGGTCACCGTACCGATGGCAACGGACACGCCCGTGGGCACGCCCACGCCGCCGAGCAGCTGGCCCAGGCCTTGGCCCACGAGGGGCTCGGCCACATAACCAATAAGCAGGCCCGTAATCGTGATGCCCAGCTGTGCGCCGGAGAGCATGAAGGAGGTTTTCTGCGTGATTTTGAGCGCGCGCTCCGCTGGTTTATCCCCAGTCGCAGCGCGCTGGCGCAGCTGCGTGCGGTCCACGGACATGAAGGCGAATTCTTGCGCGACGAAGTACGCGTTGGCCACGATAATGAGAGCGATGACGGCGAAACCCGCCACAATCATCAGGATGGCAGATAACACGGCTTACCCCACCGCCTTAAGGAGACGGCGGGGACATCGACTCGGAGGTTCCACGAAAAAGGGGGCCTTTCTTCACTATCGGGGTTGCAAATCTGCACTATAGACTACCGCTTCAACGGTTTAGTCGGTTATTTTGTTCCCCATGGATCCCTTCGGTCTTTATATTCACGTTCCCTTCTGTGCCTCGCGCTGTGGCTACTGCGATTTCAACACCTATACGCCCGGTGAGCTGGGAGGGGATCTGACCAGCGATTATCTGGCTGCGCTGGAGAAAGAGCTGGAGATGGGGGCGGCCCAGGTAGGCCGCGAGGCCGAAACAGTTTTTATCGGTGGCGGCACGCCGAGCTTGTTGGGTGCCGAGGGGCTGGGCCGTGTGTTGAATCGGGTGCGCGACACCTTTGGCCTAGCCCCAGACGCGGAGGTCACCACGGAATCCAACCCGGAGTCGACCTCGCCGGAGTATTTCGCCGGGCTTCTCGACGCCGGCTTCACCCGCCTCTCCCTCGGCATGCAGTCCGCCTCACCGGGCGTGCTCGCAGTGCTCGAGCGAGCCCACACCCCGGGCCGTGCCTTCGATGCTGCCCGCGAGGCTAGTGCCGCGGGCTTCGAGCACGTCAACCTGGACATGATTTATGGCACGCCGACGGAAGAGGACGCCGACGTTGCCCTGACCTTGGAGCGCGCCCTGGAGACCGGGGTGGACCACATCAGTGCGTATTCGCTCATTGTGGAGGACGGCACGCGCATGGCCCGCAAGGTATCGAAGGGCCTGCTTCCGGCTCCGGACGAGGACGTTCTGGCCCGGCGCTATGAGATGATCTCCTCCACGCTCGAGGCCGAAGGCTTTGAATGGTACGAGGTCTCCAACTGGGCCAAGCCGGGTGGGGAGTGTCAGCACAATCGCATCTACTGGGTGGACGGCAATTGGTGGGGCGCGGGCCCGGGCGCGCATTCGCATTTGGGCAACGAGCGCTTCTTCAACGTGAAGAACCCGCGGACCTATATCAAGGCCGTGGGCGAGGGGGAGCTGCCCATCAAGGATCGCGAGGAGCTCAGCGCCGCCGATCGCCACACCGAGCGCATCATGCTGGGCCTGCGCCTGCGCGAGGGCATCCCCGCGTCCTGGCTAGCGCCGGCGGCGGAGCCAGTCATGGCTGACTACATCTCTCGCGGCCTGCTCGAGCGCGCCGGCGACCACCTCCGCGTGACCAAGGCGGGACGCCTGCTCGCGGATGGGATCATCACCGACCTCCTTGTCGCCGAAGATACCGCCGAAGGCACCGCTCGCTAGGGGCTTGCCCCGCCTGCGGGCCGACCTCCGGATCCGCATCAGCTGGCTCATTAGCGGCCGTACCCTGCTCGTGGCCTGTCCTCAGCCTTCCGCACATGGTTCCAGTGGAAAGGTTCTAGTCATAAGGTTTGTTTGGGGGCAAACAAACCTTCCTTAGGCTGCTAGAAGGTTCGTTTGGGGGCAAGTAAACCGTATGACCTGAACCATCTGAGTAGAACCAGCTGTGTGATGCAACCGCGAAGCTGCGAAGAAGTGGCTAGGCCTTGGCCTTTCGACGTCGAGGAGACATGGGGACTTAAGGTTAGCTCCGCCGGGAATTTGTTAGTTTTGCTCCTGTCGTCGGGAAGTTTGATAGCGGTGTTAGTTTCTCTCTCCACGTCGAGAAACCTGTTAGTCGCTCTCGATATTGCTAGTATTAGTGGCATGGATGACGCCTTAAACCCCTATACTCCTGGCTCGGGCATCGTGCCGACAGTTCTTACTGGGCGCGAGAGAGACCTTCATGCGTTTGACAATCTTGTCAAACGCGTCCAGAACGGATTGCTTGGCCGTCCAATGTTGCTCGTTGGCTTGCGTGGAGTGGGTAAGACCGTGCTGCTCAACCAATTAAAAAGGAAGGCTGACCAAGCCGACTGGCTAACGATTAAGTTTGAGGCTTCGCAGGGGGCACGTGGACGAGAAGGAGCCCGCCGTGCTCTAGCGCAAGGTTTAGCCAAAGCCTCTTTGCGCTATCGGACGAAAGCCAAGGTATCTGAGGGTTTTCACTTTATTGCTGCGGCCGTAAAATCTTTTTCGCTCTCGGTAGGACAAAGCATTATTGACCTTGGGGTTGAAGTAGGAGATATTCCTCCGGCAACAGGAAACCTCGAGCTTGATCTGCACGATGTGATCGAGGCCATCACTACGACGCTCCTCAAGGAGGATAAAGCTTTAGGAATCTTCATCGACGAAATGCAAGACCTTGATGAAGAGCTGCTCGAAGCACTCATTTCTGCACAACATGAAGCAGCGCAGCTGGGCTTGCCTTTTTACATTATTGGCGCTGGGCTCCCGAGTCTGCCAGGGATTCTGGCGGAGTCCCGCTCTTATGCAGAGCGAATGTTCGAGGTGCGCCAAATTGGCAGGCTCGAAATGTATGCCGCAGTTGCCGCTTTCCGTGAACCTGCGCGGACACAGAATGTGGAATTTGACGATGAAGCAGTTGAATATCTAGCTAATGTATCGGGGCAGTATCCGTATTTCATCCAGGAATTTGGTGCACAAATGTGGCGCACTGCGCGAACTTCACCTATGGATTCCGATGCAGCTCGACGCGCCGCGCGGCTTGGAATTGAGCAGTTGGACCGCGGGTTTTTCCAAGCCAGGTGGGATCGCGCTACTCCAGCCGAGCGGGACTACTTGACCGCGATGGCAAAGGTTGGCGGAGAGGAAATCTCGAGCAAGGACATCGCGGACATCTTAGGTAAAGACACGAAGAAACTGGGTCCTGTGCGAGCCAAGCTCATTAGTAAAGGATTGATCTATGCTCCAGAACACGGCAGGGTGAGCTACACTGTGCCAAATTTTGACGACTTCATCGCCCGCCAGAACGGATAGCCTTAAAGACATGTCCAGCTCCACCGATGCCCGCCGCCAAGAGGTCCTGCGCGCCATCGTCGCGGACTATATCGCCTCGCAATCGCCCGTCGGCTCCAAGGCCCTGCTCGAGCGCTACCAGCTGGGCGTGTCCTCGGCGACGATTCGCAATGACATGGCCGTGCTCGAAGCCGAAGGGCTCATCGCCCAGGAACATGCCAGCTCCGGGCGCGTGCCCACGCAGAAGGGCTACCGCCAGTTCGTCGATACGCTGCACGACGTCAAGCCGCTCTCCAAAGCGGAGCGCCGCGCCATGCTCACCTTCCTCGAAGGTGGGGTGGATTTGGAAGACGTGCTGCGCCGGTCTGTCCAGCTGCTGGCCCAGGTGACCAAGCAGGCAGCCGTCGTGCAGATGCCAAACCTCAAGGTCTCCCGCGTCAAGCACTGCGAGGTCGTGGCACTCTCACCGGTGCGCCTGCTCTTGGTGCTGATTACGGATAATGGGCGCGTCGATCAGCGCAATGTGGAGCTCGATGACGTGATCGACCCCGAGCAGACCCACCGCCTGCGCGATATCCTCAACACTGCTCTGGAGGGCAAGACGCTCACGGAAGCCTCGGTGGAGCTGGCCGCGCTTGTCGACGACTCCCCGGCCGACATCCGCCCCTACCTCCTCAAGGCGGCGACGACGCTGATTGAAACCCTCGTGGAGCAGCCCTCCGATCGCCTGATTATGGCCGGCACCTCCAACCTCACCCGCGTGGCCTTGCCCGAGGGCCTGCCCTCTATCATCGAGGCTCTTGAAGAGCAGGTCGTGGTGCTGAAGTTGCTGGCCCGCGTGCCGGACCTAGGCAATGTATCGGTCTCTATTGGCGAGGAAAACGAGGCCGATGAGCTGCGCCAAACCTCCGTCGTGGCCACGCGCTATGGTCTCGGCACCGGCTCGGAGGCTGCAGCACTCGGCGGGCTCGGTGTGGTGGGGCCGACGTATATGGATTATTCGGGAACAATCTCCAAGGTCTCTGCCGTTGCACGCTATGTGAGTGAAATTTTGGCGGGCGAGTAAGCTGGCCCGTCGGATTAGATTTAGTATCAACGAGATATAGAAGGATGACAGTACGTGGCTCGTGACTACTACGGCATTCTTGGTGTAGAAAAGTCGGCGTCGGATGCCGAGATTAAGAAGGCCTACCGCAAGCTGGCGCGCAAGTACCACCCGGACGTCAACCCGGGCGATGAGGAGGCCGCGGAGAAGTTCCGCGAGGCTTCCCTTGCACAGGAGGTTCTGCTGGATTCGCAGAAGCGCCGGGTTGTGGACATGGGTGGTGACCCCATGGAGGAGCGCGCGGCCCAGGGCGGCGGCTTTGGTGGTTTCGGTGGCGGCGGCCTCGGCGATATCTTCGCCGAGTTCTTCGGCGGGGGAGCTGCCTCCCGCGGCCCGCGTTCCCGCGTGCAGCCGGGCGATGATGCGCTCCTGCGCACCACCATTACCCTCGAGGAGGCCTATAGCGGCGTTAAGCAGCAGGTCAAGGTGGATACCGCTGTGGTTTGTGACCGCTGTGAGGGAACCGGTTCTGAGTCCAAGTCCAAGCCGGTGACCTGTGATCACTGCGGCGGCATGGGCCAGGTCCAAGAGGTCCAGCGCAGCATGTTGGGCAACATGATGACCACCCGCGATTGCCCGAAGTGCTACGGCTTCGGCGAAGTAGTCACCGATCCTTGTGGCCACTGCGGCGGTGATGGCCGCGTGCGCAAGCGTCGCGATATTACGGTGAATATCCCCGCCGGCATTGGTGATGGCATGCGCATCCGCATGGCGTCCCAGGGCGAGGTCGGCCACGGCGGCGGCCCCGCTGGCGACCTGTACGTTGAGGTGCACACCGAGCCGCACCCCGTCTTCGAGCGCAACGCCGATGACCTGCACCTGACCGTGCGCGTGCCCATGGTGGATGCCGCGCTGGGTGCTTCGTGCACCGTCGAGCAGCTCGACGGCGAGGAGCTCACCATCGATATCGCGCCGGGCACCCAGCCGGGCGAGTCCATCACCCTCCAAGGAAAGGGCATGCCGCGCCTGCGCACCGACGGCTTTGGCAACCTCCACGCCCACGTGGATGTTGTTGTCCCGACTGACCTGGATAAGAAGACCCGCGAGGCACTGGAGAAGGTGCGTGACGCCGGCCACGGCGGCACCGAGGTGCACCACGCCGGGGATGACCAGGGCGAGTCCCTCTTTAGCCGCTTCCGCGATAAGTTCCGCCGCTAATGTCTCTGCCCGTCTTCCTCCACCCGGACCTGTCCCACGCTGAGGTCGGCCAGCCCGTGGGCCTCGATGGTGCGGAGGGCCGCCACGCGGTCACCGTTAAGCGCATGACCCCGGGCGAGAGCCTGGTGCTTATCGACGGGTCTGGGCGCCGCGCTACCGCCACCATCACTGAAACGCAGGGCAAGGACACGCTGGTCGCGCTTGTCGACGACCTCGCGATCCTCCCCGAACCCTCCCCGAGGGTGGTCGTGGTCCAGGCTATCCCCAAGTCTGAGCGCGCCGAACTCGCCGTCGACCTGGCCACCCAGGCCGGGGCGGATGAGATCATTGCCTGGCAGGCGGATCGCTGCGTGTCCAAGTGGGATGCCAAGAAGGCCCCGAAGGCGCTAGCGAAGTGGGAATCTGCTGCCGTGGCGGCGGCGAAGCAATCGCGCCGAGTGCGCGTACCCGCGGTGCGCGGCCCGCTGACTACCCGCCAGCTATGCCAGGAGATATCTGGCGCCCGCGCCTTGGTCCTCCACGAGGACGCCACGCTACGCCTCAAAGACTTGAATGACCTTGACACCACCGACACGATCTACCTGCTGGTGGGGCCGGAGGGCGGCATCGGCGCGGAGGAACTAGCCCGCCTACAGGACGCCGGTGCGACGGCGATCAAGTTGGGGCCGGAGGTGTTGCGGACGGCGTCGGCAAGCATGGTGGCCTTGGCCAGCATCGGCACGTTGACTGGGCGCTGGTAGCCTTTTGGGCGTGCCTATTATCACCACCAAGTTTGATCTCGACTCCGCCTACCTCGCCACCGTGCTGGGGCCGGCGGACGATAACCTGCGCGTTTTGGGCAACCTCGTGGGTGTGGACCTCTTCGCTCGCGGCACCACAGTCACGGCTGCCGGACCGGATTATGAGGTGGCCCGCGCACGCAAGGTTTTAGAGGAGCTCGAGGCGATTGCCCGCCGTGGACATCCGGTGAGCACGGATACGGTGAAGCACACTCTGGACCTGGTGGCCGTGGAGGCCCCGGCGTCTGTGTCCGAGACGCTCGCGGCCGATATCGTCTCGCGCCGCGGCAAGGCTGTGCGGCCGAAGACTCTTGGGCAGTCGCGCTATGTGCAGGCCATCGATGAGAACACGATTGTCTTCGGTATCGGTCCGGCCGGTACCGGTAAGACCTACTTGGCGGTGGCCAAGGCGGTGCAGGCCCTGCGCGCCAAGCAGGTTAGCCGCATTATCTTGACCCGCCCGGCCGTGGAAGCGGGGGAGAAGCTGGGCTTTTTGCCGGGCACGCTCAACGACAAGATCGATCCTTATCTGCGCCCGTTGTACGACGCTTTGCGGGACATGATCGATCCGGAGATGATTCCGAAGCTCATGGAGGCCGGCATTATTGAGGTCGCCCCCTTGGCCTATATGCGTGGCCGCACGCTCAACGATGCCTTCGTCATCCTCGACGAGGCCCAAAACACCACACCGGCGCAGATGAAAATGTTCCTGACTCGTTTGGGCTTTGGCTCCACCATCGTAGTGACCGGCGATATTTCCCAGGTGGACTTGCCCGGCGGCCAGGTCTCCGGGCTGCGTCTGGTGCGCCGCATCCTGAAGGGCGTGCCGGATATCCACTTCGCGGAACTAGGCTCTGCTGATGTGGTGCGCCACCAACTGGTCGGGCGCATTGTCGAGGCCTACGATAACTTTGCTGAGCAGGAGGAGAAGAAATGAGCATCGAGTTTATTAACGAGTCCGGTTATGACGGCGTCAACGAGGAGATGCTGATCGACGTCTGCTCCTACGCCCTCGGCCGCCTCGACGTGAATCCGGATGCCGAGTGCACCATTACCGCGGTGGATCTGGATACCATCGCGGAGCTGCACGTGCGCTGGATGGACCTGGAAGGCCCGACGGACGTGATGAGCTTCCCCATGGATGAGCTCACCCCGGGCGCTACCGCAGGCCGCCCTGATGCGGTGGAGGCCGGCCCTGCGATGCTGGGCGATATCGTGCTTTGCCCGGAGTTTGCCCAGCGCCAGGCCACAGCCGCCGGCCACTCACTGGGCCACGAGCTGGCTCTGCTGACCGTGCATGGCTGCCTGCACCTGCTGGGCTATGACCACACCACTGCGGCGGAGGAGAAGGAAATGTTCGGCCTGCAGAACGAGCTGCTGGCGGACTGGTATGAGGACTTGGCGGCGCGTGGCGTGAGCTACCAGCCCAAGCCTTCTGGCCCGAAGGCCTTCCCGGATGCCGCTGAGCGTGCCGAGCTGGATAAGGAAGTTCCCGGCGGCGGCCTGTAATCCGGATGTGAGTGGGCCCACCGCCTGTGTCTGTTGCGGACAAACACAGGCAGTGCGTTTGCTTAAATGGGGCTAATCGTTGAGGTGCGTGGTGGGGCGTAGCACAATGGAGAGCTATGAATATCCTCTCCATCCAGTCCCACGTCACCTTCGGCCACGTGGGCAATTCCGCAGCAGTCTTTCCTCTTCAGCGCGCTGGCCATGAGGTATGGCCTATCCACACGGTGAACTTCTCCAACCACACCGGTTACGGCGATTGGGGCGGGCCGATGATCCCGGCAGACCAGGTCACGGCGATTGTGGATGGCATCGAGAAGCGCGGCGCCTTCCCACGCATCGATGCGATTTTGTCTGGCTACCAGGGCGGCCCGGACATCGCCGGTGCCATCGTGGATGCTGTGAACCGCATCAAGGCTGTGAACCCGAATGCCCTCTATGCCTGCGACCCGGTGATGGGTAACGCCAAGTCCGGCTGCTTCGTCTCCGATGAGATTCCGCCGCTGCTGCGCGATAAGGTCGTTCCGGTCGCGGACATCATCACCCCGAATCAGTTTGAGTTGGGCTACCTAACCGATTCCGAGGTGGGCACCTTGGAGCAGACCCTCGCCGCGGTGAAGCGCGCACAGGAGATCGGCCCGAAGACCGTGCTGGTGACCTCGGTGCAGCGTCCGGAAACCGGTGAGGATGAGATTGAGATGCTCGCCGTTGACGGTGAGCGCGCCTTCCTGGTGACCACCCCCAAGCTGCCGTTCAAGCGCAACGGCTCGGGTGATGTCACGGCCTCGCTTTTCACCGGCCACTACGTGGAGACGCATGATGCGAAGGAAGCGCTCAAGCGCACCGCGTCTTCCGTCTTCGACTTGCTGCAGAACACCTACGAGGCAGATTCCCAGGAGCTGCTGCTCATCGAGTCGCAGGACGTCTTTGCCAACCCGCAGCTGCAGTTCCAGGTCGAGGAGCTCTAGCTTTCACACCTCTTCCGCTGCCCGCGCGCCTTTGCAGCCTTGGGCTCTGTCTGGTTTTCTTGGCCTCGCGCACCAGCCTGAGCCTTGGTCTTGCTTGGTCTCGCGCGCCAGTCTGATCCTTGGCCTGCAAAAGGTGTCCGACAAATGGCATCCCCGCAGAAGGCATCTGTCAAAAGGCGTTTTCACGCCTGAAAACGCCTTTTGCGGCGTCCAGATGGCGTTTTTACCACCAAAGACGCCCTTTGACAGACGCCATTTGCAAGGTGCCATTTGGCGCAAGCTTTTTCGCAGTCGCCATGCGGCGGATACGCCCGCGCCATCAACTTTCACCCTCACCTCACCGCTGCTTTCGCGGATCCTCTCAACGATGTCGGTTCCAGCCATAAGGTGCTACTCACATGGTTCGGGTCAGAAGGTTCTCTTGGGGGCAAACAAACCTTCTGGAGGCCGCTAGATGGTTCGTTTGGGGGCAAGGAAACCTTATGACTAGAACCGCCTGACTCGAACCATCTGCAGGGCGGATGACCCCCGGAGGAGCACAGAAGGTCCCTTTAGTCTGGTCCCTTCGCACACTAAAGGGACCATTTAGCACGCGAAAACCGGCACCAGATAGTCCCTTTGCACAGAGAAGGGACCAGAGTAGAAGGACCAAACTACAAGGACCATCTGCCGGCGTATCGGCAGGAAGATTTGCGGGCCGCACGGCGAGAGCCCGAGCAGAGCGATACAACAAGAACGGGACTCGGCAGCTGTTGCGTTATGATATGAGGCAATATGAGCACTGATTTCGATGCCGCCTTCGCGGACCTACCAGCCGAGGGCGAAGCCACCGCCGCCGACTACTCGCAGTACACCGACACGCCCGAGGGTTTTCGCTCCGGCTTCGTGTCCTTTGTCGGCCGCCCCAATACTGGCAAGTCCACCCTGACCAACGCGTTGGTGGGGCAGAAGATCGCCATCACCGCTGACCAGCCGGAAACCACCCGCCATCCCATCCGTGGCCTAGTCCACCGCGAGGATGCGCAGATCGTCCTCGTCGACACGCCCGGCCTGCACCGCCCGCGAACTCTGCTTGGCGAGCGCCTCAACGAGGTGGTCAAAGACACTTACGCCGACGTCGACGTCATCGGCCTGACCATCCCCGCGGATGAGAAGATTGGCCCCGGAGACCGGTGGATCCTGGAGAACGTCCGCAAGGTCGCCCCGAAGACCCCCATCATCGGCATCGTCACCAAGCTGGATAAGGCCTCCAAGGACCAAGTCGGCGCCCAGCTGCTCGCCCTGCATGAGCTGCTCGCCGAAGAGAACCCCGATGCCGTGGTCATCCCAGTTTCCGCCACCGAGCGCGTGCAGCTGGATGAGCTGACCCAGGTCATCGTGGACCACCTCCCCGAAGGCCCCAAGTTCTACCCCGATGACCATGTCACCGACGAAGACCAGTCCAAGCGCATCGCCGAGCTGATCCGCGAGTCCGCGCTGTCTGGCCTGAAGTACGAGCTGCCGCACTCCGTCGCCGTCGAAGTCGATGAGATTCTGCCCAGCCAGGAGCGCCCCGACGTCCTCAACGTCCACGCCATCCTCTACCTGGAGCGCCCCGGCCAGAAGCGCATCATTGAGGGCAAGGATGGCCGCCGCTTCCGCCGCATCGTGGGCACCGCCCGCAAGGAAATCATTCAGCTGCTCGGCCAGAACGTCTATCTTGACCTGCGTATTAAGGTGCTCAAGAATTGGCAGTCGGACCCGAAGGCGCTGGGCCGCCTGGGTTTCTAAATGCGCGAAAACTTCCGCGACCGCGCCCTCGTCATCCGCTCCTATGATTTCGGCGAGGCGGATCGCATCATCGTGCTCTTGACCCGCCACCACGGCCTCGTGCGCGGGGTGGCCAAGGGTGTGCGCCGCGCCAAGTCGCGCTTCGGCTCCCGCCTGCAGCTCTTCGTCAACCTCGACGTGCAGCTCTACCCCGGCCGCAACCTCTACACCATCACGCAGGCAGACACGGTGGACTATTTCGGAGCGCGCATCATCGAGGATTACGAGCGCTACACCGCTGCCTGCGCCGCCCTCGAATCCGCCGAGCGCCTCGCCGCCGCCGACGCGCCCGGCGATCCCTACCTTTACGAGGCCTGCGTCGATGTCCTCGACAAGCTGCAGCACGGCGATCCGCTCCTGCTTCTCGACGCCTTCCTCCTCAAAGCCATGTCCCATGCCGGCTGGGCTCCCAGCCTTTTCGATTGCGCCCAGTGCCAAAGACCCGGCCCGCACCACGCCTTCCACCCAGCCGTGGGCGGCGCCGCCTGCCACCAATGCCGTCCACCAGGCGCCGCCGAGGTAGACCCAGAAACCCTGCACCACATGTGGCTCATCGCCCATGACCACCCCAGCCAGCCGACAAACGCCCAAGCCCAAGAGGCCCATCGCCTCACCCGCGCGCACCTGCAATGGCATCTTGAGCGAAGCGTTGGCGCGCTGGGGATCATGGAACAGTAGACTGTAACCCGTGATTACGCCTGACCCGAACCGAGTCCTCCACCCGCCCGCTATCCCGCAGGAGTTCCTGCCGCGCCACATCGCGCTGGTCATGGACGGCAACGGCCGCTGGGCAGAGGAGCGCGGCATGAAGCGCACCGAAGGTCACCGTCGGGGAGAAGCAGTGCTTCTCGACGTCGTCGATGCCTGCCTTTCCCTTGGTGTTCCTTACCTTTCCGCCTATGCCTTCTCCACCGAGAATTGGCGCCGCAGCGCCGAGGAAGTGCGCTTCCTCATGGGTTTTAACCGCGATGTGCTGCGCCGCCAGCGCCACTGGCTCAACGAGAGGGGAGTGCGCGTGGTCTGGGCCGGCCGCCGCCCGCGCCTGTGGCGCTCAGTTATCAAGGAGCTCGAGGCCGCCGAGGAGCTGACCAAGGACAACACCAAGATGACTCTGGTGATGTGCGTGAATTACGGTGGGCGCGCCGAGCTTGTCGACGGCATCCGGGAGCTCGCCGAGCAAGTCTCCCGTGGCGAGCTCGACTCGCGCTCCATCAACGAGAAGACGGTGAGCTCGGTGATGTATGACCCCGATATGCCGGACGTGGATTTGTTCTTGCGCCCCTCCGGTGAGAAGCGCACTTCGAACTTCCTGCTGTGGCAGTCGGCCTACGCAGAGATGATTTACCAGGACAAGCTTTTCCCGGACTTCACGCCGGAAGACTTGTTCGCCGCGGTGGAAGAGTACGCGCGGCGTGACCGCCGCTTCGGCGGCGTCAAATAGCCAGCATCGTTTCTAACGCCCGAAACTTTAGTTTCGGGCGCGGCACTCAGCGCAGATGCCGAAGATCTCGGCATCGTGCCCGGTGAGCTCGAAGTCGTGCTCCTTGGCTATAGAGGAGGCCCACTCTTCAATCGGGCCGCCATCGATCTCTTCGGTGCGGCCGCACTTGGTGCACACCAAGTGGTGGTGGTGCGCATCGCTCTCGCAGTGGCGGTAAAGGGTCTCGCCGGAGGGCATGTGGAGCGCGTCGACTGCGTCAATCTCCGAGAGTGATTGGAGCGTGCGATAGACGGTGGTGAGGCCGACTTTCTGGTTACCGTCGATAAGCGCCTGGTGAATGTCCTTGGCGGAGACGAACTTGTCGAGACTGCGCAGGACCTCAACGACGGCGGTGCGCTGGCGGGTATTGCGAGCGCCGAGTTTGGGAATACTGTCGTGGATGGCCATGGGGCTTAGTTTATCAACACACTTCCATTAAGAGGTGGCCAGTGAGGCGTCGCGAAGTAAAGGCAGCACCTTAGGGGCCACCAAAGAGTAACGGACTTCACGGCCGGTGCGTTCACTGTCGACGATGTTCGCGCGCTTGAGAACCCGCAGGTGCTGGCTGATAAGCGGCTGCGATTTGCCGGTCGCGGCGACCAGCTCGTGGACGTAGTGGTCGCGCTCGGAGAGGCGCTGAATGATATCGATGCGCAATGGTGAATCCAAAGCGCTAATCACGGTGGCAGCCGCCGCCAGATCAAAGGAAAGGGTGTCAGTCTGGGTGTTGGTCACGCCATTCACCTTCAGTCATATCTATTGATGGAGAGTTAAAAAGAGAGCTATCGGTACTATAGCCGAAGAATGCGGAAATGTGTATAAAATGCACCACACTTTTGGGGTGAAGGCACGCGGCGATGAGGGGCACGCTAGACTAGGCCGCACTGTATAAAGACTGTCCCCTACCAGAGGAGTCCCATTAGCTATGGCATCCGTCATTGATACCGTCGTCAGCCTGTGTAAGCGCCGCGGCTTGGTCTACCAGGCAGGTGAAATTTATGGCGGTTCCCGCTCTGCGTGGGACTACGGCCCGCTTGGCGTCGAGCTCAAGGAAAACATCAAGCGCCAGTGGTGGCGCCACATGGTGCAGTCCCGCGATGACGTCGTGGGCGTCGATACGTCCGTGATCCAGCCACGCCAGGTGTGGGTGTCCTCCGGCCACGTTGAGGTTTTCACCGACCCGCTGGTGGAGTCCAAGCACACCGGTAAGCGCTACCGCGCGGACCACCTGATCGAGGCCTACGAGGAAAAGCACGGCCACGAGCCGGCCAACGGCCTGGCTGACATCAACGATCCGGAGACTGGCCAGCCGGGTGACTGGACCGAGCCGAAGGCCTTCTCCGGTTTGCTTAAGACCTTCCTGGGCCCGGTCGACGACGAGCAGGGTCTGCACTACCTGCGCCCGGAGACCGCGCAGGGCATCTTTGTGAACTTCAAGAACGTGATGACCTCGGCGCGTATGAAGCCGCCGTTCGGCATTGCGAACATCGGTAAGTCCTTCCGCAACGAGATCACCCCGGGTAACTTCATCTTCCGTACCCGCGAGTTCGAGCAGATGGAGATGGAGTTCTTCGTCAAGCCGGGCGAGGACGAAGAGTGGCACCAGTACTGGATCGATGACCGCTTCAACTGGTACATCGACCTCGGTATCAAGGAAGAGAACCTGCGCCTCTACGAGCACCCGCAGGAGAAGCTCTCCCACTACTCCAAGCGCACCGTGGACGTCGAGTACGCCTATAACTTCAAGGGCTCCAAGTGGGGCGAGCTGGAGGGCGTGGCCAACCGCACGGACTATGACCTTTCCGTGCACACCAAGGGCTCGGGCGAGGACCTGTCCTACTTTGACCAGGAGGCTGGCGAGCGCTGGACCCCGTACGTTATTGAGCCGGCTGCCGGCCTGGGCCGCGCCATGATGGCCTTCCTTATCGATGCCTACGACGAAGAGGAGGCCCCGAACGCCAAGGGCGGTACCGATAAGCGCGTGGTGCTGCGCCTGGACCGCCGTCTGGCTCCGGTCAAGGTGGCCGTGCTGCCGCTGTCGAAGAAGGAAGAGCTGTCCACCCCGGCCCGCGAATTGGCGAACAAGCTGCGCGCCAACTGGAACGTGGAGTTCGATGTCTCTGGTGCGATCGGCCGCCGCTACCGCCGCCAGGATGAGATCGGCACGCCGTTCTGCGTGACCTATGACTTCGACACCCTCGAGGACAACGCGGTCACCGTGCGTGAGCGTGACTCCATGGAGCAGGAGCGCGTCAAGCTCGACGAGCTTGAGGCTTACCTGGCCGCCCGACTGGCTGGCTGCTAATGCATTACACCAGCTGGGACCGCAGCGACCGCAAGAACCCGGTCCTCCTCGTGGGGGAGGGGCCGGCGTCGTTGGGCATGTTCCAGGAGCGCTCGGCGGACGTGGAAGGCGAGCACTGGCGCTTGGGACTCGATGACCTGGGCGCGTCGGTGACCTTGGAAGATGACCGCGTCTACCGCCTGGCGGGCAACCCCAAGCGCGATAAGCGTTTGGAAGCTTCCCTGGATGGGCGCACGTTCGCCTTCATCAACGAGTCCGGTGGCGACTGGATTGTCGAGGACCACGAGGGGCTGAAAATCGCCCAGTTCTCCTCTAAGAATTCTGGTGTGCGTAAGGCCATCCTCGAATTCGAGGGCGAGGACAGCGATGATTCCGATGACCTCAGCCACTCGGAGATTGCTGCCCTGAGCTGGTTTACGCGCGTCATTTTGGAGGCGCGGACGCAGAAGACTGCGATTCCGATCATCGCGACGCTGCTGCTCATGACCATCGTTGCCATTGTTGCGGTGCTTCTCTGATGCAGCGCTGGGTGTGGCGCGATGAGGCGCTGGTGGATGGCGCGGGCGTGGTCATCGCCCGCGTGAGACCGACGGGCCTGCTGCTGCCCGGGACGGACACCACCATCGCCTTCGAGCACATCCCGGGCGCGCGCCGCTTTACCGTGCGCGGGCCCGACTTTTCCGCGGAACAGACCAGCTTCACAGTGAACAAGCTGCGCGCGGCGTGCGAGGGCCGCGAGTACCTGCTTGAGCGCACGAATCCATTCCGCCGCGAGCGCCGCATCCTCGCTCTGTCTGGCCCCGCCGCCGAGGTCGCCCGCACCACCCCGCGGGGCCGCGACCTCGAAGTCGCGGTGGGCGAGCTCCCCCTCACGGACGCTGCCTTCACCAGCTACTGTTGCCTGCTTCTCGACGGCTCCGTCCGCCCCTTTCGCACCTAACCTACCTTCCGCGATATAGCCAGAACTGGCGTGGAAACTTGGGTGATTTCATCAAAAGGGGAGCTCTTCTGGCATCCTTGCTCGGCTTGGTATGCCAGTAGAGGGTTCTAGTTAGATGGTTGCAGTCATAAGGTTTGTTTGCCCCCAAACGAACCATCTAGCTCGGTGCAGAAGGTTTACTTGCCCCCAGGTAAACCGTTTGACTGCAACCTTGTGAGAGAAGCCTTTTGACGAGAACCATGCGCATGACCGTGTTCCACCTACCGTGTATGTGCACCACCCCGTATCCGAGGAACTGATTGACCGGCTACCGAGCCGGGGTCCAGTCGCCCGATGTGTGCACAAAAAAATGTGGCAGACGGTATCTCACAAATGGCATCCGGCAGAAGGTATCTGACAGATGCCTTGTGCAAGGCGCCTTTTGCGAGATGCCATGCGGGACCGCCCCGGTTATGAGATGCCGGGTGTGGGCCGTGGGCTTAGCGGCCTAGGCGCGGGGCAGGGGAGAAGAAGGAAGGCGGCTGGGGGAGCCGCCGGCGGAAAAGGGGAGAAGGCGAGGAATCGGAGCAGGGGAGAGGGCGGCTAGAAGGAGCCGCCGCGGAAACCGCCTCCGCCTCCGCCGCCCGAGAAGCCTCCGCCGCCGAAACCGCCGCCACCGGAGAAGCCGCCACCGGAGAAGCCGCCACCGAAACCGCCACCACGGGAGCTGCCGCCGCCGAGAATCTGGCCAATGACCATGCCGGTGAGGATGTTGCCCGCGGCATCGGTGGCCTGGCGGCGCTGCTCCCGGCGGCGATAAGCCTCCAGGTCTTCCTTCGCGCGGTTGAGCGAAGTCTGCGCGGCCGCTGCAGCATCGCGGGAGTAGTTGAGCGCCGCGCGCAGGTCCTTGGAGGCGGAGTTCTGGGCTTGGGCGAAGAGGCGGGTGGCATCGGCAAGCGCGACGCGTGCATCGGGGCCCACCACGCGGCCGCGCGAGGACAGCAAGTCTTCTGCCGCCTGGATGGCGGACTCGGCCGCGGCAATCTGCTGGCGGTAGAGCGCAATCTGGCGCTCGCGGGTGGCGTTGGTTTCGCGGACTGTGTCGAGCTGCTCATCCAGCTTGCTATCGAGCGCCGTCAGCGCGGTGTACTGCCCCAGCGGGTCGGCCTTGCCCTGCTGGCGAGCCGCACTGAGCGCCTCCCGCGCCTGGACAAGCAGTGACTCCAGCGCGGACCAATCGGCAGGAGAGCCCTGGGCCTTTCCTTGTTGCTCAAGGTGCTGGGCTTCGGCGATTTCTTCCTCGACCTCATCGATGAGCGCCGGCAGGTTATCCTGCGCCGCGGTGATCGAGTTCTCGGCGTTCTCCACGGCGCTGAGCAGACGGTCAGAGACCTCGAGCGCATGCTCGGCATCGCGGATATAGCCCACCAACGGACCCTGCTGCCCGGCGGGCTGGGACTGCAGCTCGCGGCCGCGTGACAGCAGCTTCTCGGCCTCGTCGAGCGAGACCTCCGCCATCTCCGGGTTATCCGCAATCGAGGACAACGCCTCCTCGGAATGAGAAGCACTGAGGGAGGACAATGTCGTGCGCGCCTGCGGCAGACGCCCGCGCAGATCAACCGTGCGCTGGGTCAGCTCATCCAGCTTGGAACCGGCGTTGATGAGCAAGTCCCGCATCTTGGCAAAGTCCGCCGCCTGCTCATCCAACGCATCATCTGCCTGCCCGCAGGAAGAGATAATCTCCACCAGCATCTGGCGGCGCTCCGAAGTCGATTCCGGTAGGTTGTCCTGCAGCTTCTGCTGCAGCTGGAACGCTTTCTGCAGTGTTAGCGTGGAGTGGTTCATCGCGCGCGTAAACGGGCGGGTGCGCTCGGGACCGAATTCGGCCACCGCGATGTCGAGCTCCTCCTTGCCGCGGCGGATCGACTCATCGGTGGAGACCAGCTCCTCCTGCGCCAGTTTCTCCAACGTATCCATATCCAAGCGGTCGAGCTGCGCGGTATTCCCCGGCTCAATCTGGCGCGCGGACTCCAAGGTGGCCGCAGCATCCTTCTTGGTCTTGCGGCGGCTTGCTACTGCGGCGCCACCGCCGGCCAAAACTAGGGCACCCGCGCCGCCAGCCAGCCACAAACCACCAGAACCATCGGAATCAGAAGAGCTGGATGAACCAGCTGAGCCAGAAGAAGAACCGGAAGCGGCAGCGTCGACAAGCGCAAGCGCGGAAGCGCCGTACTGGTGACCGTCGGCAAGCTTGGCGTAAGCCGCGTCATACATCGCATCCAGGCGCCCACGCGGCCAGTCTTTACCCGTCTGCACGCCCACGGTGGAATCATCCACGCCCACCACATAGGCCGCAGAGTTCGGGCCCTTGGACTGCACAATTTCACCCGCGTAGCTTTCCGCGCCCTCCGGCAGTGAGGAGGCAAAGACCACGAAAATCACCACGTGGTTCTCCTGCTGCAGCGCGGCAATCTTGCCCTCCAACTCGGACTTCTCCGAGCTCGAGAGCACCCCGGCCTCATCCGTC
Organism: Corynebacterium sp. HMSC062E11; assembly: GCF_001811845.1. Lineage (NCBI taxonomy): Bacteria > Bacillati > Actinomycetota > Actinomycetes > Mycobacteriales > Corynebacteriaceae > Corynebacterium > Corynebacterium sp. HMSC062E11. The sequence continues at coordinate 89,342 of NZ_KV806774.1, forward strand.
ACCTTGTCCTTAATGGAGGCCGCCTCGGGCGCGGCAAGAACATAGTCCGCAGCCATAGCGGGGCTAGCAGTGGCCAACCCCAACACCACAGCGGCAAGGGCGGCGCGACCAAAACGAGCAGCAGTAGTCATGCGCACCACGATACCTTCCCACCCAGCGCTAGAGTGGTCAGACAGTGAAGTACGTTATTGTCCTCGGCGCCGCGCAATACGACGGGCGCCCCTCCCGCATCCTCACCGGCCGCGTGCGCTTCGCCGCCGAGTACGCCGCCGCGCACGACCTGCCCATCATCACCGTCGGCGGCAAGCTACCCGGCGATAGGTTCACCGAGGCCGGGGTGGCTAAGCGCATGCTTGACGACGATCCCCTCAACGTCACCGCCCTCGAGGAAGGCCTGGACACCCGCAGCGAGCTGATTGCCGCGCGCGAGAAGCTCGGCGTGACCGAGGCCGTCATCATCACCGATCCGCTCCACCGCCTGCGCACCTTCCTCATCGCCCGCCAAGAGGGGATTGATGCAACGGTGCTGGGCACGCCCTATTATCCTTCCCCGCGTTTCTCCATCCCGTGGTGGCGCTACCTGGCCCACGAGACCGGCGGCCTGGCCTACCTGGGCCTGCGCACCCTGCTGGGGGAGGAGCGCACCGAAGGCGTGCGCGTGGCCTTCTACCGCATCGAGCGCATTATCCGCCCCAACCAGGCCCTGCGCCACCGCGTCATTGGCGCGAGGCAGACCCAGGAAGGCCAGGACTCCGCCTAAACTTAAAACCCGTGAGCTATTCCTACCGCGCAGAAGACGTCGCCCGCCTCGCTTCCGAGTCCCCCAAAGGCTCGGCCCTGCTCAAATCCGAGGAGCACCGTGGCGCCTTCTCCCGGGACCGCGCCCGCGTCCTGCACTCCGCGGCGCTGCGCCGCCTAGCGGATAAGACCCAGGTGGTGGGCCCGCGCGATGGTGATACCCCGCGCACCCGGCTTACGCACTCCCTGGAGGTCAGCCAGATCGCCCGCAGCATCGGTGCCGGCTTAGGGCTGGACCCGGACCTGTGCGACATGGCAGGTCTGACGCACGACATCGGCCACCCGCCCTACGGCCACAACGGCGAGAATGCGCTCAACGAGGTGGCCCTCGGCGGCTTCGAGGGCAACGCCCAGACCCTGCGCATCCTGGCCAAGCTGGAGCCCAAGGTGGTTTTGGATACCCCGGCGGGCCTGCGCAGCTATGGCTTGAACCTCACCCGCGCCTCGCTGGATGCGGCTTGCAAATACCCCTGGACCAAGACCAACCCGGATGGCACCACCAACCGCAAATACGGCGCCTATGACGAGGACGTGGACATTCTGGAGTGGCTGCGCCAGGGGCATAGCGATAAGCGCAAGTCCATGGAGGCGCAGGTGATGGACTGGTCAGATGACATCGCCTATTCCGTCCACGACGTCGAAGACGGCATCATCTCCCGCCGCATCTCCCTGGGGGTGCTGTGGGACCTGGTGGAGCTGGCCAACCTCGCGGACAAGGGCGCCAAGGCCTTCGGCGGTACTGCCGACGAGCTCCTGGAGGCCGCCGACCGCCTGCGCCAGCTGGACGTCATCAACGCCATCGGCAACTTCGACTACTCCCTGCGCTCCTATGCCAACTTGAAGAAGATGACCTCGGAGCTCGTCGGCCGCTATGTGGGCGCTACCGTCTCCGCCACACTCGCGGCTAACGACGAACCGCTTGGCCGCATGAACGGTGACCTCGCCGTCCCGCCGGGCGCGGTGGCGGAGGTAACCCTGCTCAAGACCATCGCCGTGCTCTACGTCATGGATGAGCCCGCCCACCTGGCCCGCCAGGACCGCCAGCGCGAGCGCATCTACCGCGTCTACGACTACCTGGTGGCCGGCGCGCCGGGCTCGCTGGACGCCACCTTCGCCCTCTGGTGGAACCAGGCAGACACCGACCTGGAGCGCGACCGCGCCATCATCGACCAGATCGCCTCCATGACGGAATCCCGCCTCGAGCGCCTGGCGCAGCGCAGCGCCGAGCTCTTCGGCTTCTTGAGCTAGGGCTGAGCTAGCGCACCAGCGCACCCTGCCCACGGACAGAAGGCGAGGAAGGGCCGTGCTGCGCGCAACGGCCGGGCGAAGCGGGAGATATCCGTCACTCGATAGTTGAACACCGTTTACTTTGACGTCATGCACCTGACAACTCGTTGTTAAACGAGCGGCCTAGCCTCGGGCGGGCCGTGAGCTGTGCGGCTCCTGTGGAGCCCTCAGAAGCGGAAGTCTCTTCATTTTGCTATCTGTCAAGGAATTTTTGTGTCTCAAAAGAAGTCTCGTAAAAAGCTGCATCAAGCCGCGCTGATCGCCTCCATCAGCCTCGTTGGCTCAAGCCTTGTTGCTCCCTCATTCGCCTCCGCCCAGAACCTGCCCAAGGCAGACATCCTGGACTTGTCCTTGGAGAACGGGACCATCAGCAACTCCGCTTCCGATGTCGCACCGCTGAAGATCGGCGAGCCCACCGTGGAGCAAGACAGCGTGCTTGAGCGCCCCGTGGCTCACTTCGACGGCCGCAAGGATGCCGTCGGCTTCGACATCGGGGACAAGTTTGACCAGATCAAGGACGGCTTCACCGTCGAATGCGTCTTCCGCTACGACGGGGACTTCGACGGCAACGAAAAGAGCCTCTGCGCCAACAAGGAAGCCGGCGGCTGGGCCATGGTCATCTACGGCGACCAGCTCACCTTCACCGTGAACGGCAGCGATGGCTACAAGAAAGCCCAGCAGCAAGTGGAGCCGGGGCAGTGGTACCACGCGGTGGGCGTCTACGACGGCACCAAGAGCGAGCTCTATGTCAACGGCGCCAAGGTGGCTGAGAACACCGAGATTAACGGTGAGGTGACCAAGCCCAAGTCCAACTCCACCGCCGTGATGATCGGCGCGGACTCCGGCCGGGATAACGCCGCCCAATTCTACTCCGATGCCGTGGTGAGCGGAGCTCGGATCTTCTCCGATCCGCTAGGCGAAGATGAGGTTTCCGCCCTCTATGAGGACTCCAACCTGAGCACCGACAAGAAGGCGGAAATCACCGGCTCCACCCCGAGTGCCGGCCAGCACCTGACGGGCCCGGTGACTTTCGACGTCCAGTTCAACGACGCCGCCCTCATCTCCCGCGAGCTCACCTACGCCCTGGATGGTGAGGAAATTGAGCGCGGGCAGGAAATCGGCACCGGCCTCAAGGAAGGAAACCACTCCATCCAGGTCGAGGGTCGCGATGTCTTTGGCAACCCCATCTCCCAGGCCATCGACTTCACCTCCGGCAACCTCCCGGGTGCCGCCGGCACCGACTCCACGCCGAGCGGCGAGGGCGTGACCATCTCCGCCCGCGCGGACAACCCGAGCGGTGGGGAGGTGGAGACCACCTTCACCGAAGCAGACGTTGCGGTAGCGGACAAGGGCTTCCAAGGCACCTTCACGGATATCCCGGAGAGCTTGGACTTTGAGTACGAAGACGGCGAGGACTTTGACAAGACCCTCAACCCGGATAACGAGGATGCCCAGGAAACGAGCTCCACAGAGGACATGCCCTTCCAGCGCTTTGACTTGAAGCTCAAGGACGCTGAGAAGAAGGCCCACGACATCGCCTGGTCCGGCACCGTGGACCCCAAGCGCTCGGTGCGCCTTATGGCGTGGAATACCAAGACCAATAGCTGGGAGAAGCTAGCAGAAACCCGCGGCGCGGCCGACGCCGAAGTCAGCCTCAGCGCGGAAGTCAACCAGGACTTCGTCGATGGCGGCAGCATCCACACCATGATGGTGGGCTATGACGTCTTTGCCGATGACCTCAACGAGCCCGTCAACGAGCAATTCGCCGACACCAGCGACTATGACTTTTCCATCGCCCACCACACCGATACCCAATACCTCTCCGAAGGCGCGGTAGAGAAGGCCACCGCCGAGGAACGCAAGAAGTGGGAAGACGGCTACACCGCCGCCACCCAGTGGATCGCGGACAACGCCGAGAAGCGCAAGATTGCCTACTCCGCCCACACCGGCGACATCATTGAGAACTGGATTGGCAAGGACAATGACCTCCCCAATGCCAAGAAGGAATTCGAGGTAGCCTCCAACGCCCAGAAGATTCTGGAGGACGCCGGCGTGGTCAACGGCGTGCTGCCCGGTAACCACGACAACCAAAGCGGCGCGGACGTCGGCGCCGACAACCTCTACAACGAGTACTTCGGACCGGAGCGCTACGAGGCTCAGCAGGGCTCGGGCAAGTGGGCTGAGCAGGATGCCTCCTACCACCCCTATGCTGAGGGCGATAACGATAACCACTACGACTTGTTCTCCACCAACGGCATGGACTTCATCGCCCTGCACCTGGGCTTTGACGTCACTGAGGAGGAAGCCGCGTGGGCGGATAAGGTGCTCAAGCAGTACTCCGACCGCAACGCCATCCTGCTCACCCACGCCTACCTCAAGCCTTCCGCCAACCCGGATGGCCGCGGCTCGGACTTCTCCCACGACGGCGTGATGGTCTATGAGAACGTCATCGAAAAGAACCCCAACGTGGCCCTAGTGTTGGCCGGCCACGAGCACGGCGTATCCATTGTCACCCGCAAGGACGTTGGCCACACCAACAACCACGTGGTGGAGCTTCTCGCGGACTACCAGTTCTACGAGGTCGGCTCCGATGAACTGGGCCTGACGGAGCTAGGCAAGTATGACGGCGACACCGGCCTGCGCTTTGGCTCCAGCTACCTGCGCCTCCTGCAGTTCGATCTGAAGAACTCGGAGATGGTCGTGGATACGTATTCGCCGCTTCTCGACGACCACAACGCCACCGAGTACGACGACCGCCACCGCTACAACGGCCACGAGGACGAGTTCCGTGTGCCGATCCAGTTCCAGACCCGCAAGACCAGCTTTGCGACGAACTCCATGCTCGCCCTGACCGATACCGGCAAGGAGATTGGCAAAGACACCGCCAAGTCCGGCTGGCCCGCCAGCGTTACCTACAAGGACGTCAAGGCCGGCCAGGCCTATGGCTGGTACGCTACCTCTGCCGATGCCTCCTCCAAGGAGGACACCAAGTCCGGTATCGTGCGCCAGTTCGGCGTCTTCACCGCGCAGGATCAGCAGGAGAAGGATAGCGAAGCCCCTGAGCTCACCGTCCCGAGCGGCAAGCTCACCATCACCAAGGGTGAAAAGGCCAACCTCCTCGAAGGTGTTAGCGCCAAGGACAATAAGGACGGTGACCTCACCGACAAGGTGAAGGTGGTGGGCAACATCGACACCGCCAAGCCGGGCGTCTACTCCGTCACCTACGTCGTGACCGACTCCGCCGGCAACCAGGCTCTTGCCTCCCGCGTCGTGGAAGTCACCGCCGGCAACCAAGGCGACAACACCGGCTCCAGCGGAAGCAGCAGCGGATCGAGCAACAGTGGCTCGAGCCGCGGAAGCGTCCTCCCCGGCATCCTCGGTGCCCTCTTCGGTGCCGCAGGCGCCACCGCCGTCATCGCTGGTCTGCTGAACTACCTCGCCCCTGAGGTCCGCGATACCGTCAAGCGCGCCCTCGGCCTCTAAGGCCCCGGCGGGCTAACCACCCGCCGGTCAACAACCTCACTAGCGCACCAGTGCGACACCCTGGTCCTCTAGCACCATGCTGATGGGGGCCAGGTCTTCTTCCACCATGTCAAAATCCGCAGCAATAATCGCCACGATGTGTTGCTCGCGGAGGAAATCCGCCAAAGCGTCAAGGTTGCGCGGCGCACCGGACGTGCAGCCGTGCAGGCGGCCGAGTGCGCCATAGAGATCCTCGCGCGTGCGGATGGGTTCAGTAATGAGAATGCGTTGCATGTCTTAGTCCTCCGCGTCCGGGATACTGCAGAAGCTGTCGTAGTGGTCATCGGTGTAGTACCAGACATCCGGGTCGGTCTCGCTGCCGCCACCGGTAACAATGCGCTTGGCCCCGCGGTGCCCAATCCCCGGGGTTTCCACGGTGTATTCGCGGTAGTAGTTCTTCGCCTGCTGCGGCAGCACACCTTCATAGTTTCCGAAACGCACGTTGTCGTTATCGGGGTAGTCATAGGGCCCGCCGGCCAGGATATCCTCGGCGGTCTCGTGCGCCTCCTGCGGCAGGGAATCCATGGCGCAGGAGGGCAGGTCTGACTCGCCTTGCTTTGCGACGTCCCCCTCATTCTCACCGGACGCACCAGCGGCAGAGGACGCACCCGCCGCAGCGGACGACGGTGCCGCCTTCTGGTCAGCGCCATCGCTGGAGCTACCAAGGTCAATACCGAAGTAGCCCGCGACGAGGACTAGAACCGCGCCACCGATGATGGCCGGCAGCGATTTTTTGGAGGGGGAGGATTGGGACATGGCCCCCATCATTGCAGGTATAGGGCCTGAACCAGAAATCCGGACCAGGCCTTTTCCCAATCCCCACTGCAGGTTGTTGGAGGATGTGGGACTTGGCGCCACTGATCCACCCAGCCGTGGGTACCTGTAGCTCCGGCGGGCGGGGTAGTCTGTACGCATGGCACGAGGCAGAATTCCGGACAGCGATATCCAAGCTATCCGTGAACGCGCGCCTATTGATGAAATCGTGGGCGAGTACGTTCAGCTCAAACCCGCTGGCTATGACTCGCTGAAGGGCTTGAGCCCCTTCAAGGATGAAAAGACTCCGTCCTTCCACGTGCGCCCGCAGCGCGGCTATTATCACTGCTTCTCCACAGGCAAGGGCGGGGACGTCTTCAGCTTCCTCATGGAGATGGAGCAGGTCTCCTTCCCGGAGGCCGTTGAGGCAGTAGCCCAGAAGATCGGCTACCACATCAACTACCAGGGTGGCTCCACCGGTGCGCGCGATGAAAAGCCCGGCACTCGCCGTAGGCTTATCGCCGCCAACAAGGCCGCGCACGAGTTCTACCGCCAGCAGCTGGAAACCCCGCAGGCCGCCACTGCTCGTGAGTTCCTCCTTGACCGCGGCTTCTCCAAGGAAATCATCTACGCCTTCGAATGCGGCTATGCCCCGGAGGGCTGGGACACAGCCACTAAGCACTTGCTGCGTATGGGCTTTTCCTTTGAGGAGCTCGACGCTGCCGGCATCTCCAAGATGGGCAAGCGCGGTCCCATCGACCGCTTCCACCGGCGTCTGCTGTGGCCCATCAAGGACCTATCCGGCAACGTGATCGGCTTCGGCGCACGCAAGCTTTTCGACGATGACAAGCTGGGCAAGTACATGAACACCTCCGAAACCATGCTCTATCACAAGTCGAAGGTGCTCTTCGGGCTGGATTTGGCCAAGCGCAACATCGCGGAACAACACCAGGCCGTGGTGGTGGAGGGCTATACGGATGTCATGGCCATGTATGCCGCGGGCGTGAAGACCGCCGTGGCCTCCTGCGGTACCGCCTTCGGCGCGGATCACCTACAGGTCCTGCGACGCTTGATGCTGGATGATTCCTACTTCCACGGCGAGCTCATCTACACCTTCGACGGCGACGAAGCCGGGCAGAAAGCCGCCATGCGCGCCTTCGAGGGCGAGCAGAAGTTCACCGGCCAGTCCTTCGTTTCCGTAGCCCCTGATGGCATGGATCCCTGCGATCTGCGCCTCGCGCGCGGTGATGCCGCGGTGCGTGACTTGGTGGCGGACCGCATCCCCATGTTCGAGTTCGTCATCCGCTCCGTCATCTCAGATTTCAGCATCGATACCGCGGAGGGCCGCCTCCAGGCCCTGCGGCGTGCGGTGCCCGTGGTGGCCCAGATCCGCGACCAACCTCTGCAGCGCGAGTACGCCCGCCGCCTGGCCGGCTGGGTGGGCTGGCCCGATCCGGAGGAAGTACTTCACCAGGTACGCCAAGAGGCGCGCAAGCCGAAGAAGGAGCAGCGCCCGCGTTTTGCCTCACTGGAGCAGACCTCCTCTGCGCCCGCGCAGACCAATGCCCCCGTTATGCACATCCCCGGCCCCCGCGAGCCGCACCTATGGCCACAGCGCGAGGCCCTCAAGCTCGCCCTGCAATTCCCGCAGATCGCCGGCAGCTACTTCGACGGGATTACGGAGGATGCCTACTCCAACGAGGCCTACCGCACCATCCGCCGCGCCATCTCGACCCTCGGCGGCGTGACCGCCGGTGCCGAACAACCCGGCGTGGAATGGCTGGCCGCCGTAGCCGGCGAAATGCCGGACCTTATGGCTCGCAACTTCGTCTCTGAGCTCGCCGTGGAGCCCATCAAGCTGGGGGAGACCGGCAACCCGGATACCGACCTTGAGGCCTACGCCGATTCCGTGCTCTCCCGCCTCCAAGAGGCCCGCGTGGGCGACCAGGTAGCCCAACTCAAGGCTCAGCTGGGCCGCATGCGCCCCTCCGACGACGAGGAATCCTACAACTCGCTCTTCGCGGACCTCGTCGCCCTCGAGCAAGCCCGCCGCGAGCTCAACGACCGCGCTTTCCGCGGCGTGCGCTAACCGACGCCCCCCGCTAATCCGCAGCCGCGCGCACGCGTTGTAGCGTACGCGCTAATCTTCGTCCGGCTCGTAAATCCGATCCGGTTGCACACCATCCGCGGTGCCACGCTTGCCGCGGCGCCCCTTGTTGTAGTCCTTAAGCTCACGCATGCGCGGTTCCGGGTCCAATCGGTTGGCCACGGCCTTGCGTGCGGAGCGCACCGCGGCCTTGGTGGCAGGGGAGTTGACGGCCTTCTCGTAGGCACCCTTAATTTGGTGATAGCGCTTGCGCCCCGCCTTGGTTCCAAAGACGTATCCGGCGGCAGCACCCACAACAAATTGGATCATTGGAAACTAGTCATCCCCTTACTTCAAGCCAGCGCAACAGCCGGCGTTTGCGTACAACGTACGGGCAACGTGCAATTCTCATGAATAGCCTACCTGCCAAACCAGTCCGGGGCAGGTGGCCTCTTGGCAGCGGAGCGAACAGGGATGCCGAATAGATATGGCGAGAACTCTTCCCATAATGCATTCGCTTCAGTTAACTTAATACCTGTGAAGACTTCGAAGCGTACGCATGCGGTATCGGCAGCCGTGGCCATGTCAGCGCTGCTAACAGCCAGCGTGGCGGCAGCTGAGCCCCGCACCAATTGCCTTGAAGAACCTCGCGAAGTCACCGTGAGCGAGGACTAGCGTTTATTTTCTATATAACTCTGGGCCATGTGCGCGAAGCATCCGCATTGTAGACTCTTACGGAGATTCTCTCCCAGTAGTCAACAAAGGAAGTCTATGTCTAAGCCAAAGATTATGACCGTGTACGGTACCCGCCCTGAAGCCATCAAGGTGGCACCGGTCATCAAGGCTCTGGAGAAGGACGAGCGTTTCGAGTCCGTCGCCGTCTCCACTGGTCAGCACAAGGAAATGCTGGAACAGGTTAATACTATGTTTGGCATTGAGCCAAAGCTGGATCTTCACCTTATGAAGCCTGGTCAGGGGCTCAATGAGATTGTTTCTCGTGCGCTGATGGGCTTGGATGAGATTATTGATGCCGAGCAGCCTGATGTCATCATTTCCCAGGGTGATACCTCGACTGCGATGGCCGCAGCGCTGGCTGGTTTCCACCGAGGAGTGAAGATCGTTCACCTCGAAGCTGGTCTGCGTACCGGTGACATTCACTCTCCGTTCCCGGAAGAAGCCAACCGAAAGCTCATTGGCCAGGTGGCAGAGCTGCACCTCGCGCCGACTGCAGGTTCGATGGAAAACCTGCGCCGTGAGAACGTCCGGTCGAAGGATATCGCGGTCACCGGTAATACTGTCATCGATGCACTGCTGGAGGCCGCCAGCTGGGATACCGAATTTGAGGATCCTGCCCTGCAGGAAGCAGCCGAATCTGGCAAGCGCCTCGTGGTGGTCACCACCCACCGCCGTGAAAACCTCGAAGCGATGAAGGAGATCGGCGGCGCAGTCAAGGATCTTGCGGAGAATTACTCGGACATCAACTTTGTCCTTCCGCTACACCTGAACCCAAAGGTTCGTGAAGCTGTGCTTCCGGAAGTGGAGTCATTGCCCAATGTCGTCATCACGAATCCACTTCCTTATGACCAGTTCACCAAGCTGCTTGACCGCGCAACCATCATCCTGACGGATTCCGGCGGAGTCCAGGAGGAAGCCCCAGCACTCGGCAAACCAGTCTTGGTGATGCGCCAAAACACCGAGCGTCCAGAGGCAGTTGTTGCCGGCACCGTGAAGCTTGTAGGAACCAACCGCAGCCTCATCGTGGCGGAGGCCAAGCTGTTGCTAGATGACGACGCCGCATACCACTCCATGGCCAACGCCGTGAACCCCTATGGCGATGGCAAGGCTGCCGAGCGTGCCGTGGCAGCTATTGCTGAGCTTCTAGAAGTAGGGGAGCGCCTGCCGGACTTCGATCCTTCCGCGGAGTCCTAAGCAGTTTCAGGCACATCCCCGGCTCGTCTGGGGCTCGGTCTGGGCCCACAACCCCGGTAAAACCCCAGCACGCTGCGTAGAATACGGGACATGGGAACACGGGATATTAAGTGCACGGATACGCAGCGACTGACGGCCTCACAGGTCTTGGCGGATGCCCTTTCGGTGGGGCAGCTTAAGATTGCAGAGTTTGACGAACGCTCCGCCGCCTGCGCGGCGGCCACCACGCGCGGCGAACTTGTCGACCTCCTTGCGGACTTGGTGGAAGACCCTGCCAAGATTCTCTTCGGTACGTCCGCACCGGCTCTGCGTGCCGCACAGGAGCCCACCGAAGTCAGCGGGGAGGCAGCAACACCGGTGCAGAGCTCACTAGCACAGGTCAATCCTTCCGTTCACGGCGCGCAGGGCCTTTCTATCGGTCTCTTCGGCGGTACCACTGTCCGCGGCACCCCGATTGCCTCCCACCACACCACGCTAGGTATCTTCGGCGGCACCGACGTGGACCTGCGCGGTGCCACCTTCAAAGAGAACGTCACCACCATCCAGGCTGTGGCTGCGTTCGGCGGGGTAGACGTGTGGGTGCCCGAAGGGTTTCGCGTTCGCGTGAACGGCTTCGGCCTCTTCGGCGGGCACGACATCCACATTGAAGGCGGCGCAATCGACCCCGCCGACCTCCCCTCCAGCGCCCCCGAAATTGTGGTGAACTGCTTCAGCCTCTTCGGGGGCGTGGACGTGCACGTGACCAAGCGCTAGGCCGTTACAACACGGGGCTCGGCTGCCTAGACCGGCTAGAAGGGCAGGGGAATGCCGAGCTGCTTAGCCAGAGCCCGAATCTGCGGCTCAAAGGTGACTACCGCGCCCGCGGCGAGAGCAATAGAACCGATCAAGCCGGCGATGATGCCCCAGATGGTAGCGCTAGAGGACAGGGAGCTGGAGTGGGAGGCCTGCTGGTGCTTCGGCTGCTCAAGGCGCGCCTTGGAGTGATCTGAAGTTGCCCCCAGCGGCAGGCAGGCCTCCAATTCGTCCAGGGTGTAGAAGGTCGAGCCCTCTTCGATGGGCTCGCAGCCGTCGTGGAAGGCGATCTCCTTCTCGTTGTAGAGCATGCGCACCAGGGTGTCCCCACGCTCGTTCTGGAAGGCATCCCACTGGATGTTCGCGCCCATTGGGGCGACCGTGTCTCCACGCCAGTCGGAGTTTTCCCAGGAGTACAACTCGCCGGCAGGCGTGCCCTTTTCAGAGCCCGGAAGCTTGAGCAGGGCTGCAAGCGGGATGATGGTCTCCGCGTGCCCGAAGCGATACTCGGCGGCCACGTCGCCGCCTGCTGCGCGGTCCTTGACGCCTTGGATCATGTGCTTCAGCAGTGGCTCGTAGTTGTCGTAGGACACCGTCTGTCCTGCAATAGCCGGTCCCTTCTCGTAGTAGTCCTCCACGTCGAGCAGGTAGGCAAAGGTCGGGCCGCTGGCGTCATCCATGTACTGGTCAAAAATCCAGCTTTCGGCCGGCGCCTTGTCCTCGTGTGCCAGGGCCGGAGCAATGATGTAGAGGTTATAGAACTGCAGCGCCGCATCCACGATGCCCTCCACCGTCTTCTCCTCCTTCTCGCGGCTCGCAAAGCTGATTGAGCCATCCTCAAGGCCCGCGATGAAGTCCTCGGTAAATATCTTGCGTAAAAGGCTGCGCGACGCGTTCTGGGAGGCCGGCTTGGCGTAGGCTTCATCCACCTTGGCCTCTAGGATTTCCGAGTCCTTCCACTCGGAGTACCTCTCGTAGGACGGCACATTCTTGTCCTTGTGGGCATACATAAGGTCCATGCGTGCCTCAATGCTGACGTGTCCGTCCTCCATGCCGTCTACTAGGTTGTCTGCGAGCTCCGGCTCCTCTTCCAGCCACGCCTGGCCAAAGTTCCATCCTGAGTCATTGGCCCGGTCCTCCCCGGAGGAGATGTACTTGACCTTGAGGTTCTCCTTGTCGATATCCTCCAACAGTGTGGCGTTGCGCTGGGCATTGCGCTCGCCCACACCCTGCAGCTCCTCACGGCCCAATACCGTCAAGTTGCCGTAACCGGGCTCTTGGCCGATGCCACCGGCCAGTTCCTTGTTCACCGTGATCATGGCTTCGACCTGCGGGACGAGCTTCTCACCCAACGCGGTGAGCTGACCATGCTCCTGGGCATAGGCGAGCATCTGCTGCGCCAAGTCGTCATACTTGAATCCGGACAGCCCGCGGGAGCCGTGGCGGTCCACAGTGGACGTATAAATCTGGTGGAAGCCCTCCGGTGCCGAGGCATACTCGGAGCCCTGCGGCTTATAGTGCTGCTTGGTGGAGTAGTAGGTAGTGCCGTCAGCCGCCAGCGCGGGCACCGGGGTGACGGCACAAGCAACAGCAGTAGCGACGGCGAGAGCACGAATGCGCATGAGAAAAGTCTTTCGTGAGAACGGTGGATAGGAGACCAAACCACGGTAGAAGAAGGACTTTGCGCGGAGGTTGCGAAAACGTGAACAGTAGGGCTCCGCAGACTCACTGCAAAACGCAAAAACCGCCTGTGAACAGGCGGTGAGTTTTGCTCCTCCAACTGGGCTCGAACCAGTGACCCTTCGATTAACAGTCGAATGCTCTGCCAACTGAGCTATGGAGGAATATGTGCGGCTAGCTAAGCAATAAGTATTGCTCGCTGCAACGAGAGTTAACTATATAGGGTTGAATTGATCTGGTACAAATCGCCTGCATATCTGCTATATCTGAGGAGGTTTCTCGGGTAGAGGTAGCCAAAACCGTTGATGATATGTGAGGGTAGAAAATTTTCGCCGGGCCTATTGCGGCGGAGTCAGCACTAAATGCCTAGTATGGAAGAAACCTGTACCTATGCATGATGTGAGAAAGGGTCGTAATGACTACCGGAAAAGAGTCTATGACCAAGTTTGATTCAGTTTGTGTGGTTGGACTTGGCTATATTGGACTCCCTACCGCGGCGTTCATCGCTTCTAAGGGTGTCAAAGTTACTGGCGTCGATGTGAACCCCACTTTCGTCGAGTCAATTAATAGGGGCGAAGTTCCCTTCTTTGAACCCGGCTTTGAGGAATTGCTTAAGCGTGTTGTCGATGAGGGGTACTTGAGGGCACAAGCCGAACAGATTCAGGCGGATGCCTACATTGTCTGTGTGCCGACTCCTTTCCGCGAGGACTACAAGGTTGACACGAAGTACATCAACGCTGCAGCCGAGTCCATGGCGCCGCACCTGCGCCCCGGCGCCCTCGTAGTTCTGGAATCTACCTCTCCTCCCGGAACGACGGAGGCGATGGCCAAGCACATTATTGAGCTGAGGCCCGACCTTTCTTTGGATGAGAATGATGAGAATGCAATTTTCGTTGCTCACTGTCCTGAACGCGTTCTTCCGGGGCAGATCATGGAAGAGATGGAGAACAATGATCGTGTCATTGGTGGTTTGACGCCCCGTGGCACGCAGATGGCCTGTGACCTGTACGGAACCTTCTGTACTGCTGAGCTGCTGCAGACGAATGCGACCACTGCTGAGATGGCAAAGCTGACGGAAAACTCATTCCGTGACGTCAACATCGCTTTCGCAAACGAGCTCTCGTTGATCAGCGACCGACTCGGAATTGATGTTTGGGAGCTTATTGAGCTTGCGAATCATCACCCGCGTGTCAACATTCTTCAGCCCGGCCCAGGTGTCGGTGGGCACTGCATTGCGGTGGATCCTTGGTTCATTGTTTCTTCGGTGCCTGAGGAGGCACGAATTATCAAGATGGCGCGCGATGTTAACGACGGCAAGCCCGAGTGGGTGATTAAGAAGGTCAAGGAAGCGCTCGACGGAAAGCCTGACGCCGTCGTTGCCGCGCTGGGCATTGCTTTTAAGAACGATATTGATGATCTGCGAGAGTCTCCGTCGCTAAATATTGTGAAGCAGCTCGGAGAAGAGAACCCGCAGCTAGATATTCGAGTAGTCGAACCGAACGTAAATGCATTGCCAGATTCTCTTGCCTCTATCCCGAATGTTTCTCAGCAGGATTTGGATACGGCCATCGCAGAAGCGGATCTGATTCTCTTGCTGGTGAACCACAAGGAGTTCGTTGCTCTGGACACCACCAAGCTCCAGGGCAAGACCGTCATCGATACGAAGGGCATCTGGCGCAACCTTTGAGAATGCGGCATAGGCGCATCGTGGAAAGTTGGCAGATCCCCGAATGGTTAAAGGGATAGTGAGGCGGATGAATTACTCCTCAGTCGTGGCTAGGTGTTTGGAGCTTACGCGTATAGTTTAAGCTTGAAATCCCGCGGAGAAATCTTTACCAATACTTTCTCTGCCGTGTCATGGTGATTTAACATCTAAATCGCTAAGATTGGAGCGCATTAAACGATGAAGGTATTGGTCGTTTCTCAGTACTGGAAGCCCGAGAATGGCGTACCTCAGCGCCGCTGGGGGTGGCTTTCCAGCATCTTGGGAGACGCCCACCATGAGGTCACCGTAATTGCCCCTCCTCCTCACTACCAACGCGAACTCACGCTTGGCGACTGGTGGAGGGGCCGAGAAGAGCGCAGGAATGCGGACCCGGAGATTGGTAGTTCAGGCGAGAGAATTTTTCGTAGTGCTTACATCCCGCACGGCTCCTCTCTGACCCTCAAAGCACTAAACCAAGCCACAGTTGCCCTCGGTGCAATGGGACTTGTTTTTTCAAAGAAAAGGCTTCTTTCTGATTGGAAGCCGGACTTAGTTGTAGGAACAGTTCCTGCAATCCCTACTGCAGTCGCTACGTATTTTGTCGCAAAAAGGTTCCGAACTCCGTTCGTCATCGATCTCCGCGACGCGTGGCCGGACTTGCTCGGTGTTTCCTCCAAATGGAACAAGAGCTTAGGGAAACAATCAATTAGGGAAGCTCTACTGTCGAAAGGTCCTCTACAGTTGGCTTCGGCAATAACGACGATGACGCTTTACCGAGTTATGAAAAGCGCTGCAGGAATCGTTGTCACTTCCGAATGGCTGCGGGCGAACCTGCTGACCGATCCCAAGATTCTGGGTAAGAAAAGTGCGAAGGACATTCTGACCATTCGCAACGTCTTTCCCTCTGAAACAAAGTTTGTAAAGGAAGCCGAGGGTAAACCTGCGCAATCGGATGCGAGGCTAAATGTCCTTTATGCCGGAACTTTGGGGCGTGCCCAGAATCTAGCTAATGCAATTGATGCCGCAAACTTGGCAGCGGAGGCGGGGATTGATCTTCGTCTTAGACTGGTGGGGGCAGGTGCCGCTAAAGCTGCACTCATTGAAAAGGCGCGAGACTCACAGGCGACAATATCGATTGAGAATCGGCGCCCGGCGGATAGACTAGAGGACTACTACCAGTGGGCTGATACCGGATTGGTGCATTTGACGGATTGGGAGCCCCTTGAACGGGCAGTTCCGTCGAAGACCTATGAACTTATGGAATCCGGCGTGCACATTTCTGCGGCTGTCGCGGGCGAGACAGCAGATTTGGTACGTAGATTGCAAGCTGGGGACGTTGTTGAACCCGAAAACCCGGAGGCATTGTCGGAGTTGTGGATCGATCTTGCCCGTGACCGAACGAGGCTACGAGTCTCGTCTAAAGCAGCGAGTTGGGTACGAAATGAGCGATCTGCGTATGTCCCGCGCCGTTTCCTAAGTTTCTTGGAGAAGATTGTTTCGGATGTGTCCTAGCGATCGAGGTATTCGTCAAATAATCTCTGTTTGGGCTACGGGCCTATTGTGGCAGGCCTGTCAAGATCCCAACCAATTTTGTCAAAAGGTGACCGAGAAGGTCAGGCAGAGGTTTCCAAAGGTCTCCGCGATTCTTTTCCCGCTGCAAAAGAGGCTACAAAAATCTAGGCGAGGCGAGGCTCGTGCACTCGCTGATGCTGGTGAATATTCCCAGGCGATAGAAGCCTTAGATCGGCTGCCGAAGTGGAAACGCATTGTCTATATCGCTTTCCGCGAAAAGATTGAAGGGGAGCGGAGCGTCCTCTATCAAGAATTCCAGAGCTCAGAACCGGTTGAAATTCGTAGGCCTACCCGAGTCCTCTACTTTTTGAATAACTCTCTGCCCTTCACCCAGTCTGGGTATACGATCCGGACACAAAAGATGATGACTTCTTTGCGTCAAAGTGGACAGGACATCATTGGCATGACCCGAATTGGGTATCCATGGGTCATTGGGTCACTGACGAAGACTACATCTTCAAATGTTGAGGGCAATCAATACGTACGAGGTTTGCCGTCCGTTTTGCCACGGTCGGAACAATCCCGCCAGAAAGCTGCAGTTGATCTTCTCGTTGCCGCAGCCAAAGAACAGAAGGCGACGGTTCTTCATACTACGACTCCATTCACCAATGCCCTGGTCGTCTCCAGAGCTGCAAAGATATTGGGGGTTCCCTGGATCTATGAGGTCAGGGGAGAGCCCGAAAACACGTGGTTAAGTCGCTTTCCAGAGCAGGAAAGACATAAACGAGCGAAGTCGGAATACTATCTTGGCATGCATAGCCAGGAATTGGAGGCTATGAAGTCCGCCGATGCAGTCGTTTCTCTGAGCCAAGTCTCAAAAGACAAAATGGTTGACCGTGGAATTGACCCGAAAAAGGTTACTGTGGTGCCTAACGCGATGGATGATTTTAGCTCGACGGATGATCTACGCCCAGGAGTCCTCAGAGAGAAACTCGGGATTTCTGAAGACACAAAAGTAATTGGTGTTATTTCTTCGCTGGTGGCGTATGAAGGCATCGACGATCTCATTAAATCATTGGAATACCTAGATTCCTCTGTTGTGCTGGTAATCGTCGGCGATGGCGTCGAGCGTCCATATCTTGAGGAATTGACTGAAGAACTAGGGCTAGAACAACGAGTCTATTTCGTCGGTCGAAAGCCTCATTCTGAAGTACGTGAATGGTACGCAATGCTTGATGCGTTTGCCGTGCCGCGCAAAGATCAGACGGTCTGTAGAAATGTAACCCCAATCAAGCCCCTGATGGCAATGAGTCTTTCCGTCCCTATTGTTGCTTCGGATCTACCCGCTTTGCGTGAAATTACAGCAGGGGCAGCGTATTACTCTCGTCCTGAGGACCCGAGCTCTATCGCAGCTGAGATTACGGAAGCATTGAGCAGAGAAATGACTTTGACACCTACAATCCGTGATTTCCTTCGGGAGCACACGTGGGAGCACAACGCAGAGAAAATGAAGAACCTCTATACCCGATTGGGCGGGACAGGTGAGGGCTAGGGCTGTCTAAGATAGGATATTTTTCGTGATGGAATGAGGGAGGCAAGCCAAGTACCCGGACCTTCTGTGAGCATGCTTGCTCAATGAGGAGATGGACCGCAATTCAAAGCGAAGCTCTAGAAGCGGGGCTGACACATTCCATTCAGAAGTCTTCCGTGTGAACCGCGGGGACGATTAAAGCTGCAAGGTGACTAGCTATCGCTTCGTTGCCCTATTGCCTCAAGGCCCGTAGCGGCTTCTGAATCCAAAATGATTCTTGGCGGATCGAACTGCTTAGCTAGCCGGTCCATAACCTTGGTAGCCTTCTCTTGGTTCTTTTGAGCAGCAAAATGGCTCCAAGCCCTGTATGCATCAGCAACTTCATCCACGTCGCCATCTGCGATCATAACCCCATCATGAATCCATATAGCGCGATTGCAATGCTGCTTGATCGCCTGGGGCCCGTGCGAAACCAAGAACACGGTGCCGGCATTTTCGAGGAAGGAATCCATTCGTTCCTTAGCTCGAGCTGCAAATGTGGCATCTCCCGTTGAGAGGGCTTCGTCAACCAAGAGCACTTCGCGCCGGACTGCCGTCGAGATCGAAAATTTCAAACGCGCCTTCATTCCGGATGAATAGGTGATGAGCGGGCGGTCTACAGCATCGCCAATTTCAGCCCATTCGGCAACTGGTCCTTCAATTTCAGCTACTTCATCTGGAGTGAGCCCCATGGCGAGCAATCCGATACGGACATTCTGCCTACCGGTCAAATTGGGCTGTAACGCGGCGGACACACCAAGTAGCGTAGGTTGTTCCGATACGAGTACTGAGCCTTGTGTGGGTGATTCATTTCCCGCAATGATGGACATCAGTGTGGACTTGCCCGAGCCATTACGCCCGAGTACACCAATCGATTCTCCCGCACGGGTTACAAACGAAATATCCTTGAGTGCATGCACTTCAATGCGCTTGCGGCCGCCAAAAAGAGACCTTTTTGAGCCCCCAGGGTAAACGTTATAAGTCTTTGACACATTTCGAACTACAACAGTTGGGCTACTTGACGCTGGCATAACGCTCCTCAGCTCTCCAGAAGTAAATTAGGCCAACACAAAACAGGGACACGGACCACACTGTTAGGTAAAGCCATACGTGCAGGCTCGGTGATTGGCCTTCAAGGACGCAGGTTCTAAATGCCGAAAGGTATTGGTAGAGGGGGTTCAGCTCTACGATGTGCTTCAGTTTGGGGTTCCCGTCGAAGCGATCGATGGAGAAAAATACGCCGGAGACAAAAAAGAGGCCTCGCATCATTAAGTTCACGATTCCTCGGAGATCTGGAACGAAAGCGGTGCTCCTAGCGATGAAAAAGGCGGCACCAGCGTTAAAGATATGTAGCAAGAAATATAAGGGTGGAACCAGCAATAGGCTCCATGTTGGGAGCTTATGAGGTTGGAAGAGCAACGCGATACAAATACCAATTATCGCCGCCGGCGCGTTGTCGACGAATTGCCTGACCGTGTGTGAAATTACGAGGGAGGCCTTTGGAAATTGGAATGACGTAATCATCCCTCTCTCGGCCTTGATCAAACCGACACCAGAGTTTATGCCACGGGATAGAAATCCGAAATAGATTACTCCGATGACCAGGAAACCAATGAAATTTTCCATTCCCCTCGAAGTCTTTAGAATCATTCCGAAAACGAGGGCATAAATTCCAACCTGAATGAGTGGATTGAGAATGATCCACAGATTGCCCAAAAACATATCTTGACCATCTTTGAGCGACTTACTTTTAGCCTCAGACCAAATAAAGAAGCGGCGACGCCAGATTTGCTTGAGGTAGGTCAAAAATTTGGGGCGGGGTTGAAGCCCGTGAAGTTTCGAGTCATCGACCAGAATCGTCGAGCCAGACTGCTCAGACACGACGAAGGTCTCATAGATTGATTGCTGTGCTGAACCCATATTTCGTTTCTTTTCAAGGCGATGTTGGCCTCCTTTAGCCATGAAGCCCTCCTTCTGGTTGACGAAACGAATCGTATTCACCGGCGTAGTAGCACCTCGCAACAGTGCAGCGTGATGCGATGCGCAGCGATCTGCAAACGCTTGAGAATCTAAATCTACCCCATTGACGCTTCGAGCCAAGAGTGGTGGAGCCGTGAACATGCCATTGGGAATGAGTCGGTAAACAGAAAACTTGACCAATTGGGTGCGTCACTGTGCAGAAAGCAAATCAAAATGGGCTCGTGTAAGCTCAAGGGGACTATTACCCCCGAGCTAGAAGGTACTTGTGAAAAGCCCGTCAAGAAGTTCCCTTTTCCGTGCTGCGGCTGCTATGGCTTCTTCTGCTAGCGCCATCGCGGCTACTCGAATGATAACTGATAAATGGGGACCAGCTCTTTTCGCTGGAACCGCAGTTCTTGCTTCACAGGCGTCAAATTACGCGGGTGACTTGAACCTTGGCCGAGCAGTTAGCCGGAGCAAGCTCGCCACCGAAAAGGTCGTGCGAGAGCTGGGAGGAAGCACGGTCAACCTTGGGACCATTGAATCTCAGATTCGGTCATTGTCGGCGTCGGTAAAGCAGATGCAGGCGCTTCCCCGTGAGGCCGTGAAATCAGTAATCAAGAAGGCGGAGGGGGCACCAAACCCCGCTGCCGATCCAAAGGCTCGCCGTACCGGGGCTCCTGCCAATAACGGGCCCTATAAAACAGTAGAAGCGCGCCGAAATCAACCAATCGTGGGGGAAGCTGCCAGGAAATGGATTGATTCCCGCACAGGGGGAGACGACTACCTTCCACAAGACGAAGGTCTTTCGTTCAGAGCGGCAGGCGTACCATTTGCAACGGAGATTCCAGTTGCAATGATTGCTGATGACTTTACGTTCCACTCGTTCCAACATGAATTCCAGACGTTCAGGCTTACCCCTTCGAATTGGCGGACGATTTTCGAAAAGCATAAGCCGCGTCTGTTTTTCTGTGAATCGGCATGGCAAGGCGGCAGCCCCAAGGAACATCCGTGGCAGGGAAAGATTTACGCCTCCATTCGGTGGCCTAAAGAGAACCGTGGAGTGCTTTTAGAAATCCTTGACTATTGCCACGCGCATAAGATTCCAACGGTCTTTTGGAATAAGGAGGATCCGACTCACTTCGCCGACAGGATCAATGACTTTGCCCGCACAGCTGGTTTGTTCGACTACGTCTTCACCACCGCTGAGGAATGCGTACCTGGGTATAAGAAGGACGTCGGGGCAAACTTTGTAGGGGTGCTGCCATTTGCAGTACAACCAAAGCTTTTCAATCCAATTGGTAGTTCCTCTGAGGGAGGCGTGAATTTCGCGGGTACTTGGTACGGTATGTATCCCGAGCGCTGCGCAGCCCAGGCCCAAATTATGGATCAAGCCTTGGACGCGGGATATGAATTGGTCATCTATGACCGGATGAAGGACAGCCCGAATCCCATTTATCGTTATCCTGAGCGTTTCGAGAAGTTCACGCACGAAGCAATTCCATACGAGAAGACGGCAGAGGCATATAAGCAATCACGATTCGGTATCACAATGAACACCGTGACTGAATCAAAGACCATGTTTGCTAGGAGGGTCTTTGAGCTTGCCGCGTCTGGATCAGTTGTTCTTTCGAACGAGGCTAGGGGAGTCCGAGAGTTCTTCGGAGACGCGGTGATCTATGCCGATACCGAACCGGATCGACTCAAGAATCTCACTGAGAGCGAATACCGAGATCTGCAGCGGAAGGCATTGAACATTGCGCTGCGGAATACCTATTCCCATCGAGCTGAGCAGATTTTGGAGACTGTCGGCTTGAACTTCCAGAAGTATTCCCAAACTCCGACGGTGGTTGTACGGATATCGACAAGCGATGAATGGGATCAGCTTCTTGAAGAATTTGAGAAGCGAGAATCGCTGGGCAAATTGCTGGTCATTGTTTCAACGGACTGCGAACAAAGCCTTGAGTTCAAGCTACTACAACAGCATATTCCTGGAGTCAATGTGCTTAATGAGCGAAGCATCTTGAACCACGAATTCCGGACGCGAAGCTTTATTGGTACTCCAGAGTTCATTCTTTTCGATTTTTCGAAGAGTTTTCCGAGCGACGATGAAATTGAGGAGCTTCAACTTCACAACTCCTACTTCGATGGTCAAATTGGCTTCGCGGAGGCGGGGGCGGAACTTTATTCCGTTTCTGAATCTAAGCTCGTTCCTAATACAATTTTGCCGACTTCACTGCTGGTGAAGGCACTGTCGGGTGAAGAACTACCTACCTATTTCGTTTAAGGACTTCCATGTCGAACCCTGATCTGTCAATCGTTATCCCCACGTACAACTCAATCGACAAGATGTCCGAGACCCTTGATTCTCTTGTTCGGACGATGGACCTCGTAGACGGTGAGGTCGTATTTGTTGATGATTGTTCTAAGGACGATACTTATGACCGGCTTGTAAATTTTGCCGCCAGATTCTCGAATTGGAAGGTCCTGAAGCTGGCGCAGAATTCTGGATCGGCAGCTGCGCCAAGGAACAAGGGCATCGAGAATGCCAGCGGAAAGTGGATTTACTTTCTCGACTCAGACGATGTCTTAGAGCCCAAAGCTATTGAAGAGGCGTTGGGCGTAGCTATTAAATACAACTACGACGTCGTTCGGACGTCGCTCAAGGTTCGGATGGGTGACGGAAGCGTACGAGTAGGAGATCTAATCCCTAAGTGGGACGCGATCCGGGACACTAAGTCACGAGTTCGAGCAATTACGAAGCATCAAAGCTTGACTTGTAGCTTCTTTATGAAGCGACGAATCCTAAACGAGGCCAATATCCGCTTCGATGTAGATCGGCGTATCGGAGAAGACATCAAGTTTACCTCTGAGGTACTCCTGGCAAGTAGTCGAATTGGATATCGTGCAGTTCCGTCGCGTACATATGTGCGTAACTCAGTCGGGGAAGAATCTGTAACGCAGAAACTGAATTCGGCTCAGTTTGAAGACTTTGTGAAGTCGTGGAACGAAGTGGAAGAGAACCTCTCTGAACTGGGGATCTCTTTCGTTGCTGAGCACGGATTCTCAGCAGTTCAGTACGCCCTGAGGCAATTTGTCTGGTTCCGGTCGGAAGAGATTTCTTCGCAAGCGTTTGAACTCTTTTCTGAGTTCTGTCGAAAGCATAAGGCGAGCTTGCGGAGCTTTCCCTTCCAATCCCGCTATGCAGAGTTGATTGACGCTGCTCTAGCACATGACCACCAACGGTTTAATGAAGCTGTACAGTTGCGCATCTTGATTGCCGGGCATGATCTCAAGTTCATGGGAGCAATCAAAGAGTGCATGGAATCAGAGTTCCCAGTACGGATTGATGAATGGGACGGACACAAGGCACATGATGCCCGCCGTTCAAAGGAACTCTTGGATTGGGCTGACTTCGTCTGGGTGGAGTGGCTGCTTGGCGCGGCTGTGTGGTACTCGAAGAAGCTTCGTGGTGACCAGCGGATGGTTGTACGAGCTCACCGCTCTGAGATTGTGGCCGACTATGGCACGGAAGTTAACCAGGACAAGATTTCAGCGATCATTTCGATTGCACCCCATATCTTTGGGGACATCGCAGACCGCTTTGATTTCCCGCGAAACAAGCTTTGGCTTATTCCGAATGCGATCGACGTTGATAGCTATGAGCAGGGAAGCTATTCCGAGAGTCGTCTGAATAAGATTGCTATGGTCGGAACAGTTCCCAAGCTGAAGGGATTCAAGAAGGCGATCGAACTATTCGCGCACTTGAAGAATGACTTCCCAGATCTTGAACTTCACGTTTACGGTAAGCAGCCCGAAGACCTTGAGTGGGTGTGGAAGAAGCCGGAAGAAGCACAGTACTTCAAGGAATGTGAAGAGCTGATTGCGCAATTCGATTTAGGTTCTTCCGTGAAAAAGCACGGATGGGTAGATACTAAGCGCGAGCTATCTGAAGTCGCTGCTGTCATTTCGATGAGTGATTTCGAGGGCATGCAGGTATCAGTGGCTGAAGGCTATTGTGCTGGCGGTGTAGGCCTGACCCTTAACTGGCGCGGGGCGGAACAAGGCTACCCCAAAGAGTGGGTTTTCGAAGATGAAATGGCAATGGAAGCTGGATTGCGAAAGATTCTTAGCGGAAGCACCAATTTGGAAGACGCATCCGCTGACGGCCGCGAGCTGATTCGTGAACTCTATTCAATCGACTCAGTTTGGCCGCAGATCAAGAAGCTGATGAAGTCGGTTCGCGCCTAGTTCGCGTTCCGCCCTTTTACTTGAGGGGTTAGAAATTGGTAAATGTCTCCGATTATTGGCAAAAGTTTCCTGACGGCTCACCGGACCGTTGGAAGGTCGATGGTAACGAGGAGAAGTGGGACGTAGTCATGCCCAACGGCGCGGCACTGACTCTACGCACAGATGCTCCGACGGTCGACTTCACTTCTACCTTCGCGAAGGACTCAGACTCAACGCGCTTGTGGACGAACTCGCTTCGCTACCTGCTTCCTATCCTGGAGAAAGGTGATACTGCGACTGTCGAGTCCATTTTGAAGGCCTTTGCAGAGTATCTGCAGAGCGCGTTTCAGGATTTTGGCGGCAGTTTTAGCGGTAGCCTGGACCACCAGTGTGCTCTACAGCTGCGGACTTTGTGCGACATTCGTTCTTGGTTGTCCATTGACGGGCACGGCTCAATCGGAACTATTGACGTCGAAGACCTTAGCGGCCTTGTTGCTTCCATCTATCGCGTCGTCGCAGGCTACGGACTTCTACGACCGAACAATCACGGCGTAATGCTAGGCATTGCGATGCTGCATTCCTTCGAACTGTTTCCCGATGTTGAATGGAAGGAAGGGAAGAAATCTGTAAACAAATTTCTAGTTGGAACGCTTAAGAAGGTTCTTGGCACCGACGGCGTCGCGAATGAGAACACTCCAGTTTACCAAGCGTTTTACCTTCGACTGCTCGAAGATATTATGGCGTTTAAAGAGTGGGCTGGTGGGGGAGCAGAACGCGATTTCGAGAGCCTTTATGAGCTGGCGTTGAGCGCCTATTGTCACATGCTTCTGCCCAATAAAGCTGTACCTCCATTGGGCGACGCGAGCCTCTCAAGCCAATCTCGATACAGTCCTAAGCATGGCTTTTGGTCCTCGGAGGAGAACGGGCTTCAAATCGCGTCAAGTCACGACACGTTCTTTTCGTTTGTATGCGGCTTCCGCGGAGTTTTTCACAAGCAGATTGACGATACGTCCGTCTACCTGTGGCATAACGGTAATGCACTAATTCAAGACGGAGGGCTGACCTCCTACGATCGAAATGACAAGGTTGCAGTGAGCTTGCGCGGCCAGCTTGGCCATTCGGGGTTGTTCTTTACTGAGTACGATGACGTTCCTGCCGAAAAAGTAGTTGCATTCGGTCCTGGAAAACGGTTGATCGATGCAAAGATGTCCGTTAAGAGTGTCGAGGCTTGGGATCGCTTTCAAGTCGCTGGTACGACACATTTCCGCAGCACTCAAACGCACCGCACGATTACGTGGAATGGAGACCGTAGGTTTCTGATTCGGGATGTAGTCGAGGGCAGCCCAGCTGCGCATGACGCAGTGGCGCGATTCCTGCTGGATACTAAAGCAACCATCGAAATCGGTTCAGCAGGTGAGGTAGTTGTGCGGTCGGGAAGTTCATGGATGTCTATATACTGTGGAGCCCCTGGCACAAACGTGCGTATTTCTAGAGGGCACGGAAGTGGGGGTTCTTTGCCAAGGGGATTTATGGCTCCACGCAACTATCAAAAGGCGCCCACATCGTTGCTTGAGTTTCCAATCGCAGTCGATGACAATTTTTCTGGGAAACAGGTGCTCTATATTGCATTCGGAAAGGTCGAAGATGGGGTCGAACCGTGGATCCCGGGAGCTAAAGGATGAATGAGATGAGTAGTAGTTTTTCTTTCGTCGGTCATACGAGGTTTAGTCTTTTTAACCCACGGTCCACCCAGTGGAAAGTGACGTCAGGGAATCGGTTTAAGCGTTCCTCTGAGTACTTTGACTATCTCTACTCGGAAGAACGGATGTCCTTTCGGCTCAAGATGCTGATTGAATACTCGCTTCCAGTTCTTGAACGCGCAGCAGAGAAGTATAAGATTCGGCATATTGTTTCTTACTCATCCAATATGCCGGAAGAGTACAAGAATCGTCTGATCGAAGCGCATCAACGCTTTCCCTTCCTCGTGCTCGACGAGTGCCCTGTCGGTGATGGTGCTACACCTTGGCAAGAACTACTGTCTGATGCTTTCACTGACGGGGAAATGATTGGGGCATTCAGACTAGACGACGACGATGTCCTCGGCGCTGAGTTCTTTGAAGGCATGTCAAAGTATCTGAAGCCAGAGTTTCAGGGAATGGTGATTTCCCTGGCACGAGGCTTCACCGCAGTATGGGATGGGCAAACTTTTATCAGCCCGCGAGAAGTCCGTCACCCAATGCTCGGTATCGGTCTGACATACGTTTATCGTCGAACTCTTGACGGAAGATTTGAGGGGCCTTCTCTCAAGGGAGGCCACAATGTTGCTGATCGATATAACCCAGTCGTGTTGGATTCTAGAAGTCCATCATTTTTCTGGACTAGGTCTGCCGACCAGGATACGTCGACAAGTGGTTCCTTTAGCCAGCGCCTGGCGCGCGCATTGGAGATCGTGAAGGATCTTCCGCCTGCTGAGAGTAATGAGTTTAGAAAGGCCTTCCCCGGCCTAGATATTGTTTCTTTCCCGCAGTCAGTTGCGCTCGATAGCGGTTCCGGGGCGTTGACTGGGTGGAAGGTCTGGGAGCTCGACTCTCCGGCGCAAAGGTTTACGCTTAAGGTTGACTATTCGGCGCCGTCCGGAATCGATAGAAAAAACTATCTTTTTTCCTTCGATATTCGAGATGCTGCCGGACACATTGTGGATGAAAAGATCGAATGCGAAGGACTCTCATATTCCGAGAACCCCAGTGTCGGTCATTTCCGCTATTCCTCTTTTGGAGCAGGAACGAGAAGTTACCACGTCACACTTGCGCTTCCTGATGGAATGTTCTGTCACGGAGTTACGCTTCGAGAGTGGCTGAAGCCTAACCGTCCAGCTTCGCTTCGTGGACTTACGATGGATGTGGAGAAATGAAGATTAGAGAGCACGACCTACGAATTGAGTTAGCGAGTTCTAGCGGGCCTCTGCCTCATCCTGAGGATGGAGAGTCCATACCGGAGCTGGCAATTCTACAAACACAGGATAAAGAAGTAGAAGCCATAGCAGATCCAACTGAATGCGGATTTTACGGCCAACCAGGTACGTATCGCGAATTTGTTGGAGGCCACATCCGCGGCGGAATTGGCCACAAGACGGAAAAGCATGAGGAATTCAGTGTTTTGTATTCCGCGGAGATGTCTTCGGAGCTTGCAGTTGCTCTCCAAACTGACCTCAAGGTTGTTCAGCAGGGGCGTTTTTTCCAACTATTGAATGGGAATGGCGAACGCGTCGGAGAAGTTGAGTTTTCTGGGCTGCCAGCTTCAGCGCTCAGGGCCCAATCGAGCGGTCAAAGCACGACGTTTATCCATCTCGGCGAGAGCTGTGAGGTAACGCTTAAGATTACGGTGCGCTCTGAGGGGTTTGTTATTAACGACAGGTCTGTCGGGCTCCTTCAGGAAGTGCAGGAATTCCCAGGTGAATTGCCGGTGCACTATCTAAAAGTGCCGGGAACTACCCCTGAGGTGGCCTTTGTATTTTCGGCAATGTCGAGAGTCGGAGACATCACCTTTAACTACAAGTCTTCTCTCCAAAATTTCACGGGCACTCAGTACTTCATTTTGGATGACTTTCGTGAGCAGGGAAGCTACTACCTGTGCGAAGGAAGGTCCCTGAAGATTGCCGATGCAGTGCAGGCTTTTGTCAGAAGCGCGGTGGCTAAGTCTGGAGCACAAAAGGATGATGTTTACTTTTTCGGTTCGTCTAAGGGCGGCACCGCTGCAGTCCTCCACGGACTTCGTCTTGGCTTCGGAACCGTCATGGTTGCAGCTCCACAATTTTTCATCGGAGACTTTTTGAGGAAACCGCACCCTGGAATTCTCAGGTATATGGCGGGCGGCCGAACACAAGATGATGTTGATTGGCTCAACCGTGTTTTGACGTTTGCTACGGCACCTAGCTCGTTTGAAGGACAGATCCGCATACTCGTTGGAGATAGCGATAATCACTCAAAGACACACGTTCCTGGGATGGTTAGCTTCTTGAAGTCGCACCAGGTGGATGTTGCCGTGATGAAATTGCTTGAGTCAAACCACAATCAAACGGGCCTCGTTTATGCTGAAATGTTGAGGAACTTCTCAAGAGAAAGCTTCGATAGCGGTAGGCACTTCTATTGTTACACCTGGAAAAACGGAGTCTTAAGGTTCACGGTTGCCCCGCAAGAGCGTCGGACGCAATTGGCCGTTAGGCTTTATCGCGGAAGCGAAGAGTACGCGATGGAGTGGTACCGCAATCAAAATACGTGGGATTGGGAGAACTTCCCCGGCGGTAGTGTTATCTTCAGAGTCTTTGAGAAGCGAAATGGCGACAGTGAGCCATGCGTAGCTTATTCGACCCCCCGCATGACGGTAGAAAGTTGAGCCCTACAGTGGATGCATTCATTGCAACAAACGGAATTAGGACCCACCTTCCTGTGGAGTTTCCGTCGGAAACTCCGGAGAATTCAGGAAACATTGTCCATGGTTTGGCGCCCCACAATATGTTCCATAACACAATGTCGGTTTTGGATCCTTCGTGGCGTAAGTTGACCCCTTCTGGAAATTTTCGGGAGTTCGTCAATGAGAACTGTAGCCATCTGATTTTCACGATGGCTAATTTTTTCCGAGTTGGGGATTTCTCGCCAACAATGCGGAAGCGGTATGACTATTTCGCCCGAGCCCTCGATGGCTACGACAAGCCGATCGTTATTTTCGGAATGGGCTCGCAGGCTAAGTCCAGGCAGAAGCTGTCTGGGGATGCACTTCCGGAAGAGGGAATTCGATGCTTGAAGAAGATTGTTGACAAGGCTCAAGCGATTTCCGTGCGTGGAGACTACACAGCTGAGCTAGTTCGCCGTGTGCTAGGGCGTGAGGCTGACAATGTCTACGTGACCGGGTGTCCAAGCTATTTTTCGAAGCCTGATGCATTCGAAAAGCTCTCCCAGGCCTTGTCGGGGCCTGCCGATGGAAGCTTTGCAGTGAATGTAACTGATTACTCGAGGGCCGCGGATCAACACCTAGTTCGTGAAGCTGTTCGGGAGAACTACTTCTTGGTTGAGCCAGCAAACGCGCAGGTACATCGGTTCCATCTCGATTCTCTCCTAGCGGGAGAGAGCCAAAAGGTGCCGTCAGAACTTGAGTTTCTTGCAGGATTCGGAGCGAAAGTGCCCGAATTTTTTCGGTCGTATTACCGTCTCTTTAGGCACTTTGATTCGTGGATTGATTTCAATACAGAACTGGTCAAGGGCACAGTAGGGACGAGGTTCCACGCCAATATGGCAT
Source organism: Corynebacterium sp. HMSC062E11 (assembly GCF_001811845.1). Lineage (NCBI taxonomy): Bacteria > Bacillati > Actinomycetota > Actinomycetes > Mycobacteriales > Corynebacteriaceae > Corynebacterium > Corynebacterium sp. HMSC062E11. The sequence continues at coordinate 118,457 of NZ_KV806774.1, forward strand.
CCATGTTGTCAGGTGTTCCTTCTGTGTGGGTTACCCATGATGAGAGGACTCGAGAGCTCACAGAGACCTTGTCGTTGCCCTCTGTAGACATCAAAAAGGCTGAGAAGCTCACAGTTCCGGAGATCTTGGAAAAGGCTGATTTCTTCGGCTCATTGAAAGCGGTGCCTGGGAACTTTAAGCGCTTTAACGAATTCTTGAGAGCAGCTAGACTCCCCGAAGTAACGGCGCCCAAAATTTAAGGAGATTTGTAGTGCAAGATGTCTCTGTCTATGGCAGCTGTGTTGCTCGAGATGTAGTCAGAGTAGCTTCTGATTCATTCGCTCTTGAGCGTTACTATGCCCGCTCGTCGTGGATTTCTTCAACGTCAGCTCCAGTCCCACTCCCATCGGTGGAATCTAAGCTGACCAGCGCTTTCCAGAAAAAGATGGTAGAAATTGACTATCAATCTAGAGCTCTTGACGGTGTCTTGGGCTCAAAGAGCGAACTGATTCTTCTCGATTTGGTTGATGAACGGCTAGGAGTCTATCCAGTGAAGTCTGGAGGCTACGTCACGTGGCTGAACGAACTGAATCATTCAGGCTGGCTGAGCCACACTCCACACGGCTCACTCATCGAATTCGGTTCCGATAAGCACTTCGCACTATTTGAAGCTGCGGCGAAGAACGTAGCTGCAAAGCTAGAGGAGCGGAACGCCGTGCTACTCCGAGTGCTATTCGCAGATTCAAGTGACGATGGGGAAGAAGTGCCCAAGACAAATAACCGGTCGGCAAGAGAATGGAATGAGCTTTACGACCGCTACTACGGGTGCGCGGCAGAAACTGGGCTCAAAGTCCTCGAGGTTCCAGCTGAACTTTGCGTATCAAGCGCCGAGCATATGTGGGGACCGGCGCAATACCATTACGCGGATGGTTTCTATCGTTGGGTAGCGCAACAAGTGTCGTAATACTCAGAGTTAACCACTGCGAGTACAGTTTCTTTCCGCTAAAGTCGTTCAAGCCGCCTACACTAATCGCGGCGGAATTCTCTCAATTTCGCGGTGTTAGGCATGTTGCTTTTCGGTTAGTTGCCATCTTCGATACTTAAGGTTCTCTCTTGAAGAAAAAGTTTAGGATCCCTGCTGGTGTGCAGGGATTTTCCGTTCTTGTGGAAACACTTCGCCCACTTGAATCAAAAGATTTTATCGTCCGCATCTCGAATAGTAGAAACGCGATGAATTCGGACTCAGGCGTTGAAACTAATCTCAGTTGGTCGCCAGGGCTGAAGACCTATTTCCACTACTGCGGAACGCGTAATGTTACCGGTTGGGCGCGGCTGAGGGAATTTAAGTGGGATAACGGCGCCGAGGACCTTGTTGTTGAGATTACGAATTGGTCTGCCAAGGACTTGGCGGATGCTATCTCTGACATTCGTTTAGGAGTTCGATTGGCAAACCAGGGATTGAATCGGGTCACTATTGTCGGAGAGGACGTATAGCCGTGGACGTATCGGTAGTCATTGGTTTTCGTGATTGGGGAATTCGACGACTAAGACTGGCAGTTACCAGTATCAAAGAATCGTTCGGAACTGCCGAAGGTGAAGTGGTGCTGTCTGACTTCGGCTCTGTCGATCGCCATGCAAGCGAAGAGCTCGCGAAGGAGCTCGGTATTCAATACGTGTATACCGAAACAGATGGACCGTGGTCTCGTTCTCGCGCTCTCAACGCAGGATTTGCAGTTTCAAAGGGCGATATCCTCGTGTCGACCGATGCCGATATGGTCTTCTCTCCAAAGTCATTCGAGGGAATTGTTGAGGTAGCAAAGTCTAACCCGAGCTCAGCGTTCTTTCTGCAGTGTAGAGACCTGCCTGAGCATATGACTGATGAATGGGTGGATGAGAACCCAGACGCGTGGGCTGAGATGGAAGCCGCAAGCAGGCTGCGTCCCCGGTGGGGAATGGGCGGCATGATGGCGATTTCGCGCGTGGGTTTTGAGGCTATTCGTGGCTTCGATGAAAGACTTCACACCTATGGTGGTGAGGACTTGGACTTTGCCCAGCGAGCTCGCCGAGCCGGTTTCAAGACGATGTGGATCGAGGATCCTCAAGTCCGGATGTATCACATGTGGCATCCACCGACAGCCAAGGTGGTCGCGAAGACTCCCGAAGGAGTTTTGGCAGTCCAGAAGAACCGCAACGTTGTATACAACGACAAGACGTTCGTCCGGAACTTCCTTAACTGGCAGTACAGGCCGGAAGATGCAGCTCCTTTGGTGACGATTGCTATCGCCACCAAGGACCGCGCTGACATCATCGGTGAGACGATTCAGTCTGCGTTGTTCCAAAGCGTCCAGGACTTTGAAATCGTCGTCGTGGACGACGGAGGAACGGACGATCTCGAGGAAGTACTGGATAGTTTCAACGACTCGCGAATTCGGTACTTCAGCCAAGAACAGCGAGGTATCTCAGCTGCAAGAAATAAGGCACTTGATGTTTCGAGGGGCCTATATACCGCCGTCATCGACGATGATGACATCATGCATCCACGTCGCCTTGAATGGCACTTGGCGTCGCTCGATGAAGGTCTCGACGGCAATGTCGGGTCCTTCCTCAATTTTCAGAACGACACCGGTGAGCTGGAACTCCAAATTTCGATGATTCCCGCTGTCTACACCGCGTTTGAAAAAGGCGCGGCGCCCGGGCACGGTACCTGGTTTATTCGGACGGATGTGCTTCGCCGATTTAGGTATGACGAAACATTAACCAGTGGTGTTGATAACAACATCATGTTGAGGATGCTTCGTTCCGGTGTGAAGCTCGGTCATACCGGAAAGCCAGTGACTTTGCGCCGTCAGCATTCTCGACAAGTCACGGTTACTGATAACAAGAACCAGGCGGAGGCTGCGAATTCAGCGCTCGCCTTCTTCAAGTGGAACCTCAACAGCTGGACTAGGAAGCGACTCGAGGAGCAGAGAAGCTCTGAGGGGGCTTGGCCACAGATTGAGGACCGTGAAGCCTTGATTGAGCAAGCCAGAATTTACTTGCCGGATCATTTGAGTCAGCGCACCGTTGAAGTCCTGTCTGACGAGGTAATTTCCCATGACGGATGGGATGGCGATGTAAATTCGCATTTCGTAACTCTGGAAGGCGTAGGCACTGCCCACGTCGCTGAGATACGACACGCCAGCTTCGCGGACCTTGTCCGGCTGCGCCAACGAGGTCTCGACTTCACTGCGCGGCCTGATTCCGACGAATCGGAAGCAAGCTGGATGGAGTCGCTAGCGAGGATGCTTGAGAGCAAGATGGGCCCCGATGGTTTTGCAGTAGTGCTTCCCAGCGACGCTTCGACCAATCAGGATACGCAAGAGCTTCTTCAGGGGTCTGCGACTTTCGCGGACTCGAAGTTCGATTTCAGCGTTCGGCTAATTGATTCGGGTGAAGGTTTTGAACTGCCAGCTGGCAGCTATGTACTTGGTCAACACTATTTTGGAGTCAAATAGATGAAGTTCACGCAGCAAACAAACTCGCTTGGACAGTTCAGCATTGTGTGGGAACGGACCGAGTATGATGCATTTCCACCGGCGCTGGAATTTACCGCCGACCATGCTCCGCGTGTTATCCACCCTGATCGTCGCGCTGTTGCTCTCACTCTTCTTTTCTCCCCGTGGGCGGGCGACGAGTTGACCTTTCCTGGAAGGATTGGTCCCAACACTGCGCACGAGATTCGGGAGTTCACGGAATGCGCGTCATCGTCGATTGGCCCGATTGAGTATTACCCGAAAGGGCTTCCCATCGGGGCCTTTTCAGGGACGGTATCTAATCAGCTCGATGGGTTTGTTGATGTGGAGAAGCCTGCAATCTACGATTTGACCAATCATGAATTCAACGGTGCCCTTCGCACGATGAAGTCGTTGGCCATCGGAACCAATAGCTTTATGTTCAAGAGGCACGAATCCGACATCGTCCCAACTATCGGCGTGGGCGTGCTCTTCGCTGAAGATCTTGGGCTGGATGAAATTGTGATTGAGGCCGACTTGAGCGAAAAACAACTCATCTCTTTGCGTAGGCTGCTTTCTGCAGTTCGACTAGGCTTGTCAATAAGGTAAATCTACTTTTAGAAGGGCAGTAACAATATGAAGGCATTGGTTACTGGTGGCGCAGGATTCATCGGTTCGCACTTGGTAGATCTCCTAGTGTCGGAAGGCTACGACGTCGACGTACTGGACAATTTCTCTTCGGGGCGCGAGGAAAACCTTGCCGACGCGCTAGCCTCGGGAAAAGTTGAAATTCTCCGGGATGATATTCGTAGTTTCGATTTCGATAAGCACTTTGCGCAGGCTCCAACAGATGTAGTGTTCCACCTTGCTGCTCAGATTGACGTTCGCAAGTCGGTTGAAGCTCCAGAGGAAGATTGCGAAACTAATGTGGTCGCCACCGTCAAGATTGCTAACGCCGCGCGTAAGCACAATGTGCGGAAGATCATCCACACGTCGTCTGGCGGTTCGATTTACGGTAGCCCTGAGACTTTCCCCGTCGATGAGTCTTATGACGTCATGCCGGAATCGCCCTATGCGGCCGGCAAGGCAGCAGGGGAGTTGTACCTAGGCATGTTTTGTCGCTTGTACCCACAGCTGCAGTGCGCGTTTATCGCGCCTGCGAATGTCTACGGGCCTCGTCAGAATCCGCATGGTGAGGCCGGCGTGGTGGCCATCTTTGCAGAACGCTTGCTCAATGCTCAGCCCACTAAGGTGTTTGGTAACGGCGGTAACACGCGTGATTACGTGTTCGTTAAAGACGTAGCGCGCGCCTTCTACCTTGCGTGGCTCCATGCCCCTAATGGCGAGAGGTTCAACATCGGAACTGGCGTTGAGACCAGTGACCGAGAGCTCCACACAATGGTGGCGGCAGCAGCCGATGCTGTGGATCAGCCCGAGTTTGCACCGGCCCGGCTTGGCGACGTCCCCCGATCCTGCCTGAACTCTCGCAAGGCAGAGCGACAGCTGGGGTGGGACGCTGAAGTGTCAATTGAAGAAGGCATTGGCACCACGGTGGACTTTTTCAGGAAAACAAACTAGCGCGAAACGCAGGGGTCTGCCGAGCAGCTATTTTACTGTGTAATACGATTAATCTATGTACGATACCAACACTGTCCGCACTGTCGTTGTCCCCGCAGCCGGCATGGGCACTCGTTTCTTACCCGCCACGAAGACTGTTCCGAAGGAACTCCTGCCAGTGGTCGACACCCCAGGCATCGAAATGATTGCGGAGGAAGCCGCTGCAGCAGGAGCAACGCGGTTGGCCATTGTCACATCACCAAACAAGGAAGAGGTACTTCGTCATTTCGATGAGTTCCCTGATTTGGTTGATATTCTCCGTGCTCGCGGCAAAGATGAACAGGCCGAGAAGGTAAAACGTGCAGCTCAGATTATTCATCCCGTTGCCGTGACCCAAGAAAGGCCTTTGGGGCTCGGGCATGCCGTCGGTCTAGCTGAGCAGGTGCTGGGCGACGATGAAGACTATTTTGCCGTCATGCTTCCCGATGACGTCATTGAGCCCACCGCAGCTATGGGCGAGATGATTCGTGTGCGCCAAGAACACGGCGGTTCTGTGTTGCTCGCGGTGGAGGTGGACCCGGTCCACGTATCGAACTACGGCGTGTTCGATATTGAGGACACGGACCAGCAGGACGTGAAGAAGGTCGTAGGCATGGTGGAAAAGCCTGCCGTCGAGGATGCCCCGTCGAACCTGGTGGCTACCGGTCGCTACCTTTTGGACCGCGCGATTTTTGACGCGCTGCGCCGCATCAAGCCAGGTAAGGGTGGGGAGCTGCAGCTAACCGATGCAATTGACCTCCTGATCTCCGAGGACCATCCCGTCCACGTCGTTGTGCATAACGGCATTCGCCACGATCTGGGTAACCCAGCCGGCTTCATTCCGGCCAGCGTCGAATTCGGGCTACGTCACCCAAAGTACGGGCAAGCTTTGTACCGTGATTTGGAAGCGATTATGGAAAAATACCGCCTACATTTTAGGGAACGAACCACTCGAAGGATATCCGCTTTTGATTCCCAGATTTGATCAGTCAGAACACGAATTATCGGAGTTTAAGACTCGTCACATCTTAGTTTTCGTTCGTAAACTCAGCGAGAGTTCAGGACAAGGTGCCTCACCGTTAGCGCTTCGAGACGCAATGCGCGAAGTGTAGGGGAGCTGCTACTTCCCAAAAAGCCGATTTAAGAACTGTCTAGTGGCTTTAGCACTCTCCCAATCAAATTCCGTATATGGCGAGAATCCAAAACTCTCTAAATTGGCTAGGAGTTTTGCGGAATATTTACTTGATAAAAACTGGTAATGGTCGGTATTGGCTTTAAGCATAAAACTCATGTCTGTTTCCGAAGCGAAGGATAGCAAATCGTCTGGAATCTCTTTGAATAGAGGTGCGATCAGCTCCACCTTCCCGACGGAGATGAAATACAAAAGGCTCATTGTGGTGGTATATGAGTCAGTAACACTAATCGGGTTAGGCCATTTTTCGGGCAAGCTCGGGAGGCTTAAGTTTTCACAATACTGTGGTGCCAAGAGAGTGGCTATTGCCGTTTTTAGAAATCTCTTTCTATCTGTGCTTCCAGCTAGTGACCGGATTGAATCGGTGAGGAGTCGTGGATCGCTTTGAAGTAGAAGTTTTGCGGTGCCGAGTTCCGTGATTCCATTCGTGACCGGCGATTCTGTTAGCCCCATGAGTTCAAGCGGTGCGACTCGTTTAGGAGATTTTACCGGACGGGAAAAGGTTTCTCCTAGGATTGAGCCAAACGAATGTTGCGTAGCCCCGAAGTACTCTGCAGTGAGGATTGCTCCGGTAGCCATAAATGTCCAGTGGTTTGTTGCAAAAGAATCCTTTTGGGTCGGAGTACGGCGAATATTGGTCTTGATAACAAGTGGATCAAAGTTGTTAAAGAATTGGGCCTCACGCTCGAACCATCCTCCGAAATCAAGCGATACAAGGTGTGCTTTGCCCCCCAGCAATCGGTGCGCGGCAAATGAGTCGAATCCGCCAGAGAAGCTTAGAATGTGCCCACCACCACGAGGAGCGATTGGGGGACAAGCTGCCGAGCTGCTAACAGAGCTCTTAGTAAACTTTTGTAAAAGCTGTGTAGTTTCATCCGCTACGGGAAAGTCGTAGAAGATCGAATCGAACTTTGTGCCACAAATTGTGCTCAATGCTACTGCGATGGCGTTCGTGCTGGCCTTTACATCGCGGTCGAATTCGTACCACAGCTCATGTTCTTGGTGGTCAACTTTAGCAAGGAGGGAGATGCGTTGGTTTGAAACATCTAGCTGGCTAAACTCAATAGTGTTTTGCATTTTGTCGATTTCTCTAGGGGACTATAGGTAAGTGTACTGAACACTATTCTAGTGCTTCAAAGATTGCTGACCGGTTCCGCCGTAGATCGTGCCTAGAATCGTTTGCGAATTGACTACGGTAGATTTGGGATTTACCAAGGGGCTGGGCCTATTGGTGTAGTGCAAGTTTCCTGTGTTTCACCGTTGCCTGGGACGGCTCCGCTCATCGTGCTGGTGGTCTGGATTGTGCTGGGGCTAGCGTCGTGGGCCATCAAGAGCCGACAGCTGAAGGGGGTGCCGCCGGAGAAGACGGTGGTGTTGATCTTGGAATAATTGGAGCAGCTAGACGGCAGTGGTTGCTGGATGGGGTGGATGACTACATGGCGCCTCGGTAAACCGAGCGGTCATTTAGTTGAGTGGTCTCAAATGGGGCGAGGACGTCGAATCTTGAGAGCTTCTCCCATACTTTGCGTGATTGTCCACGGTCGGTGAGGATACTGAGCTGTACACAGCGGAGGAGCACTGCTTCAGTGTTAAAGACCGTTGCTGCGGCAGCGAGCGGTTGCGGTGTAATTTCCTAAGCTCTTCGCCATTCCACCCTGGATTGAGAATCTGGGCCCCGCGAATAGGCGGATGTATTTGAAGAGGCGATCCATGTCGTCGTCAAGCACGTGCACGTGGCCATACGCAATGAGTGATGCCCATGTTTGGGCGCCGCACTGAAACTGCGGAACTCTCAGTTTTCTCTTTACTTCGTCTCTTACCGCCGCAGGCACGTGAAGCTGCTCATCGCCTACGAATTTGAGAAGCAGATCCTTCTCGTTGGCACAGATGAAATTCAGCAACGCGCTGGTGTCGGCAACGATGAACTTTCTCGTCATGGCGAACCTACTCGTTGGCGAAGAAGTTTTCTAGGTCTGCCTCAATATCGTGCTGACCTGTGAGATTCTGGCTGACAGAACGTGGAGCGGTTTGCATTGAATCTGCTACTTCCTCGGGGCTAACCCGCTCGGCGAACGCTACGGTTGACAGGGCGATGAGTCCTTGGGAGTAGGCCTTGTAGGCATCGGCAACGAGCCTTTCGGAAGCCCGCGGCAGAGCAGCAATCTTGCGTGCGTGGTCATACGAGGCTTTCCACCCGAAGCGGGAGGCGAGTCCCTTGGCGGTGTGATCCCTTAGCTCTTCCTTGGTTTCTTTCGAAATAAGTCCAGCTTGGTGCAGCTGGATAGCTGCTACACGCGGAGAGACTTGAAATCGTTGGACAACAGTAGACAATAGCTCTTCTGCATCAGCGTATGGAGGCAGCGCTTGTAGCGCTTCTTCAGGGCAGAGTACGCAGCGCGCAAAGGTGTTTGCGCGTGTTTCGGAAGGTAGAGTCTTGTCGCATTGCAAGGAAGCGCCATCCTCCGTGATGTCCCCGGCTACGATATGACCGATTTCGTGGGCGACAGTAAAGCGCTGACGGAAGGGATTGTTGCTCGTGCTAATCCCTACGGTTAAGGCACCTGAAGCAGGATCGCGAAGAGTCAGTGCATCGAGGTCATCCGTCAAGTCGAGCACGATGAAGTCAGCGTCAACGAGCTTCATGAGATTGTTGATGTCGCTGACAGGTTCTAATCCGAGGTCGTGCTTCGCGCGAAAATCAGCAGCCAGCTCAACGCCCTGTTGTGAGGGGCTCGTTGAACTAGACATGTGCGCTATCCAGGTTCACTCGTAGCTGGAGATAAGGCAGAAGAGTTTGTGTTGCTTCCTCGGTTTTGGCCTGGTGGCCACGGGCCGCAACGCGTACACGCTGGGATAGCGGGGTGGCGTACACAAGCTCAGCGGCATCGATGCCTAGGGCCCACGCGAGGGCCATGATGTGGTGGAGAGTTGGCGTGGCTGTGCCTTTCTCTAGGCGAGCCAGGGTGGGCTGGGACAGAATCTCATCGGTCATGGCGGCGAGCTCTCTTTGGCTGAGTCCGCGAAGCTGACGCTGCATACGGACGCGCTCGCCGAAATCGGTGGGGATATTCATTTTGTGCTCCTTGTTGCCTTCGATTAAACACGTGAATCAGATTTGAGTCAAAATGATTCTGGGTGTCTGAGGATCAGAAGAAAGCTTCCCTAATCTCTGTGCTCGCATGCGTAAATGGAATCTGCTCTTGCTCAATGCGCAGTCGGCTTTTGGCGAAGAGGAGGCGGTAGACACGTGGCTTTTCGGTGGGCGGGGGCGGCGGTGCTGGAGCCGGGGTCGGGGGACGGCGAGGTGCTGGAATTCGATGACGGTGGCGGGGTCCATGAGTAGTGATGTGGTGTGTGGCGCGCACGGCGTTGAGGATGGCAAAGCCGGCGGCATCGAGGTCGCCCCAGTAGGTGATGTCGGCTCGTTGTAGCCAGCCCAGTGCGTGGAGTTGGTTGTTGAGGCGTCTGCAGGCGCGGGAAGTGCCAGGAAGGTTTTATTCATCTACGATGAGTGCTCAGTTCAAATGCAGTCAGAAAGATTAAGAGCCGATTCACTCGTAAGCCGCTGAAAACAACAGCTACCGAATCCGTATCAGCACTTTGACATGCGCAAAGCCGCGGCGCTAAGTACTCCAGACGGCCAAAACGGTCTGGGTCAAAGTAACCCCCTAGCCCAGTACCAGCTTCCCGGAACGCGACAGCACCGAGTCACCAGAGCACCGGTGCCGAAACTCGCGTCTGACAGGGCATCCAAACGTAAACCCTAAGGCATGATCTGCAAGGCAGGGGAAAACCGGAAAGGGGCGGCCGACTTTACCACGACAATTGGACCTCACTCTTGTAAAGTAGCACTATCGATCAGTTTGGGAGAGGTCGCCTCGAAGAAGCTGTCAATCGCCCTTGGCAGCAGATCGAGCACTGGGTTGATTACGAGGAGCGCTTTAATTGTCGCAGACGGACTTTTCAAACGAGATTGCCAATTGGGCAGAAGATAATCTATCTGAGCAGTGGCAACATGACTTACTTGCAGATGTGGCGGGCGGTGTCGCTCTATCGTCTGAATATGTCTGCGGAATTGCCAACAAAGCAGTAGAAGCGGCCTATGAGGAAGAAGACTGTTGGTTTCAGCCAATACATGTAACGGAGACCGGAGGAAAGCGAAACTTTTCGGCCGATGATTTCGGAATTCGGAAGTCTTCTGAGCGGCCTATAAGGCTGTTAAAGGTGTTGCATCAAACGGGTGTAAATCGTTTGCAAAACGACCAAGCTATCGAATTCGATCCGGCTGGTATGACTGTAATCTTCGGTAAGAATGGATCGGGCAAGTCGGGGTATGCACGCATTCTGAAAAAGTTTGCTGCAAGTAGAGGTGATAATCGAATTTTACCAAATGCACTAACAGCTGCCACAACGATTCCTCAGGCCTCGATTTGCTTTCTCGAGGGGAGCGAAGAAAAACAAGCCGAATGGACTGGGAATGAGAAGTTTGTTGACAGTAGTTTTCAGCGTGTAAGAGTTTATGACTCGTTGTCAGCGCACAGTCTTCTAGCCGATGAACTGACAATTGCTTATTCTCCCACGCAAATCAAAGTACTATCGCGTTTTGCTGAAGCTCTGGGTGAAGTTAAGACGGAGATTGACGGCCGCCTAAGTAGGCTTGAGCTAGCGGAGAAACAGGTTGGTGGACATGAGACTGAAAAGTTCGAAGAGTTCTTAAACGACCTCAAGTCGCTGGATCCTAAGTCGGCAAAAGATGCTATCGAGGGCATTCAAGAGTTCTCTAAAAGCCAAGCTGAAGAGCTTGCAAGTTTGGAGGAGCGGTTTGCCAGGCTTAAGCTCGACTCGAAAGAAGTCTTACTGAAGCGAATTGAAGGAAGAAAAGCCGTGGTGCGGTCAGAACGGACCAAGGCAGCAACAATTAGAGATGTCCTTCAAAGCTTTACGCCGAATGAAGCTGCAAAAACTCGGAAAGAACTTGAACGAGCAAAGAACACGGTGAGGGAAGTACAAGGTGCCTTAGGCCAGGCTGATAGACTTCAAATTTGCGCTACTAATAGTTGGCCTCACCTCTGGGAATCCGTTGGGAACTTCTTTGCTACACTCCCAGCTTCGCACGAGCGATACGCTTCAGAAGTCTCGCAATGGAAGGCATGCCCAGTCTGTCACCAGGACCTGGATTTGGCTGCAAAGGATAGACTTTTGGCGTTCGAACAATTTGCTCAAGGAGAAGCGAATCAGCGCTTAAAGAATGCAGAGGCGACCCTCGAAGCGGCGACAACATCTCTTAATAGGATTAGGGAATATTTTGACCTGGAGATTCCCGAACGATCCAAATCTCTCGTAGATGGCCTCGAGGTTTCTGGTGACCTGGGTACTGCTATAAACTACACGTTTATAGATTTCTATTCGAGTGCAAAGCGACTACTCGTAGCGGTTGATAGGGAACTCGTCGAAATTAGCGCTGAGAGTACTAGCTATGAAGAAGCCCTTTCTTCAGGGGAACTCGCAGTAAACGATGCGAACATCGTTGTGGAGAAATTCAAAGACCTAGATGATCTCTTCGACTTAGCTGAAAGGGAGCTTAATCGTGAAGCGCGAGAGCTTCACGCATTGGATGCGAAGGGAAATGAGCAGGAAAGTTTGGGCGAGCGAATTGCTGCACTTGAGTTCTGCCGTGAAGCATTCAATCATAGACAGGCTCTTAAAGAGTCGCATGACACGCAGCTGCGAAAAGCGGCATATGTAGCGGCTTCCAAGAAATGCAGTGGTCGAAGTGCAACGAACTTAGTGAAAAAGTTGTCTAACGACTTTATCGGAGAAATATCCAGTCGTTTTTCTATTGAGCTGGCTGACTTGGGCTTTGACCCGTCGATCCCCGTCAAGCTGGAGTTGGCGAAAACTTCTAAGGGAGTCAGCTACATTAAGCCTCAATATAATTCCCAGAAATCGAATGTGATGGGGGAGATTTTGAGCGAAGGGGAGCAGCGCATAGTTTCGATGGCAGGATTCTTTGCGGATCTGACTGGTTCTAAGGATTCATCGTGCCTGATTTTTGATGATCCGGTTACAAGCCTTGACCATCGTTTTCGTGAAAAAGTCGCGCGTCGATTAATAAGAGAGTCAGCGATAAGGCAAGTTGTCATCTTTTCACATGACTTTGCGTTTGTTCAGTTGTTGGAACAGATGCTGTGGGAGGAGAACTTATCGCGCTCTGTTGACGGGCAGTCTCGCCTTCCAGAGATTTCGGAAGTCGAAATATATAGAAGGGCTGATGGTGCGGGTAGTTTGTCCCCGGTTGATTGGAGGCGGCGCAATCTTAAGAAGCAAATCGGGGCTTTGAAGAACGAAATGCAGAGGCTTGAGGTTTTAGAACGAAAGCAGCCGGATGAATATCCTGCAGCTGGAGAGTCCTTTCTAGGCGCTGTACGTGAGACCTGGGAGAGAGTGGTTGAAGAGACTCTATTAAACTCTGCTGTTGTCAGAATGGACCCGGCAGTGCACACACGAAACCTTCGGCCTCTTACCGATATCGGTGAGGATGACTTGGATGCCATAGAGCTTGGCATGACGATTGAATCGAGAGTTATGCGTGGGCATAGCAAAGCTGGCGAAATCGCTGCTCAAGACTTTCCTAATTCCTCGATCCTGAGGGAGGAATTAGATAGGCTAGTAAATCTTCATACTTCAGTCCAAAAGAGGCGTCAATAGGAAATTTCAATTGAGCCGATTGGATTCTTTGGTAGTGGCTTGGAACTCGGTTCTAAGTTTCAAAGGGATCCTCTTTCATAATTACGCCCAATTTCGCTCAGCCGTGGCAGTTCTTCAGTGCGACATTGGTTTTCTCCATGCTTGCTCGGCTAGTGCACAAGAGGTGGTCAGTGCAGGATGTATCATTTTTCGACGTCAACGTGGTCCATGAAATACCGTGAATGCGACTTTTCAAGGACTTCAGAGAGGGCGCTGAAATGTGCAGAGCCCTAATATCTGGTTGCAATCGAACACGAAAGAGACAGCTCTAGCCGTTGTTTCGCGTGAATCCCTGCTTGGCAATGGTGGAGCTTCTCTTTCTGAAGGCTGCGGCAAGGGCAGGGACGTTGGCATCGAGAAAGTCGTGCACGGTGGCAGAGATGTTCTCTTTGTCATCGGTATCGCGAGTGACTCGGCCAACCTGCTGAATGACCACGCCCCGGAAGCTTACTGGTGCTGCCAGCACAAGAGTGTCCAGTGCAGGAAGATCAATGCCTTCGCCGGCCACCTGAGACATGGCTAAAAGGACGAAATGCGGTGTTGTGGCCAGCTGCTCACGGACTGCTTGCCTCTCGCTTGCCTTCTGTCCTCCGTGCAGCTGAAGGACGGGGAAGGGGGCGTCGGCAAGCAGGGCGTTGAGGGCGGCGAGGTGTTCGCGTCGTTTCACCAGGACGAGGACAGTGTGCTCGTCTTGTGCTGCTTGTGTGATGACATCGGCGATGAGGCGGTTGCGGTCCTCATCCGCCGCTAGAGCGGTGTCGAGGTCGGGCCAGAACAGGTAAGGGGAGTCGTATGTGAACTCGGTGTTATGGACTACATAATCGCGGCGTCCGGGGCGTTCGAGCTTGACGGTATGGCGGATAGGGCCGCAAATGAGGGGAAGCAGCTTATCGAGGCCGTCGGAACGGTAGGGTGTCGCGGTCATTCCGAGCATGAAACGAACGTTGAGGTGAGCTAGAACGTTGGTTAATCCGGCGGCACCGATTCGGTGGCACTCGTCAACGATGATGTGGCCATAGCTGGAGAGAAAATCAGTCTTGGAATCGCTACGGCTGATGGATTGGGCAGTGACAATGTCTATCTCTCCACTGAGCTTTTTCTTGGTACCCGAGTATTGCCCAACCTGAACTTCCGGGAGGAACAGCTTGAGGGCCTGGCGCCATTGGGTAGCAAGCTCCCTGGATGGAACAATCACCGCAGTGGGAACTTGACGCTGGGCGATGATTGCACACGCCATGACAGTCTTTCCAGTGCCGGGAGGGGCAATGAGCATTCCAGACTTGTGCTTGAGCATCTGTTTGACGGCGGAATGCTGGTAGGGGCGTAGTTTGCCGGCAAATGACGCATCGATGCGCCGGGGCTTGGGCGTATGACCACGACGTGTGACGGTATATCCTGCAGTCTTCAGGATGTCGAGGACGTCATCGAGCGTGCCGCGGTCGAGTGTGAGGACTTGGTCCTTTTCATCAAAACGTACGATGAGCCGTGGAGTACCGAAAGTGGAGAAACGCTGGGCCTGCTTTATATAAAACTGCGGGTTGGCAATAGCGCCTAGGTGCCGCAGGGCTGTACGAGTGGTGGCGTCGACACCTGATAAATCGACGTGGACGTGTGAATCGTGCGTGACGTGGACTTTTCCGGAGACCTTGAGCTTCTTTAGCTCTTCGCGAGTGGGGGCCTGGGGAAGGGACGTCTCGGGATCGGGTTGAAGCGCAGCGTAGATTCTCTTGAGCTCGGAAAGCGATGACTTCTTCGTTCTTGCTAAAGCCTCGAATTGGTCTGGCAAAGGATGAAAATTACTGTCGACGAAGACCGTTGTGCCTTCGGATCGATGGTGGCCTGCTAATGGGAGGGCAATAAGGTTGCCGAAACCGCGGCCTTTCGCCGGCAGCGTGTCTTGGGATGGAAAGAATCGGTCGAAACTGGAGAAGTAGGAATCCGGGCTAGCCTTGGCAAGAAGCCCGATGCCCACGGAACGAGCGAGGCTGGCGGGAATAGGTTCGCCGAAAAACACCCAGACGTGAGCTCCGTTCCCAGAACGCGATACTTCAATGAGCGGATCGAGGCCCTGGTTCCTGCATTCCTTCGCGTAGGCGCGGGCAGCTTGCTTGAAGTCGTCATCATCAAAATCGCAGACCAACAACCGGCAACTGTCATCTGTGCACAGTGGGTAAAGCTCGACGTGGAAGCGGTTGTCCCGGCGCAAATGTCTTTCGATCACTTTCGGCGTCAGGGGGTTTAGATCGGGATTTCTTCGGTCATAATAGCCATTGCTAGCCGGGTACCAGGCCTTCTTTTCCGCCGTATTTTTGGCCACTGCGTAGACATCTGTCCTCCCCGTGAAGTAATCCATGAAGAGCGCAATCTTCTCTTCCGGTGAGCGTCTTTCAGAGTGAACGTTCGCCGGCGGCGGTGTGTCTGCAGCACTAGGGCGCGAAGGAGCATGACCTAAGGCGTGCAGTAGTTGGGCTACCTGGGACTCCAATTCGCTCACGCGGGATTCAAGTGCTTGGAGGCGTTCCTGTTCAGTCATGGTGCGTGTTCCTTGTGCGTCGGAACTAGTTTATCGGATGGTGTGCGGATAAGAGCCTTGTCGGCTTGGTGTTGTATTGCTTAGAATAAGCGCACGACGAGCCGGCTACCGGAACGTTGTCGCCTGGAGCCGCGAAGGTCCTCCAGAGCTTTTTCTAGAGGGCAACTGGAGGCGCATTGATAGGCTGCGGCGCTTCAACAAACAAGCCTTGATTCTGACAGGTGTGTCGGACATGCGCAGCATGTGGAGCATTGAGATGGCCTCTAGTCACTCGCACACAACTCGGTTGTCCTTGAGGAGAGTCTCACTGATAGGTGAAAGACGTTTCAAGTGTAAGTGTCATGCTGGGAAAGGAGGGATTAAATTGACAAACTCGACCGTTTCAAAACCTGACCACATCAACACTTTTGTAACTCAGGCCCAAGGTATGGATGAGGAAGACCGTCGCCGCTACGTCGAGTACTTAGGGCAGGAGATTGCCAATTGGTCCGCGGCCCTTAACCGCCGTCTAGCTTGACCATTTATCCCGACGAAGGGGGAGTCTTAATCGTCGAGGAATTGGCTTGTGGGTTCTCTGCAAATCCGTGCCACCAATCACTTTAAAGCAAACGTAAACCGGTCTGTGATTGTTAAATAACGCCGTTTACCAACCGTGAGACTCCCGACAAGTCATTGGAGTCTGATGAAATTCCGGTTCGCGTTGAGTATCGAAGGCGGTGCCGGGGAGATGACATTGTGCCTCTTGACTGAATAGGGTTAAATGAGGCATACTTTGAGACAGGAGCAGCCCTACATTATGTACAGCTGCTCGACCCTCACCGAGGCTACTGGCAGGTGGGGGTCATTTAGTTTTTCTTGGAGCTTGCGCGGGTTTACGCTTCGGCAGCACCGTTAAGATTTGGCAATGTTCTGCCAAATATTTGTTGAACCATACTGTGCTCTGTCCGCCGTGAGTTAGCGTTCGTCGATACATATAGGCCACAAGGTCTGGTATCCAAAGGCACCTTTCGTCGGCTGGGCTAACCCATGCGGCGGGAATTCCTTGTGGAAGGACGTTTAACCTTCGTAAACGCTTTAGCGTGTTTCTATCTTTGTCGTTATCAGATTGGGAATACCGTTCCTCGAAAATGATTCCGTTGAGCGAAAGGTCTTGCTCGGTGATAGTGGTGATCAGCTTCTCGAGGCAGTCTTGGCGAGCGTGCTCAACATCGTGGTCCTGCTGAAGCGGGCGAAGACAAGAGACAGAATGGGAGTCTCCGAATTCATGGCAAAGCTTGAGCATTGCCTCAACCCTTTCTTGACCTTCGGCGGTTTGCATTGATTCAGTCGTATGCCAATAGGAGGACTGCGCGACTTCTTTCAGATAGTCCCGGGTGTCGGCAAGGTGCTTGAACTTAATGGCGGTTGCGACCAGTGCGTAAAAGGAATCGGAAAATTCCTCACCGGGGGCTACGTAGCTCTCGTCGATAAAAATAATCGTGTCTTCGGGAGAAGCTTGTTGGAAGATACGAGATAGAGAAGGGCGGAGGCGGTCGGGCAAAAGCTATACCTCAATTCACGATAGATAAAGTGTTCGATATTGAAGCTAGTATACCGATTGCATAGGACACCTTTTTAAGCATGAGATGCGCTGAGGGGGCAGACTTCATGCGGGTTACAGGCCGTTGGTCGCATGGTTGTTCGTTCGGGCCCCTCTTAGGTCTCTCTCATTGGACAGAACTCTCGTTGAACTTGGGTACTCGCATACGCAAATGGAATCCGCTCCTGCTCAATGCGCAGCCGGCCCGCGGTGAAGAGGAGTCGGTAGGCGCGTTGCTCTTCGGTGGTGAGGTGGGGGAGGGTGGCGGAGCCGTCGCCGGGGTCGGGGACGGCGAGGTGCTGGAATTCGGTGACGGTGGCGGGGTCCATGAGAAGTGATGTGGTGTGGGGGAAGTGGGCACGCACGGCGTTGAGGATGGCAAAGCCGGCGGCATCGAGGTCGCCCCAGTAGGTGATGTCGGCTCGCTGTAGCCAGCCCAGTGCCTGGAGTTGGTGGGCGGCGGTGCCGGAGCCGAGGATGGCGATGGTGGTTGGGGAGGCGTCGGCAAGCGTGGGAAGTGCTAGGAAGGTTTGTTTGTTCTCCACGATGAGCACCCGGGGTGGGGTGTCTGGGAAGAGGGTTGCGGCGTCGGCGAGGGGGATTTCGATATCGGAGAGTGCCGGGGCGTGGTTGAGGTAGCGCAGGCGCAGGCGGGCATCACTGCGGCGCAGGCCCAAGTCCGTGATGCCGAAGGGGGCAAGGAGTGTCAACAGCAGGCGGCGGTGGGTGCCTATCCATTTACCATCCACGCCTTCCACCGGCACGGCGCGCTCCCACTCGCCGGAGTGGGGGTTGGCGCGCAGCCAGGTCAAACACGGTCCAAGGCAGCGTAGATCGTAGGCGCTTAAATCTTTCCATTGGTTGTAGGAGCGGTGGACGGTATGTGCGAACTCCGGGGAGTCCGGAAAGATGGCGGCGATGTCCTGGGCGCGCTGGAGGGCCCGGTTGTAGTCGGACATCAGGCCCGCGGCGGCAGCGATGCACGCGGCGCCGGTGAGTACTACGCGTGTGGGAACGTCGTTGGTGCCCAGGCCCGCGCGGGACCAATTCCGGGATTCATAGATGACCTCCTCCTGGTGCGGCCAGCGCTGCCAGGCGCGGATGAAGTCCCTCGTGGCCTTGATATCGCGGGCGGCGGCCGTAGCTGTTGGCGGGTGCAGCGGCCAGTCCAGGTTGAGCGCAGCGGGCTCGGCGAGTGCTTCGGCGAAGTGGTTGCGCAGGTACTTGGCGGCATGCCCCTGCAGGTCTTTAGGATTCCGCATCGTTGGGATCCTCGGGGGCGGGTTGTTGGGAGCCGTGGGTGGTGGAGGCGTCGATAAGCTGGTAGCCCGTGCGTGCCTGTGGGCGGCCGTCGATGGTGGGCTCGTCGTAGCTGACCACGATGGTGCCGTCCACATAGGGCGAGAGGGTCTGGATGAGCTTGAAGGGCGTGGCCAGAATCATGTGGAATCCAAAGGACGCGAAGACGGACATAGCGGTGCGGGTGAAAGTGGGATCCGCGCGGTCAAAGGCCTCATCCAAGATGATGGACCCATAGGTGGGCACGTCCTGGTCCGGCTCCGCGAGGCGGAAGCGCAGGGCTGCGGCCAAGCAGAAGAAGACGAGCTTCTGCGCCTGGCCGCCGGAGAGCGAGGCGGAGTCCTGATAGGTGTTGGCCGTCGTGCCATCGGGGTAGCACTCGCGGCCGACGAAGCTGACGTGCCGGCGAGTATCCAAAACCACGTTACGCCAGCGGATATCTTCCGGCTGGCTGGAGCCGAGGCGGCTTAAGATCTTGTCCAAGGCGTGGTAGCGCGCAATGGCTGCCGCTGGATCATCCTCGGTGACTTCCGCCAGGCTGTGGGAGGTGGCGGCATCGAGATCCCGCTGGAATTCTTGGACCACCTGGCCGCGGGCGTCCTTGACGTCGATGCGCAGGGTGCGTTCACCGTTGAAGGGTGAGCGCTCCAAGGACTTGTTGATGTAGTCCATGCGCATCTCAATATCGCTGCGGGCGCGGCGCAGATCCGTGGCCAGGTGGGAGAGGTTGCGCACCGTCTGGCCGTTGAGCAGCTCGAGGAAGCGGGCGCGGAAATCAGCCAGGCGGTCCGCCCGGAGGAACTTGAGCTTCTCGATGCCCTCGCCGGCGAAGCTAGCCTGTGGCTCCAAGTCGGCGGCCTCTGCCGGCCACTCGGACAGGTAAGCGTGCAGAACGGAGACAATCTTGTCGTTGGCCTCCTCGATGCGGCGCGCTGCCGTGCGGGAGGTTGCTTGCAAACTGGCCTGGACCTCATCGCGGCGGGCATCGATGTCATCGATAGTGAGACTGCGCTTGCCTTTGTGCAGGGCTTGAATGACTGCCGTCTCAATGTCTTTATCCGCAATGTCCGGCACGGGGCCGATGCCGCGGCGGCGAGTGGCGGAGCGCTCGAGCTCGCCTTCGACGTTGCCCAGGTGCTTCTGCGCCTCGTTGAGTCTGGTGCGGGCGGCATCGAGCTTCTGCTTGGCCTGGGCGTGCGCGGCGGCCAGCGCCTGGGCCTCCGGGGAAGAGGCCAGCGAGTCATACTGCTCCTGCAGATCCTGCTTGCGGGCCTCGGCGGAGGCGGTGTCGATGTCCTGGAATGAGGTATCTAGCACTTGCTGGGCCTTATCGCGCTGGGAGCGCAGGATGTCCATCTTCCGGTTAAGGTCCTGGACCTGCTTGGCCGTAGCGCGGGCGGTGGCCTTGGCTTCGGTGAGCTGGGAGCGCAGCAGCTCAATCTTGGCGGTGTTGGTGGAGCCCACCCGGTACCAAGCGGTGCCGTTAAAGCGCGTGCGGTCATCCTTAATGAAGCGCGTTGAGCCGTCCTTGTCCTTGGGGCGGCTTTCCAAGCCATCGCGGGTAATGGCCGGGGTCAAGGTGGCCTTCTCCAATTCCGCTACGGAGTCCACGCATTCGTAGTTGAAGCGGCGCGAAATGTGGTGGCGTACCCAGCCCGCCATGGCGTGGTCTTGGAACTCGAGTTTGTGGATGAGCTGCCGCGGGCTGCGCGCCGCTGCCGGCGCTGGGGCAAACTCCGGGATTGTGCGGTACTCCAAGCGCGTGCCCACGTTGCGGGAATTGACCCACTGGTTGATGGCCTCCCGCGCGGCTTCGGGCACGAGCAGGGTGGCGGCGAAATTGTGCAGCAGCTTCTGGATCACCGGCTCCCACTCGCTCTGGTGCGGGCTGATATCGATAAGCTCGCCGGCGAAGGGGAGCTCGGACTCGGCATAGCCGGTATCGCGGGCCAGTTGCGAGCGCAGCTCCACCAAGGTCTTATCGATGTTGGTTCTCCGCGAGCTGAAAGAGCGCAGCTCGCTGTCCAGCGTGGAGCAGGCGGTGGCGGCGTCGCGGGCGGCCACGCCCGCCTCCTGTTGGTGGTTGATGAGGTCCTCGAAATCGGCCTCGAAGTCCGCGATGCGGATCTTCGCGTTGGCCTGTAGTTGGGCGAAGCCATGCGGGCTGAGCTCGTAGTGATCAGTCCACTGTCCAGCCGCTGCACTGAGGCGCTGGAACTCCTTCGTGCGGTGCTCAATCTCCTTTTCGGCGGTTTCTATCTTGGCCCTTAGGGCATCGAGCTCACCCGAACTGAGCTGGGAGACGGCCACTGCGGCGAGGCGCTCTGCGTCATCGAGGTGAGCTACATCGGCCTCAAGCGATGCGGCCTCCGATTGGGCTTCAGCCAATTGCGCTGAAAGGGCCCGAATGCGAACGTCCAGTTCTTCTGCCACCAAGCGGGCGCGTACAGCTGGCAGCGCCTCAGCCATGGCCTCTGCTTTTGCTTTGTCAGCCTCCGCGCCTGTGCGCTGGGAATGCAGCTGGGGCAGGGGAGCGAGCGTATCAATCTGGGCCTTAACGTCCTCGACCCTTAAGTAGGCTTGGCGCAGATCCTCAAATTGCTCGACGGCCTCATCCGCCTTCTCAAAGGTAGCCGGACGGTCCAGCATGTAGTCCCTAAAGAGCTGGTCCAGGCTGGAGAGGGACTTCGCGGATTGCGTGCGGTGGAGAAGCAGCTGGCCCTCCACATTCTTGATCCCTAAGCGTTTGCGGAAGCGGTCTGCGAACGTGGTGTAGGTCGGCGTGAAAGACGCGCCGGGGCCTTTGTACATTGCCTTAATCTTGCGGGTGTCCAGGCTGCGGGTGAGCAAAGGGCTGAGCTTGTCGATGTCCTCGTCGCCCGGCACCAGCCCATACAACCTCTTGATCTGGCCTACTGAGTTCTCACCGCCGTTCAGGCGGAAGATAGCGATGAGGGTGTGCTGCTTGCCCGCGCCGTTATCGTAGGTCAGCGCCACGACCGAGTTGGTGGCGCCCTCCCGCAAGTACTCGGGGGCGATCTCACCGGTCTGCGTGTTCTCCCGCTGCCGCCACGCGCCGCGCACATAGGAGACGAGGTTGCGCCCGTTGTGCCGCCCGAGGTCCTGTTGCGACGCCGCGTTGAATTTCACGTGACTTTGCGGAACTAGCACTGCAGACATGGCATCGAGCAACGTGGACTTGCCGGAACCCGAGCCGCCTGTAATGAGGAAACCCTTGCGAGCTACCGGGATGGAGAAGTAGCCGTGGAAAGTGCCCCAGTTAATCAGCTGGATGCGGCTGATGCGGAATTGGCCGGGGTAGTAGGTGGTGTTCTTAGTCATCGGAGGCATCCTCCTGCTCTTGGAGCTGCTCCGGTTCCTGCTCATCCTGGTCCTCCGTCTGTGCCAGGCGGGCGTATTCGTCCCGGATGGCGGAGACCGTGGAGGCGTCGAAAAGCTGGCGCAGTACCGGGGAAACCTCAAAGCGGCCCTCGGTTTCAGTGGCGCTGATGAGGGAATAGTCATTCTGTATGCGTTTCATTGCCGCGTTGAAGCGTTTGGTGAAGCCGGCCTCGTCGCGGTTATCCACCGCACGGACATAGCCGATGCTTTCCCGGAGATCCTCCACGTCCACGATGACGCGCTCGCCGGGCAGGGTGAGGCCCAGCTCCTGGCGCAGGTTCAACAAGATGGCGGTGTCGATGTGCTTGAGCTTGTCCGTGCGCAGCACCTGCGGGATGCTCAAGCTGTCTTCCTCCACCATGCGGGTGAATGCGAAGCCTTCCGTCTCATCCACGACGAGCTCCAGGAACACCTCGTGCAACCGGGCGCGTAGATTCTCTTCGTCGGAGATGATCGCCGCCCACAGTACCGGTTCCTTCTGCGCGCGAATGAGCGGGCCCTGCAGCAGCTGCACCAGCGCGCGCCGTGAATGGTAGGTCAGCGTTCCTTTATCGTGTTCCCACAGCGGCGGCTCGTGCGCGGCATCGACGCGGGGGCTGTTGGCGGCGGTCACTGTAGCTCCTTAACGGTGGTGTGATCGAAATACATGGTGGGGATCTGGGCGCAACGCACGGTACCGTCTTCCTCGGTCCACATGACTGTCTCGTGTTCTTCTTTCAGCGAGGGCAACGGGTGGGAATCCGCGATATGTACCAAACCCACTACGCTGGCCAGACCTTGCGTCGGGGGATAGGCCTGCAGCACCTGGCCAATAGTGCAGGGGCCGGACTTGGCGACGGCCCCGCGTACCGCCTCGTGCAATTCCTCAAAGTCGATTTCTGATTCGCGGACCAGCTCATAGAGCGCCTGCGGGTCTTCCGTGCCGGGCTGGTAGGCCACTGGCGCCTCCTCCACGACCTCCCGCCCGGGATTGGCCAGGCGGATGCGGGAGACCGAATGAATCGACATGCCGATGCGCTGCAGCGGTGTGTCCATCCGGTGAAAGGCCTTCAGTTCGGAGTTCTGCGCGGCATCAATGGCCATGCCGCGGGCCTCGCGCAGCAGTTCAATCATGCGCCGGTCCTCCGCGAATTGCTCGGAGGAGACGTAGTTGCGCAAACTGCGCGCCAGCCCGGTCATGGTCTGGTTGACCTCGAAGCTGGTTTCCTCCATATCGCGGAAGAGGCTGCGCAGCCGCTGCCTCCTGTCCGGGGCGAGCTGCTGCCCGGGCTCGCTTTCCAGAACCTCCTTGATCCATTGGTCCAACCAGGCGCTGCGCTCTCTATCCATCAGGAGGGAATAGAAGCCGCGGAAGCTGCGCCCGGCCTCCGATTCCGCAATGTGGTCCACGCCGTTGAAGATTTCCTCCAGCACCTCGCCGCGGTAGCCCTCCGGATCTAAGAGCTGTCGGCGAAGCTGGTGGTTGAGGGCCTCGAGCTCATGGCGAACCCGGGCGAAATCGCTCGGCACGGCCATGGCCATGTTCAGTACGTCTTGGACGCGCTCCTCCGTCTCCGCGGCGGTGAGGCTTTCAAACTGCCCGAGGTGTGCCTTCTCAATCTCGCGGTCAATGCGGTCACGTTCTGCTTCCAAGCTGGCCACGCGGCTAGCGATGTCCTCGTTGGTATCCCGCGCCAGCCTTTGCAGCGCCGAGCTGATCGACTCCACCCGTGAGGCGGTCACCGCGGTCACCGGTGCTTCCCAGCGCTCGATGGCTTCGAGTGCTGAGAGCGCATCTTCACTGGGCTCGAGCGTTTCGCCGTGGGAGCTCTTGCCGGACTTTCTGATTAACCAGCCGGCCTTGACCCAGTCATTGCAGTAGTTCTGTGGCGTGCGGGGCATGGAAAACTCGCTGGCCAAAACCTCGAAATCGGTGACCATGAGCTCGTATACCTCTGCTGCTGGGCGCGCCCGGGTGCCGCGTGGGAAGTACTCCGCAATCAACGCCAGAATCACGGGCGCGTTATCCGCAGCCAGGAGCCGGATTGCGGCGGAATCGCGCATCAAGCGCCGGAGGGAGAGGGCGCGTGCTTCAACAGACATGTCTTGATTCTGACAGGTGTACCGGACATGCGCAGTGGAGTCGGGCTCAGATTTTCGAAGCCCTCTGCCTGGTGCATGTCCTACAGAGAATAAGTTGAAATAATTACGCCCATGGAGGCGGGACCAGAAGCGAAGCTTTAGGCTGCATCCACCTGGTCGTCTTGTACCTCGACGCGGCCCATGAAATACCGTGAATGCGACTTTTTCAAAGATTCCAGGGAAGGCGCTGAAATATGGGCGATCTCGATATCAGGATCGTCGATCGCTGCTTCGCGGCGGAGGCGTTCCTTGAGCGCTTGAGTCGAGTCCGAGAATTGTTTGATGAAAGACTCGCCTGAGCGACGTTTGTAAATGATTATAAATTCAGACACTGTGTTGCTCCGATTTATCTGGCTGTCCGACGAGAATTTCAGTTGTGCTCAGCCCCTAATCTAGTAGCAATCAGTCAAGCATGGGGCCGCTCTAACCGTTGTCGGGAGTGAGTCCCTGCTTTGCATCGGTATCGCGAGTGACTTGGCCAACCTGTTGAATGACAACGCCTTGGAAGCTGACTGGGGTGGCTAGCGCAAGAGCGCTCAGTCGCGTTGTCGAGTAATGTTCAGCGATTGATTTCCCAGGTCTTGATGTCCGTTGCGCAACGAGGAGAAGTCACAATCTCTCGCATTCCTGAGGAGCTCACCAGTACGGTAGCCGCCGAGTTGCTAGGCGTTTCGCGCCCAACGCTCATGAAATGGGCAAAAGAAGGAAAAATTGCGACCCACAAGCGTGGAACGCATTCGAGGTTCAAGCGTGAAGACGTACTGCAAATGAGGCACCAGCGTGCTAAAGAACGTGTTATGGCGTTCCAGGAATGGCGTGCATTCGAAGAGGAGAATGCGCATTTGTTTTGAGGGGAGTCGTCGCCAAGCGCCCGCCCCTTTCATGCACCATCCGTGACAAGCTCCCGCAGCGCAGTCAGTGCCTCTCGTGAGGCGGTGCCGTAGCGCTCGCGCAGGAAGTGGTGGGTGGCGTCGGGGTTGCCCAGGGAAACGGGCACGTCGCTGAGGTTGTGCAGTTCCGATTCGCCGGCGGAGGTCTTCTCCACGGACCAGAAGCTCTCGGGGCGCAGGCCCAGCTCGCCGGCGCGCTCGAGGACGCTGAAGGTGTGGGAGGCAAAGATGAGCTGCGCGCCGTTGACGTTGATGCTGGGTTCGCGAAAGGCCTGGATGATGAAGTCAAGGAGTGCTGGGCGCAGGGCGGAATCCAGCTCATCGGCCACCAGGATCCCGCCGCGACGCAGAGTATCGAGAACCAGGGGAGCGGTGGCCATCCAGTTCTGCGTGCCGCCGGATTCATCGGTCAGCTTCAGCTCGTAGAAGGAATCATCGGCCTTGTGCTCCACGATGATGGCGTGCAGCAAGGATTCAATCTCCGCATCGGAGTAGGCGCCAAACTCATCGGGGTGGCGGATGCTGCCATCGCTGCGGCTGAGCGCATTGATGACCGGGCGCATCTGGCGGAAGACGTGCTCCGGGATGTGGTCCTGGTTGAGCCGCACGGAGTGGATACCGGCATCGGCCGCGCGCAGCAGCGCGGCGGCCTCATGCAGGTGCAGCTTGCCAGTGCGGATGAGGGTGGTGATGCGTGCGGACGTGCTGATGGAGGAGTGCCCGTGCGGCAGGTAGGCCACGTCGTGCACCAGGGCACGGGCCAGCGGCGCGAGGACAGGGTGGCCATCGCGCAGGCCGGCGGAGAGGATCAGCTCGGTGTCCGTAACGGGGCCGAGCTTGGCGACGTCCCCCTTGTCCATGAAGGATTTCGTCCACTGTACCTCCTCACCGCGGGTCCGCACGAAGCAGGGGCTCCACCTTGTCGATGGCACGCGGCTGAGCCATTCCGCGTGCACGCCGGTGAAGCTCCACTGGAATCCGTAGAGGTAGCGCACGCCATCGAGCTCAAAATCCAGCTCGAAAGTGCTGGGCAGGCGCTGCGTTTTGGGGTCGAGGCGGTACGGGGCGTGGGGGAGTTGGTTGGGTGGGGCGTCGGCAAGCCAGGTGGTGGCGGAGGATTCGATGGCGAGCAGTGCGAAGGCGAGGGCATTGAGGACGCTGCTCTTTCCCGACGCCGTGGGGCCGATGAGCACGGTGGTGGGCTCGCTGATCTGTGCCCATCCTTCCTCCGGGGCGGTGGAGTGCTGCCAGTGGTGGTACAGCGAAAGCGTCTGCGTGGCGCGGATGCTGCGGAAGTTAGACACGCTAAAGGAAAGGAGCCTCATGGTCGCGACACTACAGGCTCACACATGCCGGATCATAGAAGGCTGTTTGAGAACTGGATGCGTGCCTGCATCCGGATTTCGGACTCACTCCAGCAGCCGCTGGTAGCGTCTGTTTACATACCGCAACCAGCAACCACAGGAGGCCGCATCCTATGGACGGAGATATCACTGGGCTGCTTGTGTGTGTCGGTTTAGTGCTGGTCATGGTGGCCTACTGGACCTTCTACATCCTGTGTGTGCGGAGAAACCCACAATCGGAAGAGTGGTACGACTCAGGCGATGCAACAGGCGCAGAAAGCGATGGCGTCCTCTTCATTTATCCTTATGGCACGCTCATTATGGGCGCGGCCGGTGCCACAGGGTTGGTGGCAAGTGCAAACCTTCCCGAGTCCGTCGAAACGGTGCTGATTGTTCCGCTCGTGGCGGCTTTCGTCATCGGGGTTGTTGGGTTTACGGGGGCGATTGGGATTCCGCTTCCGTGGCCTTTTGTTCCGCGGTGGGTCGTGGACATCCGCACAGCAAAGCGCGCGCGAAGGCGTGAGCGCAGACAAGCCAGAAAAATGAAGAAGAAAGAATAGGCTTGGCCGTTATCCCAGCGCCCTGAAACTCAGCCCGGCCAAAATTGAGCAGAAGCGTGCCTTGGCTCCGTCGTGGCGGTGAAAGGGCGGAAGAGCGCTGCCGAAGCTCAGACGGCGAATTCAGGGGCCTAAATTGCCGTTTTCTGGGCCCGCCGATTAATGTTGCTGGGAGCGGATTCGCTGTCTTACGTAGCTCGCCAGCTGAACACTGGTGTAGGTTGCGCTGACAGGGAATACGCGGGGCTATAGCTCAGTCGGTTAGAGCTACGGACTCATAATCCGTTGGTCCCGGGTTCGAGCCCCGGTGGCCCCACTTTTGCGGCTTACCCGATACGATGACCACCATGAGCGTTGTCGAGATGGACCCATTGATCGAGTCGCTGTACTACTGGTCCGACATCATTGGTGTCCTCCTCATGGGCATGATTGGCGGAACCATGGCCCGCCAGCGCGGCTATGACATCGTGGGCTTCTTCTTCATCGCGATGTTCTCCTCCCTCGGCGGCGGCATGATCCGTGACGTGCTCATCAACCGCGGCACCGTCGCCGCGATGAGCCAGCCGGAGTATCTCTACCTGGCGTTTGCCGGCGCGATCATCGCCCGCTTCGTCTACTTCAAAGGAAAGACGTGGGACTACGTCCAGTCCCATGGGGATGCGGTGGTCTCGGCGCTGTGGGCGTCGACAGGCGCGCTCAAGGCCATTGCTTATGGGCTGCCGCTGATCCCCTGCATCATGATGGGCGTGTTCACCGCAACCGGTGGTTCCATGATCCGTGACATCGCGATGGGGCGCGAACCCGCCGTCTTTGGGGATAACACACCCACCGTGATCCCCGCGGTGGCCTGCGCTTTGGTGGTCCTCGGCGCGGATTCGGCCGGCTACTTGGCCTGGGGAGTCATTCTTGGCCCGGTCGTTTCCTTCGTGATGACCATGCTGGGTATCTGGGCCGGGTGGCGCGTGCCCGCCCGCCAGGAGTGGGCGCCGGTTAATGACACCGCGGCCTACGTCATGGTGATGGCGCGTAAGGCGGAAAGCAAGGGCAGGGCCGTGGGGCGTCGCCTAGAGCCCTCCAAACTCCGTTCTTGGCGCCACAATCAGATGGAAAAGGCACTGCAGCGCCGTATTGAGCGCGAGGTGCGCGCCGGCAAGCGCCGTTCGGAAGCAGCCATCGATGCCACCGAGTTCCTCGATTCCTTCAATGAGGAAGTGGCGGAGATGTCGCAGATGATGAAGCCGCCTGCCGCGGAAGCGGAAACCTCCGATTTCGGCGTGGACTTGAGCGGCGATTCCTACGAGACCCCGAGCGCCGAGGGGCCGACACCACGCGAGCTTTTGGATCGCATTTTGGCCGATGACCAGCTCACCGATGAATTGGTGGAGAGGCTCATGCGCCGTTATGAAAAGAGAGATGATTAGATCCTTTAAAGTATTAGTGAGAGTGAGGTGATGAACGCGTGACTTCGAGGCGTTCTTTTCTAGGCATGCTGGCGGCGCTAGCGGTGTCGGGCGTCGTGGCGCCCACGGTGGCGGGATGCACGGCGGAGCCTGGCAACGTCGACACCTCAGACATGAACCTCATCACCACGGACATCTCGGAGCCACAGCGCACCCTCATCCCGGCTGATTCCAACGATGCGCCGGGGCAGACCATCATCAACCTTGTGTACTCGGGGTTGATGTACCTGGATGAAACCGGTGGCGCTCACTATGACTTGGCGGAATCCATCACGCAGGTCGATGACACGACATATGACGTGGTGATTCGAGATGACGCCGTGTTTTCCGACGGTTCAACCGTGGAAGCAGAAGACTTCGTCGATACGTGGAATACCGCGGTGCGCCAGTCGCTGCTCTCCGCGCATCACTTTGAACCAATCCGTGGCTTCCACGAAGGCAGGAAGTCAATGCGCGGCCTTAAGGTGACGGGGCCGAAAACTTTCCGCATTGAGCTCTCACGCCCCACGGCGGGATTCCTCGAGCGCCTGGGATACTCGGTCTTTTTCCCCATGCGCTCCGAAGACCAGGATAGGCTGAGTGATCGCGGAACGGATCCCATCGGCAGCGGGCCTTATGTGCTGGCTTCCTGGGAGCGCGAGAAAGCTGTGACCCTCGTGCCGAACCCTCGCTACAAGGGGCCGCGAACGCCGCAGAATGAAGGCATCAAGTTCGTGGTGTATTCCTCGGAGGAGCAGGCCTACCAGGACCTCGTAGATGGCAAGCTGGACGTGCTCACGCGGATCCCGGCGGAGAAGCTAGGCAGCTTCGAAAAGGAACTGGGCTCCCGCGCCTTGACCAAGCCCGGCGGCTCCATCATGGAAATCACCATCCCCGCCAACGATGCGAACTTCCGCGGTGAGGCCGGACGCTTGCGCCGTCGCGCGTTGTCCATGGCAATCGACCGCGAAGGAATGGCCCGGGACATCTTCCACGGTATGGTGCTTCCCACCACCGGCTTCGTCGCGCCGCTGGACGGTTCCATTCCACCAACACCGGAGGGGGCCGACGTCTTGACCTACCAGCCGGAGAAGGCCCGCGAACTGTGGGAGCAGGCGGAAAAGCTGGAACCGTTTGATGGGATTTTCAGCATTTCCTATAACACCGACGGCGGCCATAAGACGTGGATCGACGCCGTGGCGAAGCAACTGTCGGATACCCTCGGCGTGCCGGCGGAGGGCCATGAGTTTGCCACTTTGAAGGACCTCAGACAAGAGGTAATTGCCCGTCATCTCACCGGTGCCTTCCGCACGATTTGGCAGGCGGAGTTCCCAGAGGAATCTACCTTCCTGGTGCCGCTATATGCGTCCTACTCTTCGGAGAATGAATCAGGCTTTAACAGCTCTGAATACGATGAGCTGCTGAAGAAGGCGGGTCAGGCGAAGAGCCGGGAGGAAGCCCAAAAGCATTACACGGAGGCTCAAGGCCTGTTGCTGGAAAAGATGCCTGCGATTCCACTGTGGACGACGAAGACTTTCTGCGCTTTCGGCGAGGACATCGTCCCCGCGGGCTACACGTGGAAGCCAACCCCGAATTACTATCTCATCCACCGCGCTTAAGGCTCCAAGGGTTCTGTCAGGCTGAAGGACTAGGCTTGGCGCAATGCTGAAGTATTACTTGTTCGCCGTGTGGCAGGCCATCGTGGATCACGGCCTGCCGCTGTTGGGAATGCTGTTGTTGGCGATTCTCATCCCGCGCATCGGCCGCTTGGCAGTGCGGGTCATTGAGTCCCGTCTGGATGAGAATCAAGAATCTACCAAGGCGCGTTTGGCGCTTGCCGGTGCACTGGTCTACGTGGCGCAGGCGGTGGCCTATTTCCTTCTTGTGTTGGCTGCGCTGGCCAACCTCGGGGTGCCGCCCCTCGGCGCGGCTATCCCGGCGACAGTCGTTTCGGCCGCCGTCGGTTTTGGCGCGCAGGCCATCATCGGTGACTTCCTTGCGGGATTCTTCATCCTCTCGGAAAAGCAGTTCGGCGTGGGTGATTACGTCAGCTTCGACGGTGTAACTGGCGTGGAGGGCACCGTCGTTTCGCTGACGCTGCGCACGACGACTGTGCGCACACCTACCGGTGAAGTGGTCATGGTGCCGAATGGTTCCGCGGGCGTGGTCACGAACTTCTCGCAAGAATGGTCGCGCGCGGTGGTGGATATCGCTATCCCGGTCCACGAGGGCGAGTCCTTGCCGGAGATCACCGAACAGGTGGAAAAGATTTCGAAGCGAGCCCTTGAAGCCCCAGACATCCACGCGGATGTGGCCGGTGAGCTCGACGTTCTGCCCGCCACTGGGCTCACGGCCCCCACTGCGGCCGGCCAGCCATGGCAGGTGCAGTACCGCGTCCTTGTGCAGGTCAACCCCGCCCGCCAGTGGGCGGTGGAGCGCGCGATCCGCTCGGCGCTGCTCTCCACCTTCTGGGATCTGTACAAGCTTCCCACCACTGAGGGCGTGCCGGGGGATGCCTCGCAGGAGCTTGGCGACGTCTCCGCTGCCGACGCCCCCACCACCATCATTCCGGCGGCAGATACTGCGGAGCCTTCGCACAAAGACGTGGCATCGGATGCGGAGACGCAGGTCATTGCTGCCGACGCCGTCGCTGATGCCGGCGCTATGCCCCAAGACAGCAAAGATGACGGGCCGGGCCGGCCGGCTTATGCGGGCGACTCCGAGGAGGAAGAAGAAGACGATTATCAGCGCGGCATCTGGCGCGACGATAAGCCGGACAACAAGTGGAACTATTTCTGGACTCTAGGCGGGCGCGTGCGGGCCTCAACGACGGGGCTCATCGCCGGCCTCGGTGTGGTTGGCCTGTTGCTGCTTTCCTCCGCTAACCCTGATGGGGTGGACGCTGGGTGGCTATCGCCCTCGCGGTGGATGGGGCAGTCCGAATCCACTTCTGAGTCGGCGCAACCTTCTGCGTCTTCCTCCGCGCCACTGACCACACCTCAGGAGGCGCCGGCAACTGACTCCACGGGCTCCGCAGAACAGGAGCCGACGGCAGAAGTTGATCCGGACACGCCAACTGATAGCACCCCGGACAGCGAAGCTGTGTATGCCCCCGCGGATCCGCAGGACGCCGAAACCCAGGCCCCAGTGGAGCAAAACTCCGAAACGCCCGCGCCCACGGCGAACGAGCAGCCTTCCGCGATCGTTTCTGAGGGAGCCGCAGAGCCGTCCACCGTGATGTAGCTCCGCGGCATCACCGAGAGGCGCCACAAAGAGATGAGAGAGGCGCGTGGAGAGGGCGCACCAGAGATATGAGTGATAGGGAAGTGCAGCGACGTAATGCGCTACATTTTTGATATCGGCGCGGCGGGCTCATCCGTTAACGCATGCGGTGTAGCCCGCTGCTGATTTCCAGCTCGCTGTGGCTTTCCGGCGTGATGTAGCCCTCGGATGAGCGCGATTTCCTGCGGGGTAGTGCTGCAGGATATAACTTGAGTTTATGAAGAAGTTCTCTCGCGCGGTTCTCGCCGCCTCTGTTTCTGTATCTGTCGCACTGTCCGTTGTCGTTCCTGCTCAGGCGGAGACCGCGGCCCCTAACGCCGAGGCAACCGCAACGGTTTCCTCCGAGTCTGACTCCTCCTCCCAGGAGGCTGATTCCTCGAGCCAGGGTTCTGGCTCCTCCAACAAGGACGAGGATGACGCCGAATTCCAGCAGTCCTCCGAAGGCGAAATGATTGCGCTCGGCGTAGGCATTACCGCAGCGGTCCTCGCGGCTGCCGCCGGTGGCGTGTACTGGGCGGTGCAGCAGCGCATCATTCCGAACCCGCTGCCGGGCATCATCCCCTCTCCGCCGGCACCAGCTCCGGCACCGCAGCCGGCTCCTGCCCCAGCCCCCGCGCCCGCGCCGAAGCCAGCGCCTGCTCCTGCCCCAGCCCCGGCGCCCAAGCCGGCTCCCGCACCTAAGCCGGCTCCGGCCCCGAAGCCTGCCCCCGCGTCCTTTACTCGCTGCGCAGACGTGTGGAACGCACTAGGCCGCCCGATCTATGCGGGTGAGCCAGGTTTCCGCTCCAAGTTCGACCGCGATGGTGATGGCGTAGGCTGCGAGCGCGATCCTCGTTAAGCTGGAGCGCATGAGCGCATTTTCTTCCCTTGAGTCCTGGCCCGTCGATACCGTTGCTGGTGCCTTGCTGCACCGCGGGGAAGTGGTTGAGCAGGTGGGGGATACCTCCCGCCGCTTTCCGGTGGCGTCCGTGACCAAGTTGGTGGCCGCCTATGGAGTGATGGTGGCCGTGGAAGAAGGGGCGGTGGAGCTAGACCAGCCTGCTGGTCCGGAAGGCTCCACGCTGCGCCACCTCTTGGCACATGCCTCGGGCGTGGGCTTTGATTCCCGCGAGCCACAGAAGCCCGTAGGGGAGCGCCGCATCTACTCCTCGGCCGGCTATGAATGGGCCGCCGAGGAAGTGGAGAAGGCCACCGAGATTCCATTTGCTGAATACCTTGCTGAAGGCGTGTGCGCCCCGCTGGGGATGCGGGCCACTACCTTGGAAGGCTCGGCCGGGCACGGTTTGGTTTCTAGTGTGGAGGACCTCGTCGCCTTTGCTGGAGAGGTCTATTCGCCGCGCCTGCTTGATCCTTCGACGGTGGAGGAAATGCGCAGCGTTCAGTTCCCCGGTCTGCGGGGTATTGTGCCCGGTTATGGCAGCTTCAAAGACTGCACGTGGGGGTTGGGCTTTGAAATCCACGGTGAGAAGCAACAGTGGATGGGTGGCTTGCCCGCCGATGCCGTGGGGCATTTCGGCATGAGCGGTACCTACCTGTGGGTGGCTGGTGACTGGGCCATGGTTGCGCTGACGGACCGCGATTTTGGCGAGTGGTGCAAGCCTTTGTGGGCCGAGACCAACACGGCCATCTGGCAGGAGTGCCAGGCGGGCTAGCCAGGGTGGCATGACGGTGTTGAGCGTCGTCGCGGCGTACCGTAGGGCGCCGCAACGGGGGTAGTGGGGTAGCTGTGGCGACAACGAGTGCGTGTTGCATGCGTTGACTTATGTGACTGAAGTGATTGATGGGGCGATTTTCGGGGTGGAAGTCTCAAGTTCTTGTTGAGTCTGTGGGGGCTTAAGCGCAGGTTGAGGGTTGTTGTGGCTCAAGTGGCGGGGGAAAATTGTGGGCACACAACGACGCACCGTGTGGCCGCATACTGCGGTCGCACCAAGCGGTGTTCGCGCCTCGGCGCGAGTGACGTGATGAAGACAAGTTCGTAGGGGAAGACGAAGCTCGTCTTGCGTCGGCACATGCCGGCGTGCCATCACTCGCACGTCAAAGGAGTTTAAGGAGTGAATCAACGCGTTCACCCGCAGCTGGCCGGTGACACCGCGCCGGCCGCTTCAGCCACCCCACTTGGCAGCCCGGCAGATAACTGGCCCAACCGCGCCTGCGGTGAGGTCTGCACCGCCGTGCTGCAGATCTCGGGCATGCCGCGCAGTCTGCGCCCTGCCATCGAGCGCGCCATGGCGCGCTGCATCAGCAGCGAAAGCGAGTTCATAGTGCCTGGTGATGACCCGCTGACCGCCCAATGGTGTACCCGTTGGCACCGCGACCCAGTATGGGATCCGCTTAGCGGCCGCGTTCCCGACAACGCAGGCGGCCTCGGGATAGGCTGCCAGCAAGTCATTACGGGAACGCCCAGCGAACTGGACGCGTTAGGCCGCGCCGTAGAGATGTTGGCGGGGGAGTACGGATTCAGGGGCGTCGTCAAGCGTGCGGTCTAAGTTCTAGTCCGCGAAGGGATCCAGGATGCGCTCCGGAAGTTCCGCCACGGAGTCGATTACGTGAGTCGGGCGGAAAGGGTAGCGCTCGATGATGCTGTCATCACTGATGCCTGAGCGCACCAGGATGCTGCGCATGCCTGCCTCCAGACCGGACTTGACGTCGGTATCCATGCGGTCACCGATCATGACGGTATTTTCCGAGTGCGCGCCGATGTTATTCAACGCGCTGCGCATCATGACGGGGTTCGGCTTGCCCACGTAGTAAGGCTCGCGGTTGGTCGCCGCAGTAATGAGTGCCGCGACCGCACCCGTGGCTGGGAGCACGCCTTGCGGGGCCGGGCCCGTGACGTCCGGGTTGGTGGCAATGAAGCGCGCGCCGTCGCGGATAAGGTTGATCGCCGTGGTGATGGCTTCAAAAGAATACGTGCGGGTCTCACCCAAGACCACGAAGTCCGCGTCGCGGTCGTTGAGAATCCAGCCGGCCTCGTGTAGGGCGGTGGTCAGCCCGGACTCGCCCACGACGTAGGCCGTGGACAGGCCAGCTTGAGTGGACAGGAAGGCCGCCGTGGCCGTCGCCGAGGTCCAGATGCGCTCCGCCGGGATGTCCAGGCCAGTGTTCTTCAGACGTGCGGAGAGATCCCGCGGGGTGGACATCGAGTTGTTCGTGAGCACCATGTACTCGATGTTGTTATCCTTCAGCGCCTGGATGAATTTATCCGCGCCGGGAATCATCTCCCCTTCTTTGATGAGGACGCCGTCCATGTCTGAGAGATAGGAAATCACGAGTGTTCCTCCACATAATCAGCAAGTTCGCCCACCGTGGTGACGGAGAGCATGGTTTCTTCGTTGAGGCGGACTCCGCAGGCTTCCTCGAGGCGCACGGCTAATTCGATGCGCTCGAGCGATTCAACCCCCAGGTCCTCTAGTTTCGCTTCGCGCTCTAGGCCTTCCTCCACGCCGGTCACCTTCGTGATGAGGCGAGTGAGCTCGCCGTATGCGTCCCCGGCTGGGGAAGCTTCTTTTTCTTCTGCCGGCGCGGAGCCGAAGCGGGCTTGGAGTTGCGCTGAAAGGTCATTAGCCATGGGGCCCAGTCTAGTATTGAAATGTCATGGTTATTCGAGCACGTTCCTCCGCCATCGCCCGCAGCTGGTCGCGCCGGGCCCGCCCCCGCATGCGCTCCATCGAGCACACCGTCCACGATCAGTTGCATGATCTCACGACAGAGCCGGGCCTGACCGGGGTGACGGACTCGGGCTTCGTGGACAACGACGGCGTGCGCGTGGCATGGTACGAGGTAGGCCCGCAGGACGCGGAGGTCACCGTGGTTTTCATCCACGGCTACTGCTTGTCTGCTGAGAGCTTCTACTCCCAGGTCAACGACGTGCGCCGCAACTACCCTTCGGTGCGCTGCCTGCTTGTCGACGTCCGCGGCCACGGCCAATCCACCCACGTCGCCCCCGCGCAGTGCACGGTTCGGGGCGCGGCCGATGACGTGCTGGCCGTCATCGCTGAGCGCGCCGCCGAGGGGCCGTTGGTGCTGCTTGGGCACTCGATGGGCGGAATGATTGCGCTTAACCTGCTGCGGCGCGCCCCGCGGGAGGTCTTTCACCGCGTTAAGGGCATGACGCTGGTTGCTACCTCGATGCAGCGCTTTGCGGCCGAGGGTGTGGCGCGTGTCTTGGAATCGAAGACTCTGGGCATGGTCTATCGTGCCTGTTTGCGGTTGCCGAGCCGGCTCAACCGCGTGCGCTTCGAGGCCGCGGCGCTTATCGCCCCGGCCTTCGCGGCACTGTTGCAGGGCTTCCCGCAGATGGACAAACTGCAATTCCACGTGGCGATGCTGCTAGATACCCCGATGTCGAGCTACGCAGGCTTCTTCGACGATCTGGTGGAGCACTCCGAGTTCGGCGCGGCGGCCAAGCTTAGAAACGTGCCGGGCGAGATTGTGGTGGGCAGCCTGGACATCGTGACCCCGCACCGCCAATCGGAGGTCATTGCCCGCCACTGGCCGGACTCCACCCTGACTGTCATCGACGGCGCCGGGCACATGGTCATCTTGGAGGAGCCCAGCGAGGTCTCCAAGGCTTTGGGGCGCGTCCTCGATGGAGTGCTGGGCAGCTAGGGTCTGCTGTGGTGGTCGAACTGCCCGTTCTGCCAAAGTTATAGCCTCTGATTCAAGATCTGGCCCGATCTTTGGCAACAAGGGCAGTTGCCCCTCGGCTTGAACATGAGTTGAACATGAGAAAGCCCCTCCTGCTCAGGCAGAAGGGGCTGGAAAGCTTGAGGCTCTTAAGGCCTAAGCCTTAGTCCTCATCGGAGGACGTGGAGAGGGTGGACGTCGGGTCGTCGAGCTTGAGCTCGCGAGCTGCCTTTTCCACGGTGCTGCGCTCCACCTTGCCCTCGCGAGCCAAGCCCTCGAGGACTGCGACGACGATGGACTCGGCGTCGGTGTTGAAGTAGCGGCGGGCACCCTCGCGGGTATCAGAGAAGCCGAAGCCGTCTGCACCCAGGACGATGTAGTCACCCGGGACGTAGGGACGAATCTGCTCCTGCAGGTCTGTGGCGAAGTCGGAGACACCAACGAACGGTCCCTCGAAGCCCTTGAGCTGGGAGGTGGCGAATGCCTCGGTGGGCTCAACGCCCTTGCGCAGAGCTTCCTTGTTGCGGGCAGCGCCGTCGCGCGCCAGCTTGACCCACGAGGTGACGGAGAACAGCGACGCCTTGACGTCGTAGCTTTCAGCCAGGATTTCCTGTGCGCGCAGGGCCTCGTACATGCCCACACCGGAAGCCAGGATGTTGGCCGGGATGGAGCCGGACTCAGCGGTGTTGTAGTGGTAGATGCCCTTGTGCAGGCCCTCGACGTCGAGGTTCTCCGGCTCGGCAGGCTGCTTGACCGGCTCGTTGTACACGGTGATGTAGTACATGATCGGCTCGTTGTCCTCGCCGTACATGCGCTCGATACCGCGCGGAACCAGGTGCGCAATCTCGTAGCCGAAGGCTGGGTCGTAGACCTCCACGGCCGGGTTGGTCGACGCCAGGATCGGGGAGTGGCCGTCCATGTGCTGCAGGCCCTCGCCGGTCAGGGTGGTGCGGCCGGCGGTAGCGCCGATGATGAAGCCGCGGCCCAGCTGGTCGCCGGCAGCCCAGAAGGCATCGCCGGTGCGCTGGAAGCCGAACATCGAGTAGAAGATGTACAGCGGAATCATCGCCTCGCCCTGGGTGGCGTAGGAAGTAGCAGCTGCGGTGAAGGATGCGGCTGCGCCTGCCTCAGAAATACCCTCGTGCAGAATCTGGCCGTCGGCAGCCTCGCGGTAGGAGAGCATGAGGTCATGATCCACCGGGACGTAGTTTTGGCCGCGCGGGTTCCAAATCTTGAGAGTTGGGAACCAGGAGTCCATGCCGAAGGTGCGGGCCTCATCCGGAATGATCGGAACGACGCGCTTGCCCAGCTCCTTATCGCGCATGAGCTCCTTGAAGGTACGCACCAGAGCCATGGTCGTTGCCACGTCCTGCTTGCCGGAGCCCTTGCGCACCGAACGCAGCTTGGACAGATCCGGGGTGGCGAGAGTCTCGAAGTTCTCACGGCGCTCCGGCAAGAAGCCACCCAACTCGTTGCGGCGCTCCAGCATGTACTTGATTTCTGGGGCGTCCTTGCCCGGGTGGTAGTACGGCGGCAGGTACGGATCGGCTTCGAGCTGCTCGTCGCTGATCGGGATTCCCTGCTTATCACGGAAGAGCTTCAGATCCTCCAGCGTCAGCTTCTTCATCTGGTGGGTCGCATTGCGGCCCTCGAAGTTGTGGCCCAAGCCGTAGCCCTTAATGGTGTGGGCCAGGATGACCGTCGGGCGGCCGGTGCCCGCGTAGCTCAGCGCCTTGTCGTATGCGGCGTAGATCTTGCGGTAGTCGTGGCCGCCGCGGCGCAGTGCCCAAATCTCATCATCGGACATGTCCTCAACCAGCTTGAGCGTGCGCTCATCACGGCCGAAGAAGTGCTCGCGGACGTAGGCGCCGTCGTTAGCCTTGAAGGTC
Organism: Corynebacterium sp. HMSC062E11; assembly: GCF_001811845.1. Lineage (NCBI taxonomy): Bacteria > Bacillati > Actinomycetota > Actinomycetes > Mycobacteriales > Corynebacteriaceae > Corynebacterium > Corynebacterium sp. HMSC062E11. Next base: position 156,422 of record NZ_KV806774.1, read on the forward strand.
TGGTAGTCACCATCAGAGGTGGTGTTCATGATGTTGACCAGGGCGCCGTCCTTATCGGCTTCAAGCAGCTTGTCCCAGCCGCGGCCCCAGACAATCTTGATGACGGACCAGCCGGCACCGCGGAAGAAGGACTCCAGCTCCTGAATGATCTGGGTATTGCCGCGCACCGGGCCGTCGAGACGCTGCAGGTTGCAGTTGACAACGAAGGTCAGGTTGTCCAGCTCGTAGAGGGAAGCCATCTGCAGCAGACCGCGGGACTCCGGCTCATCCATCTCGCCGTCGCCGAGGAAGGCCCAGACGTGCTGCTTGGAGGTGTCCTTGATGCCGCGCTTCTCCAGATACTTGTTGAAGCGTGCCTGGTAGATAGCGTTAATGGGGCCAAGGCCCATGGACACGGTGGGGAATTCCCAGAAGTCCGGCATCAGGCGCGGGTGCGGGTAGGACGGCAGGCCCTTGCCTTCGCCGCGCGAGTGCTCCTGGCGGAAACCGTCGAGGTCTTCCTCGGTGAGGCGGCCTTCCATGAAAGCACGTGCGTAGACGCCCGGTGAAGCGTGGCCCTGGAAGAAGACCTGGTCACCGCCGGAGGGATCATCCTTGCCCTTGAAGAAGTGGTTCAAGCCCACTTCGTAGAGCGGGGCAGCACCTGCGTACGTGGAAATGTGTCCACCGACGCCAATGCCCGGGCGCTGTGCGCGGTGCACCATGATGGCCGCGTTCCAGCGGATCCAGCGGCGGTAGCGCTTCTCCAATTCCTCATCGCCCGGGAACTCCGGCTCGAGGGAGGTTGGGATGGTGTTGACAAAATCCGAGGACGTCAGGGACGGCAACGGCACGCGCTTGGCGGTAGCGCGCTCAAGAAGACGCAGCATGAGGTAGCGGGCGCGCTCCGGATCGGAAGAGTCCAGCAGACCGTCGAGGGAGTCCATCCACTCGCGGGTTTCTTCCGGGTCGGAGTCGTGCAGGTATGCTGCCACGCCATCGCGAACGATGGGGAAGTTGGAGTCGCCGTTGTGGGCGTCCAAGTCGGCCATTAAATCCTCCTGGTTCGTAGTACAAAGATCTGTTCCTAGGATACGCGCCGCTTTCACGGCGGGGCATTTGGAGGCCCCCAGGAGTGGTTTCATGGGGGAAAATGTCCACCACTGGGGAAGATCGGGGGAGGTTCGTCGCGAAAAAGTGCACCGTAGACGTTAAAATACTCTGCATGACATCAACTACTTCATCGGAAGGAACTCAGCGAGTGACGGGATTTGCAGCCAAGCTCGGCATCGAAGAGGGGCAGATTGCTCTGGAGCTTGGCTGGGACGAGGACTGTGACTCCACGATTTCTGAGTCCATCGAGGACGTGTTGGGGGAGGATTTCCTCGATGAGGAGACCGACGAGCTGTGTGACCTCGTGCTGCTGTGGTGGCGCGCGGAGGACGGCGATTTGGTCGATGGGCTGGTCGATGCCACCCGTCCCCTGGGTGATTCCGGCCGTATCTGGCTGCTGACCCCAGGCGCTGGAAAGCCGGGCAACCTCGAGCCCGGTGAGATCTCCGAATCCGCACAGCTGGCTGGTCTGGTGCAGACCAAGGCTGAGCGCCTCGGTGAGTGGCAGGGCTCCTGCCTTGTGGCCCGCGGCTACACCAAGAAGCCTTAAGGAGTATCGCAGGTTATGCCTGCTCACGCGGCATTCGCAGCGACTAGTTATACCCTGATTTGTTGCTGCGGGTGCCCATAGGCTAATCTTGTGCGAGCACACAGTGCACTGCGGCTTTAGCTCAGCTGGAAGAGCAACTGGTTTACACCCAGTAGGTCGGGGGTTCGATCCCCTCAGGCCGCACCAAATGAAACCCCTTTCCGTTAAGTCGGAGAGGGGTTTCGTCGTGCTCGGAGGGCGCCCGCGGGTGCTCTAGGGCGAAGGCCGCTTTGGTGGTCGGTGTAGATGCGGACTGCTCCGGCTGCTTTGAGTTGGGTTTGTTGGCGTTCGGGGTTTGGTCGGTAGTGCTGACGCGGGCGTAGCCGATGATTTGGCCGGCAATGCCCGTGGAGTGTTCGTCAGGGTCTAGGGTTGGTGTCGTTTGCGTTCGTTTGGTCATGGTTTAGCCCTAGCGAACACTTGGTATGGTTCCGGAATGAGTGTTCGGTTGGGGTATACCTCAAAAGTGAAGCTTCCTAGAACAATAACCGAACGATGTAATCCGGGTGGGGGAGACGACTAACCACTCAAACCCGCGCTAAAACAGCAAACATGTATTGAGGAGGATGGCATTGATGCGTAAACAGAAAAGCGCAGCCTACTGGTGGAGCGTTATTGTCGTTGTGGTGCTGTTCATCGCAACGCTTGTAATCAATTATCTAGCAGGACTAAGTGCTGATGAATCATACTTTGGAGCACATTGGTGGCATCGTCTGGCGTGGGTTACGCCACTGTTGTTCTTGGCTTCTTTGATTTGGGCCTGGTTCGAGCACAGGAAGGTGCATCGGTACCCGCATTGACCCGTATTTAGTAGCGTCGGGCGTGAATGAGAAGGAAGCCTTTGCGCTTGGGCGAAAGATGCTTTTTGCTCTAGTGGGGAGTGTCGATCGGGCCTAACCCCCCGACGCGTCTACTTTCCGGGGTCAGGCCCATGTCTTCGTCCCAGTTGAGAATGCAGTTCTTAGCGGTGCAGCCAGCGGCTTCAAGAATACTGTCGGCAATCTCCATGTTTAGAAAGCCGGCAACCTCGGAAATCTCGGTTTCGGTCGCTTCTCGCGTCCACGCAATCGCGTTCATGATCGTCCCCTTTGGGGGTCGAGGCTAGTAGCGCTCCTGGCCGCGCTCGCGAATCTTCTCGTAGAAGTCCGGCTTGGCGGAGCCATAGCGCGAGCGGGAGCGGCGCGAAGGCTGCGTGGCAGCCGCAGGCGTCGAAGGCGAGGCAGCAGGCGTCGTAGCATCAGAGTGCTCGCCGGAAGGCTCCTTGTGCTCGGAGCTTTCGACGTCCGCGGCCGTATCGGGGGAGCCGGCACCGGTGGCGGCCGCAGTGGCCTCAGCAATCAGGGCATCCTCATCGCGGGCGCGGCGGCGCTCCCGGATCTCAGACCACACGAAGTAGGCAAAGCCCAGCGGCGCCATCACACCGAAGGCAATCCACTGGTAGCCATAGGACAAGTGGTTGCCGCGGTCCAGCTTTGGAACCGGCAGCGCATGCAGCTCACCTGGCTGCTCGGGGGAGAGTTGGAGGTAGTCGTGGGCAAGGGGGACGTCGACAAGCTCTGCAATCTGCTCCGTATTGATGGAGTAGACCTGCGTGTAACCTTGTTCCTCAATGGGTGCGGAGGTGTGCTTGCGCTCGTCGTAGCGCGCCATGGCCACGATGGTGACCTCGCCCTGCGGGGCCGGGTCGATGTGGGGGACGGAGTTGCCCTCATCCGTGGGCATCCAGCCGCGGTTGACCAGGAACGTCTCACCAGATTCGGTTTCAAAGGGGACCAGCGATTGGAATCCCGGGGCGGATTCCACCGGGCGCAGGCGCAGGAGCACCTCATCCTCCGGGAGGTAGTGGCCGGTTAGCTCCACGCGTTCCCACTCCTTGTGCAAGGATCCATCATCAGAAAAGACTTCGGTGACCGGCTGGGGGTCGGCGTCGTAGGCCTCCTCAATGAGGTGGTTGCGCTCCACAATCTGCGCGTCCTTATTCAGCTGCCACGGAGCGAGCACCGTGAAAGACAAATAGGAAAACGCGACGATGAAGATGAGAGAGAGCACCCACCCAGGCTTGAGGAATGTCTTAAGCATGATGACCAGTCTAGTAGCCGCGCAGAATTATCTAGCCGTGGTTTTCTTTAATCCAGTCGAGCAGCCCCGGAACGGAAGCATCGATCTCACTGCGGGTGCGGGCGAAGTCCTCCTCCGTGCCGTAGAAAGGATCCTCCACGCTGGCATCCTCCGGTGAGTTCGGATCGAAGCTGCGCATGAGGCGCACCTTGTCTTCCGGGATGCCGCGCTCGATGAGGGCATCGCGGTGGCCGGTGTCCATGGCCACGAAGAGGTCCGCGTCCATATGGTCCGGACCCAGCTGGGCGGCCTGGTGGCCGGCGCCATCGTGGCCGCCGCGGCGCAGCTCAGCCACGGCGCGCTCGTCCGCGCCCTGGCCCACGTGCCAGCCGCCGAGGCCGCAGGAAGAAACTCGCGCGAGGAGATCGAGCATGTCGGTCTCCATGGCGTCGCGTGTAATGATTTCCGCCATGGGTGAGCGGCAAATGTTGCCCGTGCACACGAAGACGATGTGGAGCTGGTTGTCGTTCTCCGGAGGCGTCATGCAAAGGCTCCTTAAGCTAGAGGGGTGCGCTGGCGAACGAAAGCTAGGATATAGCAGCGACGCGACTGACGTGAAACCTCAAGCCAACAAGGAGCATACGAGATGGCAGAACGAACGACCGTTGGCGAGATCCGCCGCGTAATCCACGAGGCCTACCCGCCGCAGCTGGCCGAGTCCTGGGATGCCGTTGGCCTGGTGTGCGGCGACCCCACAGACGAGGTGAGCACCGTGGCCTTCGCTCTGGACTGCACCCAGGAAGTGGCAGACAAAGCCGTGGAGCTCGGCGCGCAGATGCTCGTGGTGCATCACCCGCTGCTGCTTCGCGGGGTGACCTCGGTGGCGGCGGATACGCCGAAGGGCAAGGTCATCCACACTCTGATACGCAATGGCGTGGCCCTGTTGGCCGCGCACACCAACGCGGATAAGGCCCGCCCGGGTGTCAACGACAAGCTGGCTGAGCTCGTCGGTATCACGCCCGGCCGCCCCATCGTCCCGGTGGAGCCCTATGAGAACCTCGACGAGGCCTTAGGGCTAGGGCGCGTGGGCGAGCTTGAGCAGCCGGTGACTCTGCGCGAATTCACCCAGCGCGTGGCCGATGCCCTTCCGGAAACCGAATGGGGAGTGCGCGCGGCCGGCGATCCGGAGCGCATGGTGAAGAAAGTTGCCGTCTCCAGTGGCTCGGGGGATTCCTTCCTGGACCACGCGGCGGCTCTCGGCGTGGACGTCTACGTCACCTCCGATTTGCGCCACCACCCAGTGGATGAGCACCTGCGCGCCGCGCACCTGGCGGAGCCGGAGGGCCCGGCCGTGGTGGATACCGCTCACTGGGCCAGCGAGTTTCCCTGGACTGCCCAAGCGCGCGATATTGTGGAGGACGCATTGCGCGTGAACACCGAGATCATCGATGTCCGCACCGACCCATGGACGATTTCTGCGCATAAGGAGAACTAAATGAAACTGCCACAGGACCTGCAGAGCATCTTGCTGGAGCTGGCCACCCTCGAGCGCTCCCAGGCGCTAGGTGGGGCAACCACCATCCCGGAGCAAGAGGAGTACGAGAAGGCCCAGGCCGCACACGCCCGGCTTGTCGACGCCTCCGGCTCCGCCCAGCTCGCCGTCGACGACATGGAACTGGAGATCTTGCGCATTCAGGCTGACGAGCGCAAGCTGCGTCAGCGCGAGCGCGATGACAAGGCGCAGCTTGGTGCTGCGACCGACCCAGAGACCCGCAAGGACCTGGAGCACGATCTCTACGCTGCAAAGTCCCGCATCGCGGATCTTATGAGCGAGCTACAGGAAGCCCATAACGAAATCCACGCACTGCGCGCCAACCTTGATGTTCACGGCGCGAAGGTCTCCGATTCCGAGCGTAAACTCGAAGTACTCAAGCGCGCGGCCGAGGCCGCCCAAGAGGCCGCGGCGAACCGCCCGGATCCGCAGGTGCGCATCGGCGAGCTGCGCGAGCAGCTGCCCGCGGATGTCCTGGAGGAGTACGAGACCGTGCGCGAAGAAAACGGCGTGGGCGCTGCGGCCTTCACCGGGCGTGGTTGCGGTGGTTGCTTCATCGTGCTGCCGCCGGCCGAGCAGAACGCGGTGCGCAACGCTGCTGCCGACGAGGTTCCGCAGTGCAGCGACTGCGGCTCCTACCTGGTGCGCCCGGCCTCATGAAGCTAGTCATCTTTGCTGACGGCGGCTCCCGCGGCAATCCCGGGATCGCCGGCTCCGGAACTGCGGTCTATAACGAGGACCGCTCGCAGCTGCTCAGGGAAATCGCTTACGTCGTGGGCCAGAAGTCCACGAATAACGTGGCCGAATACCACGGGTTGCTGCGCGGTTTGGAGGCCGCGGTGGAGCTGGGCGCGGATGAGGTGGAGTTCTATATGGACTCCAAGCTCGTGGTGGAGCAGATGAACGGGCGCTGGAAGATCAAGCACCCGGATATGCAGAAGCTGGCCATCGAGGCGCGCCGCCTGCTCAACCAGATTCCTAGCTTCAGCCTCGAGTGGGTCCCGCGCGCGAAGAACTCTGTGGCCGATGCGCTCTCCAACGTGGCGATGGACGCCGCCGCGAAGGGCGATCCTGCGGGCATCCTCGACATGGGTTCCGGCGACGGCGCTGAGGCCGCCGCTGCGGATAGTCAGGATGCCAGCGGGGAGGTCGGGGGGACGTCGGCAAGCACGGCGTCCTCTACCGCAGCCGACTGGCGCCCCGAGACCGGACAGGCCACCCGCTTCATCCTGCTGCGCCACGGGCAGACGGCGATGTCCGCCGCCAAGCAGTACTCCGGGCGTGCAAACCCCGAGCTGACCGAGCTGGGCAAGAAGCAAGCGCTCGCCGCTGCCCAAGCCTTGGCCGATACCCACATCGATGCCGTCGTGTGCTCACCGCTGCGCCGCTGCCAGCAAACAGCCGCGGCCGTGGTGGAGGGCAGGGACCTGCGCGTGGAAACCGTCGACGACCTCATCGAGGTGGATTTCGGACGCTGGGAAGGCAAGACCTTCGCGGAAGCCGATGCCGCCGACCCTGAGCTCCACGCGCGTTGGCTGAAAGATACGTCCGTGGCCTGTCCGGGCGGGGAGTCCCTGCGCGCCGTGCACCGCCGTGTCAGCGCCGCGCGCCGCGAGCTGCAGCAGCGCTTTGAAGGGCAGACCATCCTCGTGGTCTCCCACGTCAACCCCATCAAGTCCTTCGTGCGCCAAGCACTCGATTCCGGACCGCAAACGCCCAACCACCTCTTCCTTGAGCTGGCTTCCTTGAGTGAGGTCGAGTTCTTCGAGGGCGGTAGCACCCTGCACCGTTTCAACGATGTGGGGCATCTGGGCGCGCTGCGATAAACTAACAGGCGCGAATGAGCCGACCGGGCAAACGCGTTCCGTCGAACCGGCCCCATTATGGGGCTAGGCGCGGGCCGAGGAAAGTCCGGACTCCACAGAGCACGGTGGTTGCTAACAGCAACCCGGGGTGACCCGCGGGAAAGTGCAACAGAGAGTAGACCGCCGCGTACCTCCACTGCGTTTCGGCGCGGCGAAAGGGAAGCGGTAAGGGTGAAAGGGTGCGGTAAGAGCGCACCAGCACCGTCAGCGATGGCGGTGGCTGGGTAAACCCCACTGGGAGCAAGGCATCACGGCCCGCCACGTTAGCGGGCCCGATCAGGCGTTAGTAGGCTGCTCGCCGAAGCCTGAAGGTAGCTGCTTGAGCCAACTGGCAACGGTTGGCCTGGATGGATGTTTGCCACCGCGTCGCGTGCGCGGCACAGAATCCGGCTTATAGGTTGGCTCATTCGCACCCACGCTTTTATTTTTTGGAACAATGGGGCGGCATGAAACTATATGCCGCGCCCTTGGACTTTCGGCCCATCGCTGAGGAGTTTTCCGTTCCGACCGACTTCCCAGAGGAGGTCACCGCACAGGCCGCCTCCGCGCAGGACCGCTATGCCGAGCAGCGCCGCGATGCCCGGGACATCCCGCTGGTAACAATTGATCCGGCCGGCTCCATGGACTTGGACCAGGCCGTGTTCATCGAGGCGCGCGATGGCGGCTACCGCGTGCTCTATGCCATCGCGGATGTCGCCGCGTTCATCGAACCGGGCTCCGCACTCGAGCAGGAATCCCTCAAGCGCGGCCAGACCATTTACCTGCCGGATGAGCCGGCGCGGCTGCACCCGGCAGAGCTCTCCGAAGATAGGGCTTCGCTGCTTGCCGACGTCGACCGCCCCGCCGTCCTCTGGACCTTCGACCTCGACTCCGCAGGTGAGGTGGAGGACTTCTCGGTGGAGCGCGCGCTCGTGCGCAGCCACGCGCGGCTGGACTACGACCAAGTGCACGCCGACTTGGAGAAGGGCACGCTGCATTCCTCCATCGCCTTGCTGCCGGAGGTGGGAAAGCTGCGCCAGGCTTCTTCGCTGCGCCGCGAGGCGATCAACTTGCGCATTCCCTCGCAGCGCGTATCCGAAAGCAGCGATGGGGAGAAAGGCCACTATGAGCTGGTCATGGAGCCGCGCCATGAGGTGATGGATTATAACTCGGAGATTTCCCTGCTCACCGGAATGTGCGCGGGGCGGCTGATGGAATCACACGGTGTTGGATTCCTGCGCACCCTATCGGCGGCCACCCCGGAGGCTGAGGCCACCTTCCGCTCGGAGGCGGAGGCCCTGGGGTTTGAGCTGGGGGAGAGCAGCATCTCTGAATTCCTGCATTCCGTGGATGCGGATTCGCCGCGCGGGATGGCGGTGATGCGCGAGGCCCAGCGTTTGCCTCGTGGTGCTGACTACGTGTGGCTGGAGGATGGCCAGGCGGACGTGCACGCGGGAATCGGCGGCTACTATGCACACGTGACGGCCCCGTTGCGGCGTTTAGTTGACCGCTTTGCCACGGAGGTCTGCCTGGCGCTCAGCGGCGGCTACGAGGTTCCGCAGTGGGTGCGTGAGCGCGCCGGGGATGTCATTTCCACGATGCGCTCGACATCGCAGCTGGCCTCCCAGGTGGATAAGGCCTGTTTGAACCTTACGGAGGCGACGGTCTTGGCGCCGTGGGTAGGCACCAACTTCGAAGCCGTGGTGGTTGATGGCGGGGAACAGCGCGAGAAGGCGCGCCTCTTCGTCCTAGACCCGCCGGTGATGGGGCAGGCCGTAGGCCACCCGGAGACCGGCAAGGAGACGATGGTGTCCTTGGTCAAGGCCGACGTTGAGGAGCGCGATGTGCTCTTCGCGTGGCCGGCGGACTAGTCCTCGGTGATTGCTGGGCTTCCGGCAGTAAGCGGGACGACAAGCAGGCCGTCCTCAGCCAAGTCGGCCGCAAAGTTTGCGGCCTTGGTGCTCGGCACGTAGGCGATGACTGCGGAGGACGTGCCCGCGTGGGCGGAGCGTGCGGCGACGGCGCCGCGCGCGGTGGCCAGCTGCGCGAGTTTCTCCGCGGAGCTGAATTCATACACCGTGGACAAGGCTGACTGCGACTGCGTGAGGAGCGGGAAAAGCTCGGTGCCACGGCGCGAGCGCAAAGCGCGGGCAACTCCTTCGGCGCGCTCGGTTTCCTCTGAGTAGAAGGTCAGCCACGCGGTGGCTTGCGCGATGGTCGGCTGATTCTCGGTGCCGTGCACCTTGTGGACAGCGGCGAGCCACTCGAGGACGCGTTGGGGTGCATCCGGCAACAGGCGCAGCGAAGGCGTGCCGAAGGCGCGGCAGGCGGCGTCGATGAACCGCTCGCGGGTGCGAATCTCTGCGACGGCTTCTAAGGAATCGGCATCACTTGGCACGGCCAGCGCGAAAGCCGCGATGTCTTTGTTGACCATGTGCGGTGCCTGGGTGACGGAGCCGTCGGCGTAGTCGATGATGGTGATGGACTCACCAGCGCCGCGCAGCGCGGCGGAGTGGCGGGCGCGCAGCGCAGGGAATCGGGCGAAGGTGCCAACTGCTTGGGAACACACCTCCGCGATGCGGGCACGCAGCGGAGCATCATGCAGATCATCTGCGTTGCCGAGCAACGCTAGCGCTGTGGCGATGTCGATGGCTGCGGCGGCGCCGAGCCCGGTCGAATCGGGGATGTCGTTGACTACGGTGATATCGGCGCCGGCGGTCTCGCGGGTAAGGAGCTGGCGGTTGATCATGGTGTAGATGATGCCGCCGAGGCGCGCGGCGATGGCCCCTTCGGGTGCAGGGGGTTCGATGGGCTGGCCTTCGGAATCGACGCTGGGCTGTTGCTCCGCGGCGAGGGAAGAGACCTGCTCGAGGGAAATTTGGTCTTCAACGGTCTCGCCGTTGGTGTGCTCTAGGCGAACCTTGACCAGGCCGTCGCTGCGGGGGCTGACAGCTGCTGCCGCGCGGATGTTGGCCAGGCCCATGATGGCGATGCCGCCGTAGTGATCGATGTGCTCGCCGATGAGTGCCCAGGTGGCAGGGGCGCTGGCAACATGAGCTGCATCAGCGCCCACGTTCTCGCGGTGTGCGGCGCGAACGCGGTCGACGGCCGGGGTCGAAGGGGCAGTCCACAGGGGCATCGGGAAGGTTCTCCTTTGCTGGTGGCGAAAGCCTGCCTAAAAGAAAAGGCAGGAGTAGGTGACCAATCTATTCTAACGGGCGTGACCCGCGGGCGGTCTGTAGTGTGGGGTGCACTGATTACTTGCCCGACAGAACGGAGAAAACTATGGCTGAGGCTGACAACAAGTGGTTCTACGACCCGTCTACCGGTGAGGTATCCCAGGGAAAGGTGTCCGGCTGGGAGAACCGCATGGGCCCCTACAATTCCCGCGAGGAAGCCGAGCGCGCTATTGAAATCGCGCAAGCCCGCACCGCCGCGGCTGATGCTGAGGATGCCGCCGAAGACGATAACTAGGCGATAGCTAAACGTCTCATGGCCGGCCATGAGGCGGATGCGAAAAGCTCGGGCCCACACCACCGCAAGCAGGCGATGGTGTGGGCCGTTGTGGTGACTGCACAACTACACAGCCACGCAGGATGAGCCGGCGGCTTAGCGCAGCTTCTTGCGCAGCGGCTTAAACGCGGACTTGATGGCTTTAAAGCTGTCCGAGTAGGCGTTGAGTGCTTCCAACCCGATGACGCGCTCGCGCTGGTAGAGCAGACCATAGCCGAAGGTATCCTCGCCACGCCGGCGTGCGGTTTCTGCCAATTCGAGCAACTTATCGCGAGATGTCACGGAATCCTGGAAGTCTCCCAAGACAGATTGCATCTGCTTGCAGGCCTTGTAGAGGTTCTTGGTCTTTAGCGTGGTGGCTGAACCAGCGGCCTCAGCTGCATAGCGCAGTTTCTTTGCGGCCTTGCGCATATCGTGGAAGTACTCTTCACGCTCATGCAGCGTCAGCTCGGTGTTATCCCAGTTGGAGATAGCCTTCTTGTGGCGCTTGACCAGCTTGTCATAGGCCTGCTTGAGGTGCAGCGCCATCACCGTGTCAAGATCGTGGGACTCTTCTTCATCACGTTTGGCGTGCTTCGGCGCATAGTCCTTCGCTGCCTCCTGCTGCTCAGATAGTTCAGCGGAAGCTGTGGCAGCGGAATCAGATTCCACCGCACCGTTGTCCCCGGCGCTGGTGTCTTCGTCAACCGAAGCATCCTCGGCGGCGACTGGCGGGTTGGAAAGGAATGCGTCGAGCGCATCGAGCAGAGCCAGGTACTGGTCAGAATCGAGAGCGGCGATGACACGACGATGCGCGCGGCGGTAAGCGCGGCCCATATCGTGTGCGATGTGTTCGCGGGTGGCTTCATCAAGCACATCGGAGTCCTCCGATGCGAGGAGATTCTGCCAGCGTTCTTCCACAACTTCGGCGTCACGAGCAACGCCAAGCATGGCAGCAAGCTCCTTGAGATCGCACTCTAAGCGTTTGATCTCCGGGCCCACGACAATGCCGTGGAAGGTTTGAAGGTGGCTGCGCAATTCGCGGGTAGCAACGCGCATTTGGTGCACGGAATCCCACTCATCACGGCGTACTCGCGGATCAAACTCGACGAGCTTATCCCGATTAGCTCGCAGTGCCTCCACGACTGCCGCCGCGGGGGAGCCGGGCTCCACGTTAGACGTTGCGAGTGCTGGGGGAAGCTCGACATTGTTGATGGACTGCCCCAATGCTGACTTCAGCTTGGACGGTGAGGAGGAAACCCGCGCGCCAGAACTGATCAACAGGGAGGTGGCATGACGCAGTAGCGCGCTGCCCTCCTTCGTACCGGGCAGTTCTCCTGCGAGCTCTACTTCCCACTCGCGCCATGTGCTCTGAGAGCCACCTGGTAGGAAAGAGAATGCGGTGACATGGTCATCGCAGAACTCAGCGACAGGCTGCTCGTCCGTGTTTACCAGGAGCAATTCGGTGCGGTTGTTGTCCACTTGTGCAATGGGTTCAAGCGGGTGGTTACGGATCACCGAACGAACCTGGTGGAGGAGTTCGGCCGGGACTTCGTACTTGCCGTCGACGGGTTCACCGAGTTCGGCTCGGATTTCGGTACGACCTTCCGCGCCGGGAATTTTGATATGCCAGCCATCGTCATTTCCACCGGTGCGGCGCCGCAGCGTGATCTTCGCGTGGGTAAGGCGGAGATCCTCAGTGTCGTAGTAAATCGCCGACAACGAGTGGTGGCGAGTTTCTGCGACTCGGGCTACCTCATCGAGGCGGGCGAGATCTGGTACCGGGGTGGTTTCATCCACGGCGAACTTGGCTTCGATTTCAAGAAACGTCTTTGGAGACATGTACACACCTTCGTCGGGGAGCGAAATGATAAAAGAAGAGGTATAAAACCTCTGCACTGCCTTCTAGGTTACCTGGCTAATAGTGCAAATGTGCCAACCCTTGCTGGTCCTTAACCGGTGAGTTGGCGGCGCCCACCCAGGCCCGAGGAATCACCACCCAAGTGAGAATTCTCCGCGGCAGTTGTACCTGCGGACATCCCTGCATGGTTCCTCATTGCTAAGGAGATGGTTCGCGAATCAGGGAAGAGGTGATCAGCTAAAGCTTCTGCCTTATGTCTGCGCACTTCCACCGCTGATAAAGAACGCTGTGCGAGGGCTACGTCGTCTTTCCTTTTGGCGTTGCTACCCGCAGCCGAGTCTGCCTGTTTCTCGTCGTGAGGCGCCATTGAGGCGTTCGCTTCCTCCAAAAGCTCCCCAATACGGGTGGCGTAGGCCAAAATGAAGCTTCGGCGAAACGACGCCACATTGCCGAGTAATCGCGCGTTGTCGGCTGCCTCCCCATGGGTCATGTGCCATTCGCACTGCCGCAGGAGAGAAGCGAACAGGTCGCTGACATGATCAATGTCCGCCTCGGCGCCAAAGACGGTGATGATTCCCTTGGGGTGAAGCTTGAGGACGGTGCATCCATTTCGATCCGCGATGACGCTAAGAAGCGTGGTCTTGTGGTTGATATAGGGCGCGCTGATACGGATGCGTGTGGACATCACCGTGTCCGGGGATTCGGCGAGTGCCTCATCGAGGCGGTGCCGTTGTTGAAGGCTCTGTGCTTTGGCAATGAGCGCACTGGCTTCCTCTTTATAAGGAGTGGATTCAGCCTTTCGCAGAAGTTGGGTGATCTTGTTGCGGATCCGGTTCTCTTTGCTGTCTTGGCTTGCCCGAGAACTAGTTTTCTCTGCTGCGAGCACGTCAACGTCACGCAGCGGGGGCAGAGCGGAAGTAGCGTCAATGAGCCGTATGAGGTCATCGGTCGACATAGTCATCGAGTTAGGCGGGGAGACGCTCAACCATTCCTTGCGCAGCACAGTAGAACTAATCTGCGCGGGAATATGAGCAGCGGCACGATAAATAAGAGGGTGGCAAAAGCTGCCTAGGACGTGGAGTAAGTCCTTAGGTGACCATCCTTGACTGGCAGCTTGGCAAATGAGCTCGAGTCCTCGTGCGCTTAAGGTTCCGTGGTGGTTGTTCATAGCTGTTCCTGTTCCGTTTGTATGGGTACATATGTTCGGTTGTGGGGCCATTCAAGCACGTGAAGTTGACATCTGGCCTAAGAGTCGAAAAAATTTGCCCCCGAGATACTCTTGCCAACTGGGGCAATAGTTGGCGGGGCGGGGGGGCAAAAGATGCAACTCCCGCCGTTACCTTGGGCCCGCGGCGGTAGGGTTTAGAACATGAACAGCCAACACGAATTCGTCCTTCGTACAGTTGAAGAACGCGATATCCGCTTCATTCGCCTTTGGTTTACTGACATCTTGGGGGCGCTGAAATCGGTGGTAATGAGCCCTTCAGAGTTGGAATCTGCCTTCGAGGAAGGTGTTGGCTTCGATGGTTCCTCGGTGGAAGGGTTCTCCCGCATCTCAGAGGCAGACACCATCGCTATGCCCGACCCTTCAACCTTCCAAATCATGCCCTTTGACAAGGAAGAACCAGAGCTTCTTTCGGCGCGCATGTTCTGCGACATTACCCAGCCCGATGGGCAACCTTCTCTGGTGGACCCACGCCACATTCTGCGCCGTCAGGTTACTGAGGCTGCCAATGAAGGGTTTACGTGCAAGGCTTCTCCTGAGATTGAGTTTTATCTCTTGGAAGACGCCCGCGATATCAATACCCTGATTGCCACCGATAACGGAGGCTACTTCGACCAAGCCACGCACGATAACGCACCGAGTTTCCGGCGCCGGTCGATGTACGCGCTGGAATCCATGGGCATTGCCACGGAATTCAGCCATCATGAAACCTCACCTGGGCAGCAGGAAATCGACCTACGTCATGCCGACGTGCTGTCCATGGCGGACAACATCATGACTTTCCGCTACCTCATTAAAGAGGTTGCCTCCCAGCAAGGAGTGCACGCCACATTCATGCCGAAGCCATTTGAGCATCGCTCTGGCTCGGGCATGCACACGCACTTGAGCCTTTTCGAGGGAGATTCCAACGCTTTCCACGACCCCGACGATGAGATTTCACTTTCCAGTACGGGGCGGCAGTTTATCGCCGGCATCCTTGAACACGCTGTGGAAATGACCGCAATCACCAACCAGTGGACCAACTCCTACAAGCGCTTGATGTTTGGCAGCGAAGCCCCGGGATCAGTGACGTGGGGAATCTCCAACCGTTCGGCTTTGGTTCGAGTTCCTACCTATCGTCTTTCCAAAGAAATGTCGCGTCGCGTTGAAATCCGTTCACTAGATTCAGCGATGAACCCCTACCTGGGCTACGCGGTGTTGCTTGCCGCTGGCCTGCGTGGAATCAGGGAAGGTTATGAGCTTGGTGATCCCGCCGAGGATGACGTCCATCAGCTGACCCGTCGTGAGCGCCGCGCGATGGGGTACAAGGATCTGCCAAGCAGCTTGGACCAGGCGCTCCGTGAATTCGAGCGCTCTGAGTTTATGGCGGAAGTCCTAGGAGAGCACGTCTTTGAGTACTTCCTGCGCGCCAAGTGGGATGAGTGGCACGAGTATCAGCAGCAGATCACCGCATTCGAGTTGCGCAACAACCTGAATTTCTAGGAGAAGCATGCGTCCAGCATCTGTACCGTCCCCGGCAACTCTTGGCCTTACCCGGCCAACTGCTGCGGAGGACTTGTCCCGCCTTGGGTGGGATAATCCTGAGTCCCTTGAGCTGCTGTGGACCCTAGCCGCAGCCGGTGATCCCGATATGGCCCTCAATACGTTAATGAGGATCATCGAGTCAGCGCCTGAGATTGGCCCGGCGATGCGTGAAGACGAAACCTTCCGGGTACGGTTGATGGCCCTGTTGGGCGGCTCCTCGGCGTTTGGTGATCACCTTGCCGCCCACCCAGAGACCTGGCGCGAGCTACAGCGCCCGCTGCCGACTCCCACGGAAATGCTGCACACCTTGTTGGAAGAGGTAGGCGCGGAACCGGCAACGTACGCCGAGCCGCCCACTCGTCCTGATACCGCGAGCCCCGATCTGACCTCTCCCGGCACATACCGGGCGGCTCCTGGCGACCACAAAGCATCGCTCAAGGTGGCTTACCGAACGCTCATGATGCGCATCGCCGCTCATGACCTCGCAGGGACTTTCCATTCGCGCAAGGGACAGTCACGGCCGCAGCCGCGGGTGGGCTTCCGTGAAGTCACGCGGCTGACGACGGCCCTCGCTGACGCCTCCTTGACGGCAGCGCTCGCCGGTGCTGTCCGAGTGGTCTACGAGGATCAGCCACTCGATGCGCAGCTGGCAGTCATCGCGATGGGCAAGTGCGGTGCGGGCGAGTTGAACTACATCTCCGACGTGGACGTGATCTTCGTGGGCTCGGAGGCAACGCCACGGATCACCCGTCTCGCGTCAGAATTCAATCGAATCGGCTCGGCGTGCTTCTTTGAGGTCGACGCCAACCTGCGCCCGGAAGGCAAGTCTGGTGCACTAGTCCGAACACTGGATTCGCACGTGGCCTACTACAAGCGGTGGGCGGAAACGTGGGAATTCCAAGCCCAACTAAAGGCGCGGCCGCAGACCGGCTACCTGCCCTTGGGCACGGACTATCTCGACCAGATTGGGCCCATGGTGTGGACTGCATCGCAGAGGGAATCCTTCGTGGAAGACGTCCAGGCTATGCGCCGTCGAGTGCTGGACAACGTCCCGGAGGATATGCGCCTTCGCGAACTCAAACTCGGTGAGGGCGGTTTGCGGGACGTGGAATTTGCCGTCCAACTGTTGCAATTGGTTCATGGCCGCTCAGATGAATCGCTGCGCACGCTGGCGACGGTCGATGCCCTCGCAGCGCTCGTGCGCGCCGGGTATGTCGGACGCGAAGATGGCACCCAGCTCATCGAGGCCTATGAGTTTCTTCGCTTGCTCGAGCACCGCCTTCAGTTGGAGCGCTTCCGCCGTACCCACACATTGCCGGAAAAAGATGACCTCAAGGCGCTGACGTGGCTGGCCATCAATTCAGGATTTCACCCACAGGGGCATCAATCAGCAGCGGATCGGATGAACGCCCACCTGCGGAAAATTCGCCTGCTCATCTCTGAGCTGCACTCGCGCTTGTTCTACCGCCCGCTGTTGAATTCCGTGGCGTCGATGTCTGCGGATGAGCTCAAATTGTCGCGAGAAGCAGCGCTTTTGCAGCTGGCAGCACTTGGCTATCGCCACCCGGATCGCGCCTTCGAGCACCTCACCTCCCTGGCGGCTGGGCAGTCACGCAAGGCCCGTATCCAGGCCATCCTGCTGCCGACCTTGATGGAGTGGCTCTCAAACACGGCCGATCCAGACATGGGCCTGCTGAATTATCGCAAGCTGTCTGAGGCGGCCTACGACCGAACGTGGTTCCTGCGCATGCTTCGTGACGAAGGCGTTGTCGGCCAGCGCCTCATGAAGATATTGGGCACCTCGCCATTTACATCGGAGCTCATTATCCGCGCGCCGGACGTCGTTAAGCAGCTCTCCGATGGCGCGGCAGGGCCCAAGCTATTGGAAACCAAACCGGCGCAAGTTTCCTCCGCCTTGATTAATTCCACCAAGCGTCACGCGGACCCTGACAAAGCCGTGTCGGTAGCCCGAGCCCTTCGCCGCGCGGAGCTGGCGCGGATCGCTGCCGCGGATCTGCTGGGATTTTTGCCGGTCCAGCAGGTGTGCTTTGAGCTGTCCACCATCTGGAATGCAGTGCTGGAAGCCGCGCTGCGCGCCGAAGTCAGGGCCTGGAGGCTGGAGAACGATGACGCCGAACCACCAGCCCGCATCGCCGTGATTGGAATGGGGCGGCTCGGCGGCATGGAGCTGGGCTTTGGCTCGGACGCCGATGTCATCGTGGTGGCCGAGCCAACCGAAGACAATGCCGAAGAGGAAGCCCTGCCGTGGGCAATTGGCATTATCGAGAAACTGCGCCGCCGCTTGGCAAAACCATCAGGGGATCCGCCCTTGGACGTTGATTTGGGCTTGCGACCAGAGGGTCGGTCGGGAGCAGTTGTGCGCTCGATCGAGTCCTATGAGCGTTATTACTCGCAGTGGGGCGAACCCTGGGAGATGCAGGCACTACTCCGCGCGGCTTTCGTGGCGGGGGACAAAGACGTCGGGCAACGTTTCCTCACCATGGTGGATGCCTTCCGCTATCCACCGCAGGGCGTAAGCGAGAAGACCATCCGCGATATCCGCAGAATGAAAGCGCGCGTTGATAACGAGCGTTTGCCGCGCGGCGCTGACCGCAATACCCATACCAAGCTGGGGCGCGGCGGGTTGACCGATATCGAATGGACCGTCCA
Organism: Corynebacterium sp. HMSC062E11; assembly: GCF_001811845.1. Taxonomy (NCBI): domain Bacteria; kingdom Bacillati; phylum Actinomycetota; class Actinomycetes; order Mycobacteriales; family Corynebacteriaceae; genus Corynebacterium; species Corynebacterium sp. HMSC062E11. The sequence goes on from NZ_KV806774.1 coordinate 174,329, forward strand.
GCTGCTGCAGATGATGCATGCTCACGACGTGCCGGCGCTCCATGATCCCTCCACACTGCGCGTCCTCGACGCCCTCGAAGAGAGCGAGGTCATTCCAGTCCAGCAAGTGCGGGAGCTGCGGGAGGCTTGGTTGTTGGCCACCGATGCCCGCAACGCCCTGGTACTGGTGCGTGGCAAGCGCGTGGACCAGCTTCCGGCACCGGGCCCCCAACTGGCGCAAGTGGCTGGTGCGGCCGGCTGGGAGCCCGAGCACAACCAACAATTCCTAGAGCACTACCTCAAAGTCACCCGGCACGCCCGGAAGGTAGTCGACGAGGTGTTTTGGGGTGAGACTGAGTCATTCGAGCACGATTAGTAGAGCACAGCGAGGGCAGGTGTGTATCCTCCCTGACCCGCACCCTGAGTTAACCCGGATCTATCCCTGAACTAAACGCACGCCCCTGTTCAATCAGGTGATAAGCCGTTAGCCTTAGACAGCAGTGAGCGGCACTTGCCCCGCGCCCTTCAAGGAGCCGAAAAGGAGAACACCATGAGCCTTAATCTTTCTCTCGACCTCAACGCTGCCACGCTTGCTGATCTCGATGCATTCTTATCCGCGGCCCGAGCCGCCGGGTGCGATCCCGCCGCCGCGCTGAGCGTGGAGGGGACGGTGATGCGGTTGGACGTCGACAAGCCCCGCGTTGTCCCTCCTGAGCCGAAGCCAGAGACCCCACGCCGCAGCAGCCTCGATCGCTCCGTCGCAGAGTCAACTATCCGGTCCATCATTGATGCGCTGTCCGAGCGCCTGGATTCGCCGCATCCCCCGCGCGGTACCTCTTTTGGGACCTTTGGCCCTGGCGCGGATTAAGCCGGCGGTGTGAGAAAAGTCTAAGGTTGTGGCCGTGAAGTCCAAGCAGTTTATCGCCGTGTGGGTCCTCGTTGTGATCGCTGTCATCACCGCCGTCGGCGCAGGCTGGTGGGCCACAGAGCGGCACCAGGTGCCGGAGGGCGCACTGACCGTGGAGCAGGTGGTCAACGGTGGCGTCCCACAGGATCAGTCGGTTGATGTTCAGCTCGACCCTGCTGAAAATGACCGCATTGTTTCGCTGGCAGAGGCACTGGGGATCCCGTCGGAATCGGTTCCTCGCGGCCTCTTGTCGGTGGCATCGGACAGGTACCGCTCCCGCCAGATCCTCGAGACTGATCTCAAGAAGGCCGTGGAGGCGGGTGCAATTACGAAAGATGATGCGAAGGGTGTGCTCGCCGCCTTTGACGCCGGGGTCGTCGCCCCGGTGGATGGCCCGATTCTCGTGGAATCGACCCCGGCCGAATAGCCCGATGAACTAGCCCGGCTGGGGTGCCGGCGCGAACACACAGGGACTGGCAGGTGATACGCAGTCAACGGGGATCTGCCTGGCAGCCGCGGATCTTAAGCTCACACGCACAGATAACGAATCGATAAAGGTTGGTGCGTTGAGGTGGAGAAACAACGAAAACTACGCGAGCTGCTCAGAACCGCCCTGGGGGTGAGCATTGCCGTCCTCGTTCCGATTGGCGGTGGGCTCGGGGTCTTCGAAGTGGCCAATTCGGTACCCCTTGAGGCGGCGTTCAGCGCCGCGGCCCTTCACTAGCCCAGCCCTGAACTAACCAACCTGCACGATGGTGACGTGCGGGCCGCCGTCCTCGCCGCGGCCGCGCAGGATGTGCGTGATGAGAACACCCACGATGCCAATGCACCACACGACAAAGACTGCCCAAGCAGCGAGCCGGAAGTCATGGAAGGGGTAGTCAGGCCCATTACCCAAGTGATCGAGAACCATGCCGACGAGCTGGGCGCCGATGACCGTGGCGATGAAGCCTCCCATATTGGCCAGGCCCGTCGCCGTGGCGACGACAGTGCGGTCGAGGTTTTCACGGACAATGTCGAAACCGTAATTTGCCACCGGTGTGCACAGGGCTACCAGGCTGATGAGGATGAACAGCGAGAGATAGCTGCCACCGAAGAGGAAGAACAAGGCCCACACCGCGCAGTGGGTAGCCACAAACCCTAAGGCGAGCCACGGGCGGAAACCGCTGGCCCTGGAGGAAAGCTTGCCGTGCAGTGGGCCGACGAGCACCATGCACACGCTAAACCACGTCAGGATCCAGCCGGCGCTAGTCTTAGAAAAATCCATGCCTGCAGTCATCAGCGGCACGCCCCATAGCATGACGAACACGTTGGTGGCCCCCAGGCCGATCCAGTGAATAAAGAATGCCTGCCAGGCTACGGGGGAACGGAAAACGGTGGATAACAGCGCTGCTGTGCTTTCCGGCTTCGCGTTAGGTTTTTCCTTCGGCTTGGGCACGATGCCGAGGGATTCTGGGGAATCAGCCACCGCCACCGCGGCCGCAACGGCGATGAGGATGCCCACCGCACCCAAGCTAACGAAGGCCATGGTCCACCCGCCCCAGCCCAGCAGCATGGCGAAAGGAAGGGCGGACAAGAACTGGCCCAGCTGCCCAAGCGACGAGGTGACCTGAGTGAACATGGGGGTGCGGTGCAGCGGGAACCAGTAGGGGAGAATACGCATCACGGAGAGGAAGGCGGTGGCATCGCCCGCGCCGATGAGCAGGCGGGCGGCGATGGCTACCCAATAATTGCTGGTGAAGCCAAGGAGTACCTGACCCACGCCCATGATGACGGAACCAATGACGAGCAGGCGCCGCGGCCCGAACTTATCGATGAGCATCCCGGTAGGGATCTGCGCCAGCGAATAGATACCCAATTGCACAGCGGTGAACACGGCAATGCGGGAGGCGTCGACCTCGAAGCGATCGATGGCTTCGAGGCCCGCCACGCCAAATGACGTGCGGCCGGTCATCGCCACGATATAGACCAACACCGCAGCCACCCACACAGAGAGAGCCTTCGTGGTAATTACATTGCGTGGATGAGGAACCGACATGGCTGATACTTTACGCGTCACCAACTAAGATGCAGGGGGTGAAGTACATTTCGACCCGCGATACCGACCGCCAGCCCGCCTCCTTCACGGATATCCTCCTTGGAGGTCTGGCCCCTGATGGCGGCCTCTACCTGCCGGAAACTTACCCCCGCATCGATGACGCCACCCTGACTAACTGGCGCCAGACCTTGGCGGAGGACGGCTACGCGGCCTTGGCCGCGGAGGTGCTCAAGCTCTTCGTGGATGATATTCCCGCAGAAGACCTCGAAGGAATTGCCCAGCGCGCCTATACCTACCCCAAGTTTGACCACGAGGAGATCGTCCCCGTCAGCGAACTGGGGGAGGGCCTGTACATTGGTCACCTCTCTGAAGGGCCGACGGCCGCCTTCAAGGACATGGCCATGCAGATGTTGGGCGAGCTCTTCGAATACGAGTTGGCCCGCCGCGGCGAAACCCTCAACATTCTGGGCGCCACCTCCGGCGATACCGGGTCCTCGGCGGAGTACGCCATGCGCGGGCGCAAGGGCATCCGCGTCTTCATGCTGACCCCGGCCGGACGCATGACGCCCTTCCAGCAGGCCCAGATGTTCGGCCTGGATGACCCGAATATCTGCAACATCGCTCTGGACGGCGTGTTTGATGATTGCCAGGACGTGGTCAAGGCGGTATCGGCCGACGCCAACTTCAAGGCCGAGAACCGCATCGGTGCGGTGAACTCCATTAACTGGGCCCGCCTCATGGCGCAGGTGGTGTACTACATCAACTGCTACCTCAAGGTCACTACGGAAAACACCGAAAAGGTCTCCTTCAGCGTGCCCACCGGCAACTTCGGCGATATCTGTGCCGGCCACATCGCTCGCCAGATGGGGCTGCCCATCGACCGCCTCATCGTCGCGACTAACGAAAACGACGTGCTCGATGAGTTCTTCCGCACCGGCAGCTACCGCCCGCGCTCCTCGGAGCAGACGTACAAGACGTCCTCGCCGTCGATGGATATTTCCCGCGCCTCGAACTTCGAGCGCTTCGCCTTTGACCTGCTGGGCCGCGATGCCGCACAAATCAAGGATCTGTTTGGCACGAAGGTGAAGGAAGGCGGGTTCAACGTCGACAAGCAGGCGCTCGACGCTGCCCGCGCCGAGTACGGTTTCCTGTCCGGTTCCTCCACCCACGCGGACCGCCTCGCCACCATTAAGGATGTCCACGAGCGCTACAACGTGCTGGTGGATCCGCACACTGCCGACGGCATCAAGGTTGCCCGCGCAGTCAAGGATGAGTACGGCGTTGACACTCCCATCGTGTGCCTAGAAACCGCGCTTCCGGTGAAATTCGCGGAGACCATCGCGGAAGCCATCGGCAGCGAACCGGAGGTGCCGGAGCGTTTCGCCGGAATCCTGGAAGCCGAGCGCCACGTCACGGATCTGCCCAACGATGCGGCGGCGGTGAAGGATTACATCACGCAATACATCAAGACCACGGAGGTTTAAGCCAATGGCACAGGAACAATTCTCGGGCCCGGAGTATTTCACCGAGTTTGACCCAGAGAAGTTCATCCGTGACATGAAGCAGGTTGCTGAGATGGAGAAGGAAAACAAGGATCACAAGGCGGACCCGGGTGAGGCTGCATCCGCTCAGGAGGACTAGGCCTTACCTTCTGGTGGTGCTCAGCGCGACTGCGCTGGCAGTGGGTGGATGCTCAATGCCTATGGGGGTTGACCCCGTTCCCGAAGCTGCCTCGAGCACGTCCGAGTACACCACTATGACGCCGGCCCCGCCGCAGACGCATACGCCCGATGCCTCCCCGGTGCCGCCGGGCGCGGCGCTCGACATCTCTGCTATGCAGCCCGTTCCCGGCGAAGCCTTTGACTTCAACCTCTGCACGGTGGCGTGGAGCTTCGTGCTTGACGACGCCCGTACCATCGCCGTCACCGCCTCCCATTGCGGTGAGCCAGGGGATATGGTGTGGGCGGGCGCTGCGGATGGGGAATTCGTGTACCCAGCGGAGCCCGTCGGCACCATCATCTATTCCGATCTCAGCTCACCTGACACACACCAGCTCGACTTCGCTTTGGTGGAGATCACGCGGCAGGCGGAGTTTTATGTCCCGCAGGACATGCCTACCAGCGTGGTCGCTGCGGGGCAGGAGGAGCTTCCGGATGAGGTGTGCAAGCTGGGGCGCATCACAGGAGAGACGTGCGGACCGCTAATACATGGAGAAAGCCACGGGAAACTTCAGTTTGGCGACCGAACGGTGGACACCGTCTCGGCGAGTGCCCGAGTCTGTTCCACGCATGGTGATTCCGGGGCACCGGTCTTTGGCGCGCCGGGCAGCCCCTTTGAAGGCGTGATCGTCGGGGTTCTGTCGGGGACGACGGAAGCCGCGGCAAGCAGTCAAGGCTGCGCCGACGGGTCGCCGGCGGAGATGTCCTTTACCGCTGCCTCCGACATCGAGGCACTCCTGCCGGAGATTCTGGAGCGGGTTTAGGCGCTAATATTAAACCCATGCCGACTCCTGATTTTATTGTGTCCCTGCGTGAGAAAATCGGTCACGAGCAGCTCTTCCTTCCCAGCGTGACCGCGGTTATCGTGCGGGCGGTTCCTACCGGTTCTGCGATATGGGAGCTGCCTTCAGTGCTGCTGGCCCAACGAGCCGATAACGGCACGTGGGCTCCCATCTCCGGTATTTGTGAGCCTGGCGAGGAAGTCACGACGACCGCGTTGCGTGAGCTCAAGGAAGAGGTGGGGCTCGACGGCCGTATCGAAGCGCTCCTCGGTGTCGGTCAGGTGGGCCCAGTGGTCTGTCCCAATGGGGATCAGTGCATGTTCATGGACACCTCCATCCGTGTCTCCGTTCCGGATGATGCGGAGCCGGTCGTCTCCGACGAAGAGAACCTTGCCGCGCAGTGGTTCTCGGTGGCGCAGATGCCGACGTCCGTCAGCGCGCGCCACCGCATGATCATCGGGGATGCCGTGGCGCAGATGAAACACCCGCAGGGCTTCCGTCCGCGGATGGGCTACGTTAAGCGCAGCTAAAAGTCCAGTTCAAAGGTATTTTCTTTGAGGTTTGTCCGTGGGCTGGGAATCGTTGGAGTTACCGCAAAGTATCATCAGAAACGCATGAAGTGGGTTGATGTTGCCGGCGGTGCTCGATAGCTTCGGGGTCATGATTTCACGCACACTGAAGAAAGTAACCACTGCAACTGCGTTCGTCGCCCTCGCGGGCGGCGTCCTGGGTGCCGGTACTGCCGGTGCGCAGGAACCATCCTCCGCTGACTCCGTGAAGTCCAGCCAGATTCAGGAGCTGAGCTCGCGCCTGTTCGGTGACTCCTTCTCCTCCTCGAAGGATTCGGAAGCACCGGAAGGTTCTGGCTTGATTGAGAAGTATGAAGACATCGACGGTCTGCAGGAGAAGCTGCCGGCTGATGAGGCCCAGAAGGTTCTCAACGGCACCTTCACCGCCAAGAAGAACCCGGCGATTTCCGTGACCTTCAATGAGGATGGAACTCTAACCTACGATGACGGCTGCAACTCTGGTGGCGGCAGCTACAAGCTGGATCAGACCGATGCCATCGTGGTGGAGAACCTGAACTCCACGATGCGTGCCTGCGCCCCGGATGAGATGGCTGATGCCGATGCGCTCAACACCATCCTCACCGCAAAGCCAGTCGTTATCCCCGTGGAGGGCAACACCTTCGCGCTGGGCAGCCAGGGCCAGGCCATTCAGTTCACCAAGGCTGAAAACTAAAGCCTGTTAAGCACCTGACAGCGTGCACTGCGGAGCTAGTTCGAGATTGGGCTAGCTCCGCTTCGCTGTGCGCGCCGTCCTTCGATGAGCCAGCTAATGAAACGGCAGGAGCAAGCAGACCAGTGCGCGACGAGGAGCAACGGGATGCTGAGCGCGATGACGTCGAGAAGCTCCGAGCCATTCACTAGGGCTACCTGGTGCCCGCCCATGCTGACTGTCCCGGGCGGGAAGGTGCAGGCCCACCATGCGGGCGAGTAGTCCACCCAGCGAGCCACATTGGGGTAGAAGGTGATCATGGCATAGAGCGCGAGGGGGACGGCGATCACCATAGCGGTCAGCCCGTAATAGACGGAAACATGACCGGGGTAGAGGATCTGCATCGCGGTGGTGGATTGGCCCACCACGCCCAGCGGAACCCAGGCGGTAGCTGAGTTGGCCCCGGAGAGATTTACCTTGCCGTGCCAAGCGGCCCAATACACGCGGATGAAGGTGGGGACCGCGGTAGAGATCGACATGACGAAAAGAATGGTGCCCATGACGTGGTAGGCATGTCCGTAGTCGAGGGCAAGGAAGCCAGCCACGGAGGATGAAATCATGGGACCAACCAGCGGCAGACCCCAGGTAAAGCGCGGTTCACCGTCGAAGCGGGTGAGCTGAATAGCCCACGTGATGACGGTGACGGGTCCGCCGATCCAAAAGCCGACGAGGCGGAAGGTTCCGATATCCGTCAACCCGGACAGCGCTGCGCCGAGCGCCAGGATGCCGATGAAATACATGGACCATTCAGCCATCGAGGTTCGCGCGAAGCTGGGCTGGCGGTATAGCGCAAAGCCAACCGTCAGCACGAGGAGAATAATGCAGGATAGCGCTGCGAAAACGGCGGAGCCTGTCAGCATGCCCTCCTCAACGAGCAGCCGAGAGACGATGGAGGTACCCATGAGGCTGCCGCCCCACGCGGGGCCGGGCGGCGGTAAGTGGCGGAATCTAGTAGTCACGCGGTTAGCGTAGTTGTTTAGCTCGTGTCGTGCCCCATCGTCATGCCTGATAGAGCGGTGAATTTACTCCGATTTCGCCTGCTCAGTAAGCGGCCCCACATTCCTCAATGTCGCTCCACCAAGAAGTAGGGCGGCCGGTGAGCTGTATCTAGCACATTGCCTGCCGTAGGCCGTTGAAGTAGTAGTTGCCGTCGCCGCCTTGGTAGCACTCGGTCGAGTTGGAGGGCCACATGCTTTGCGCCTGGGAGCAGTCCATGAATCCACCATAGGGGCCAAAGGTTGCCCACTCCATGCTGGGCGCTTTCTGCTGCGGTGCGGCAGGTGCCGGAGCTGGTGCTGTTGCTGGTTTGCTGCTGCTGTTGTTCGCGTTGCGCGCTGGCTTGTTCGGGCCTAACTCCCGACGTGTCTACTATCCGGGGGCAGGCCCCACAGTGGAGTAGCCGCTTCCCGGCCGTCCGCGCAAGTCTAATTCGGTCAACGCCGAGTTAGGCTTTTGGCGTTTTCTCCCGTTTGCGAACTGCTTTTGTCCCATCACAGACACAAAAGCCTAAGCCGGATTGAAGCGAATTGGATTTCTGCGAATCTCTCCGAGTTACTTCCGCACTCCCGCATCGATTTCGCCCTAGGGCGGAAGAAACCAGTGCTGAGAGGTACCTCTTACTTTGTAGCTGCAAACCATGGCGTTGCAGTAACATTTGGTCCACATTCCCTGATTACGAAAGGCTGTCTCATGTCACAGCAACCCGACGATTTATCTCTTGAACTGACCGATGACATTCTCGATGGCGAACTTGTTGAAGAATCGCTCGAGGGAGTCGAAGTCCCCACTGAGCTTGAGGACGTACAAGACCTAGAGACAATGACCGCCGAGCAGGACGCAGCGGCGCAAAAATTCGCCATGGATTTTCTCAAGAAAATCATCCGTCTTCGCGGGGTGCGCATCGATCGCGAAAAATTCCTTGCGCAAGAGCTACGCAAGGTCGGTGTATCCAATGACGTCATTTCACAGGCTCTGAGAAGCACGCCAATACATGCTGAATTAACCTTGGCGCAGCTGGATTCAATTGCAGATTCGACCATTAGCTTTGAGACCACCAAGTCCGCAGCGATTTCTTTCACGGCGGGCCTGCCAGGCGGCCTAGCAATGGCCGCCACCGTTCCTGGCGACATCACTCAGTTCTATGTGCACGCATTCCGCGTGATGCAAAAGCTCGCCTATCTGTACGGCTGGCAGGATCTGCTTGGCGACATGGATGAAGCTGATGATGAAACCGTTGGCAAGCTCGCCGTTTTCTTGGGTGTGATGATGGGCGTGGGTGGCGCCGCGAATAGCCTCATTGCATTCTCAAAACAAGTCGCTCGCCCCGCGATTCAGAAGCAGATTTCTCAAAAAGCTCTGACCAAGACCGCCTGGTTCCCAGTGGTTAAGCAAACCCTCAGGCTCGTGGGTGTCAAGGTCACCAAAGACTCCTTCGCGAAGACAGTCACAAAGGTAATCCCCTTGCTGGGCGGTGCGCTCTCCGGCACGATGACCTTTGCAACCTTGCGGACGCAGTCGCAGCGTCTCAAGGATCACCTGCGCGAACTGCCGCCCCCGGGTGTCGACGGCGCAGAATATCTCGCCATGGTCACGGTGGCCAACGACATCGCCGAACGGTCAGGGTCGACGCGACTCGCGGACTTGGGCTCCTCTGTCAAAGGCGTGTCTGAAAGTGCACTCGGATTAGCTGGAAGCGCGGCTGTAAGTGCACGGGATATCGCAGGCACAGCTGCTCAGGCAACCAAAGAGCAGCTCGGCAGCCTTGGGAGCAATGCTACGGGGCTCGCGAAAGGGCTTCGTGGCCGATTTGCGAAAAACAAAGATACAGACGAGGACTCCACTACATAACTAATTGCCGATGCGCCTGCCAGGGCATTTGCTTCTAATTTAGGAATTTGGTGGGTTGCGTCCCTTAGTGTGGTGTATCTGTGCCCCGGTGATGTCGGTGCCGTGAACGAATGCGGCGACCATCGCGGGTACCTTTCGAATCAACTTCTACCTATCCTCGAAAGGAAGTCCACCGCGATGGCCGCTGCCCCTATCATATCGACCCGACTGCCTATCTCGAAGAACTGCTGCCCCAAGTCTCCCCAGACTTAATGCGCCAAATGCTTGGCGATTTCATCAATCAGATCCTCTCTGCCCAAGCCGATAGCGTCTGCGGTGCTGATTACGCCACCATGTCCGATACTCGCACTAATTCCCGCAACGGCTACCGTCACCGACAACTCGATACCAGGGTGGGCTCTATCGGCATAGCCGTCCCGAAGCTGCGCCGTGGTTCCTTCTTCCCCGACTGGCTTCTTGAACGACGCACCCGCACCGAACGGGCCCTGACTACAGTTATCGCAACGTGCTACCTCAAAAGGGGTCTGGAGAGTAAAGAGAGCGCCCTTTCACACGCGAGGAAAAACGCGCACAAAGAGCTGAGAGATCAGGATGAATATACCCCTTGAAGCGTGCCAGAGTTGCGTGTTTTCGTGAGCTGGGAAGCGCTTTCGGTGTAGGCCGGATCCCGCAGAAATCCCGCACAATTCTGAAAGGCGGATGCTTTCGCCCATTTTCATTGAAATCTGCGGGCATGAAAAAGCCCTGACCTGGGAAAGTAATTTCTCAGATCAGGGCGATTCTGCCAGAAATTAGCAGTCGTAGTACATCTCAAATTCCTGCGGAGTCGGACGCAGGCGGACCGGCGCAATCTCGTTCTCGCGCTTGTAGTTGATGTAGGTCTCGATGAGGTCCTCGGAGAAGACATCGCCCTCGGTGAGGAAGTCGTTGTCTTCCTCGAGTGCTGCGATGGAGGCCTCCAGGGAGGTCGGTGCCTGCGGGATGGAGGCGGCCTCTGCCGGCGGCAGCTCGTAGAGGTCCTTGTCCACCGGAGCGTGCGGCTCGATGCGATTCTTGATGCCGTCGAGGCCCGCCATCATCATGGCAGCGAAACCGAAGTAGGGGTTGCCGGACGGATCCGGCGCGCGGAACTCGATGCGCTTGGCCTTCGGGTTGGAGCCGGTAATCGGGATGCGGATGGCAGCCGAGCGGTTGCGCTGCGAGTACACCAGGTTAATCGGCGCCTCGAAGCCCGGAACCAGGCGGTGGTAGGAGTTTAGGGTGGGGTTCGTGAACGCCAGCACAGCCGGTGCGTGGGCCAGGATGCCGCCGATGTAGTAGCGAGCCATGTCGGACAGGCCAGCGTAGCCAGCCTCATCGTGGAAGAGCGGCTTGCCGTCCTGCCACAGGGACATGTGGGCGTGCATACCGGAACCATTATCGCCAGCCAGCGGCTTCGGCATGAAGGTTACGGACTTACCAAACTGCTCAGCGGTGTTCTTGATGATGTACTTAAAGGTCTGAATATCATCAGCCGCGTGCAGCAGGGAGTTGAAGCGGTAGTTAATCTCGTTCTGACCGCTGCCCACCTCGTGGTGGAAGCGCTCGATGGTGAAACCAGCTTTCTGCAGCTGCTCCACCATGGCATCGCGGACTTCGCCGTGCTTGTCGACGGGTGCCGTCGGGAAGTAGCCGCCCTTCACGCGAGTCTTAAAGCCGGTGTTCGGGGTGCCGTCGAAGTTGGTCTCAGAGCCGCGGTTCCACCAGCCCTCGTCGGTATCAACCTCGTAGAAGCCGTTGTGGACATCGGTGCCGTAGCGAACGGAGTCGAAGATGTAGAACTCAGCTTCAGCGCCGAAGTTACAGGTATCCGCGATGCCGGTGGAGGAGAGGTATTCCTCGGCCTTGCGGGCGATGTTGCGCGGGTCGCGGCTAAAGGGCTCCAGAGTAAACGGGTCGTGGACGAAGAACTTGATGTTCAGGGTCTTCGCGGTGCGGAAGGGATCCACGAAGGCAGTCTTCGGATCCGGCAACAGCGTCATATCGGACTCATCGATGGTGGTGAATCCGCGGATGGAAGAGCCATCGAAGGCGAGGCCGTCGGCGGCTGCGTCTTCAGTAAATTCCTCGGCCGGAATAGAGAAGTGGTGCTCGGTGCCGGGGACGTCCGTAAAGCGGATGTCAACGAACTTGACGTCCTCTTCCTTGATGAATGTGATGACGTCCTGGATTGTCTCAAAGGACACGGTGGTCTCCTGTTGGTTGACGTGTAGTACTCCCGACTAGTTTACAGGTATTGGCTGCATCACTGGGACGCGTGGGCACCTGAAGGCAAAATTTCTGCTCGGGATGGACGGCGGCTAGATTGGTGGGCATGGCAGATAACAACGATGGCATCGGGTCGGGGCAGTGGCCTGGGCAGGCATTGGGCTTGCCCAAGGAAGGGCCAGGTGCCCTGGCGTCGGTAATGCGGCGTACGTTCGGCGTGTTAATTGACTGGATTTTGGCCATGATCATTGCCAACGTTCTCGAGCTCTTCACCGACAATCTGGGCGGTCCCGCCTTCTTGGGTTATGCAGTGTGGGTAGTCATGGGCATCGTCTGCGGGTGGCTGTTCGCCCGCACCCCGGGAATGGCGTTGCTCGGTATGGGCGTGGCGCGCCTCGACGTGCCGGGCACTTCCGTCGGCCTGTGGCGTGCAGTGGTCCGTACCTTGCTGACCGCCGTGCTGTTTCCCGCAGCGATGGTCGATGCCGACGGCCGCGGCCTCCACGACCGCGCCACCGGCACCGCCGTCATCATGGCCTAAGGCTGTTGGGACCAGCGATAAAGCTGCTGGGGTGCGTGAGGCAACAAGGCCGGGAGGCTTCGAAGGCAACGTAAACCAGGGTCCCTTCCGAACTCTCGGAAGGGACCCTGGTTGTGCTTGGAGCTAGTGGCTTATTTGCCGCCCTTGCGCTCCTGCATGCGGCGCATACGGCGGTTCATGCCCGCCATGTTCTGAGCCTGGCGGGGCATCGGGCCCTTGGGCAGACCAGGGGTGGTGCCCGGCAGATCATCCATGGCCTCGATACGGCGAATGTTGTCGTAGGTTTCGTTCTTGTTGTAGTTGCGCGGCAGCTTCATAATGTGGCTGCGCAGCTTAGACACGGGAACCTCGTCCTCGCCATTGCCCACGAAGACCTCGTACACCGGCACGCCGCCGGCCATGCGGTCCACGCGCTTCTTCAAGCGGTTAAGAGTAGGGCCGACGCGCTTGCGGTCGCCCTCGACGACGAAGATGACGCCGGAGTTGCCGATAACGCGGTGGATAAGGTCCTGCTGGCGGGTAGCGGCCACACCAGTCTTGACCTTCCACACCACACCGACGGTGTTGCGCAGCTGCTGCTCCAAAGCCCAGCCGGCGGCGCCAGGCTGATCCTCCACCTTCTTGTACATATCGCGCTCGAGGCGGCGGGTAAACAGGAACATGGCCAGGATGGCGCCGATGCCCAAGCCCAGGATGAGCATGAACCACTCGCCGTTGAAGAGCATGCCGATTAGGAAGAAGAGCAAGCCCATGCCCAAGAATGCAGCCAGCATGATGGGGATGAGTGCCTTGTCCTGCTTGCGCTGCATGTTGAACGCTTGCCACATTTGTGACCAGTTTTGCTTGCGCTGGGCGCGCTTGGCCGCGCGCTCCTGCTTCTTCGCTTCCTTCAGCGATGCCTTGTCGTCGTTAGCCATGGCTCCTACTTTAGAGGTCAGAGGGTCAAAAAGAGAATCGAACTAGCGAATAGTGGACGCCGCAGAGTTCGGGTTCGCTGCACCAGCCGGGGTCTTAACCATACGCGTGGTCACCGGAGTCTCCTCGGAGGGGCCGTACTTCTCCAGAAGCGTGGAGGCCTCCTGGGCGGTAGCACCCTGGGAAGTCTCAGCCAAGTGCTTCAGGTTCTCCGGAAGCTCGAGGCCGCGGGCCTCCATGGCCTGCACGTAGAGGCGGCCAGCGCGGTAGGAGGAGCGCACCAGCGGACCGGACATGACGCCGCCGAAGCCGAGCTCCTTGGCAAGCTTGGAGTGCTCCACAAACTCCTCTGGGCGCACCCAGCGCTCGATGGGGTGGAAGCGGGGACCGGGGCGCAGGTATTGGGTAATCGTGATGATGTCGCAGCCCACCTCGCGGAGATCGCGAAGGGCTTCCTCGATCTCCTCGGCGGTTTCACCCATGCCCAGGATGAGGTTGGACTTGGTGATCAAACCGAAGTCGTGGGCCTGGCGGATGACGTCGAGTGAACGCTCATAGCGGAAGGCCGGGCGGATGCGCTTGAAGATGCGCGGCACCGTCTCCAGGTTGTGGGCGAAGACCTCAGGGCGGGCTTCAAAAACCTCTTGGAGCAAATCCGGCTTACCGGAGAAGTCCGGGGTGAGGTTCTCCACGCCGGTATTGGGGTTGAGCTCATGAATCTTGCGCACAACCTCGGCGTAGAGCCAGGCACCCTCGTCGGGCAGATCATCGCGGGTCACGCCGGTGATGGTGGTGTAGTTGAGATCCATCTCCTGGATGTTCTCGGCCACGCGGCGCGGCTCGTCGCGGTCCAATTCCTCCGGCTTGCCGGTGGCGATATCGCAGAAATCGCAGCGGCGGGTGCACTTGTCACCGCCGATGAGGAAGGTGGCCTCGCGCGATTCCCAACACTCGTGGATATTGGGGCAGCCGGCCTCCTGGCACACGGTGTGTAGGGAAGCTCCGGATACGCGGGATTTCATGTCCTCATAACCCGGTCCGGTGCGAACCTGGTTGCGGATCCAGCGTGGCTTCTGTTCGATGGGCGACTCCGCATTTTTCTTCTCAATGCGGAGCATCTTGCGTCCTTCAGGCTTAACAGTCACGGAACCTCACTTTACGCGTTAGAGTTAGCTCTTCCTAATACAAGTCCTGTACGAGCCGGGTTTATTCCACCGAGGGGAGCTTCTATTTTCCTGCAGCTGCTTTGCGGGCTTGGCGGGCCTTCTCGTTAGCCACCTTGATGGGGTCAGGCGCCGAAGCAAAGGTGTGGTCGGCCACGGTGAGTTCGCCGGAGAGGGCTTTGAGGAGGGCGTCGAGAAGCGGCGCTTCCGCTTCTTGAATGGTGACCTCGCGGCCAAGCTCCAGCGAGAGCGTGGACACGTCGGCATCGTCGATACCGCAGGCCACGATGTGCTCGTAGTACTCCAAGGTGTTGGTGCAGTTGAGCGCTAGGCCGTGCATGGTTACCCCGCGGGTAACGCGGATGCCTAGCGCCCCCAGCTTGCGGTCGCGCCTCGGAGCGGCCGGGTCGGCGGCGCGGGTGGTGGACGGAACCCACACGCCAGAGCGGCCGTCGATGCGCCCGGCGGTGCTCACTCCAAGTTCACGGACGGCCTGGATGATGGCTTCCTCGAGGCGGCGGACATAGTCAACGACGTCGACCGGCTCGGCCAGTTTAATGATGGGGTAGACAACCAGCTGGCCCTCGCCGTGCCAGGTGATACGTCCGCCGCGGTCAACGTCAATGACCGGCAGGCCGTTATCGGGCATATCCTCCGGCTGCGTGCGCTTGCCGGCGGTATAGACGTTGGGGTGCTCAACCACGAGGATGACATCACCCTGCGTGCCCGCCGCCCGCGCTGCGGCAAGCTCGGCCTGGAGATCCCAGGCCTCTTGGTAGTCCATGCGGCCCAAGCGGCGGATCTCCAGTGGCTCGTCGGAAGCGCGAATAGAGCGGTTGGCGGGAAAGAAAGGTTCACGGGGAGCAGTCATGGATACCCATGCTAGTCCCCGCGAAGATTCAGCCAGACAGGGGCTGAATGCGCGCTGTTCAAGCGCAGATTTAGGCCACGCCGTTGGCGGAGGCGTACTCCTCAGCGGTCATCAGCTCGCCGGCTTCGGTGACCTCGACCTCGAAGAGCCAGCCCTCACCGAAGGGATCGTTGTTGATGACGGCGTAGTCATCGTGCACGGCCTCGTTGACGGTGGTCACGGTGCCAGTCACCGGGGAGTACAGATCGGAGACGGACTTGGTGGACTCCACCTCGCCACAGGTCTCGCCGTGCTCGACGGTATCGCCCACGGCCGGCAGCTCGGCGAAGACGACCTCCCCCAGGCGGTCGGTGGCCACGGAGGTGATGCCGACGCGGACGGTGGAACCGACGACGGAATTAGCAGCTGCGTTAATCCACTCGTGGTCCTCGGAGTAAGAAAAATCGGAAGGAAGATTAGCCATGAGAAGGGATGTCCTTTCGGTAGATGGATTCAGTAGTGGAGTTTACTTCTCGCGCTTGTAGAAGGGCAGCGCGGACACTTCGAAGGGGTAGCGCTTGCCGCGGATGTCGATCTCCACGGCGTCGCCAGCCTCCAAGCCTGCGGCGGTATCGATGAGCGCGAGCGCGACAGGGTGGCCCAGGGTGGGGGAGGGCTGGCCGGAGGTTACCGTGCCCACCTTGTTCTCACCAACGAAGACCTCCGCTCCGGCGCGGGCGGCGCGGCGCTGCGAGGAAACCAGGCCGGTAATAACGGCCTGCGGGCCTTCTTCGGCGCGCTGGCGCAGCACCTTTGCGCCCACGAAGTCCTGCTCCTTCTTGGCAAAGGCGCGGGACATACCGGCCTCGACCGGAGTGATGTCGCGGGTGAGCTCGTTGCCGTAGAGCGGCATGCCTGCCTCCAAGCGCAGCGAGTCGCGCGCAGCCAGGCCGCAAGGCTTAATACCGTATTCTTCGCCGGCCTTGAGCAGCTCTTCCCACAGCTCCGGGGCATCGGAGTTGTAGACGATGAGCTCGAAGCCGTCCTCGCCGGTGTAGCCGGTACGGCAGATGAAAGCGTACTTGCGCGCCACCTTGCCGGTCATTGCGGCGTAGTAGGGCAGGTCCATCACGGCCTGCTGCTTGGTGTCCTCCACCAGCGGGACGAGAATCTCCAGCGCCTTCGGGCCCTGGACAGCAATCATGGCCACATCGCGGGACTCGTTCTTCAGGTCCACGTCGAAGCCCTCGGCGCGCTCGTTGAGAGCCTCCCACACGGTATCGGCGTTGCCAGCATTCGGCACGACGAGGAACTTGGTCTCCTCCAAGCGGTAGGTGATGAGGTCATCCATGATGCCGCCATCCTCGGCGCAGATCATGGAGTACTTTGCCTTGCCCACCTTGAGGGGAACCAGGTTGGAGATGAAGCAGTAGGACAGGAACTCGGCGGCGTCCGGGCCGTTGACCCAGATTTCACCCATGTGGGACAGGTCGAAGAGGCCGGCGGCTCCGCGCACCGCGCGGTGCTCCTCAAGCTCGTTGTCATATTTCAGCGGCATCTCCCACGGCCCGAAGGGCGTGAAAGTGGCGCCGAGCTTCTCGTGCTCAGCGTGCAGCGGGGAGTGCAGGTAGTCAGTCATTGATTAAACCTCCTGGTTCTCGTCGGAGTAGTCAAAAGCCTCTGGCGGCGGGCAGGTGCACACCAGGTTGCGGTCACCATAAGCCTCGTCGATGCGGCGCACCGGCGGGAAGTACTTGTTGGCGCGCAGCGAGGTCACCGGGTAGGCGGCCTGCTGGCGGGTGAAGGCGAAGTCCCACTCGTCGGCCGCGACGGATTCGGCGTTGAACGGAGCATGGTGGATGACGGAGTCCTCGTAGGCAACCTGGCCGTCGATGATCTCCTGGATTTCGGCGCGGATGGAGCGCATGGCTTCGATAAAGCGGTCCAGCTCACCCAGGTCCTCGGACTCGGTGGGCTCCACCATGAGGGTGCCGGCCACCGGGAAGGAGAGGGTCGGCGCGTGGAAGCCGTAGTCCACGAGGCGCTTGGCCACGTCAGCGGCGGTGACGCCGGAGGCGTCGGTCAGCTCGCGCAGGTCAAAGATGCACTCGTGAGCCACGAGGCCGGCATTGCCCGTGTAGAGCACAGGGAAGGAATCCTTCAGGCTCTGTGCCAGGTAGTTTGCGCCGAGGATGGCGTGGCTCGTGGCCTCCGTGAGTCCTTGGGCGCCAATCATGGCCAGGTAGGACCAGGAAATTGGCAGCACGCCGGCGGAACCGTAGCGCGATGCGGTGGACGGCACGCCGGTGGTCTCCGCAGTCGGTTGCGAGGGATCCAGTTTGGAGTCGTTGGCATCGGCCGGCAGGAAGGGCACCAAGTGCTTGGCGACGCCCACCGGGCCCACACCCGGGCCACCGCCGCCGTGCGGGATGGTGAAGGTCTTGTGCAGGTTCAGGTGGGACACATCGCCGCCGAAGGCACCCGGACGGGCCCAACCGGCTAGCGCGTTCATGTTGGCGCCGTCGATGTAGACCTGGCCGCCGGCCGCGTGGACCTTGTCGCAGACCTCGCGCACCTCGGGGTCGAAGACGCCGTGGGTGGAGGGGTAGGTAATCATGATGCCGGCGATGTGCTCGCCATGCTGCTCAATCTTGGCGTCGAGGTCGGCGAGGTCAATCGAGCCATCGTCGGCGGTCTTGACCACGACGACGCGCAGGTTGGCCAAGGTGGCTGAGGCCGCATTGGTGCCGTGCGCGGAGGCCGGGATGAGGATGACATCGCGGCCGTGATCGCCGTTGGCCACGTGGTAGCGGCGAATGGCCAGAAGGCCGGCCAGCTCGCCCTGGGAGCCGGCGTTGGGCTGGATGGAGACCTGGGCGTAGCCGGTAATCTCGGCGAGCCAGGACTCGAGTTCGTCGATGAGCGCGCGCCAGCCCGCGGTGGTCTCCTCCGGGGCATACGGGTGGATGCCGGCGAATTCCGGCCAGGAGATGGGCTCCATCGCGGCGGTGGGGTTGAGCTTCATCGTGCACGAGCCCAGAGGGATCATCGTGCGGTCCAGGGCCAAGTCCTTATCCGCCAAGGTGCGCAGGTAGCGCAGCATCTGGGTCTCGGAGTGGATGGAGTTGAAGATCTCGTGCCGCAGCGGGGCCTCGGCGCGCTGGACGGAGGACGGAATCTCGAAGGAGGCGGCGGTCGCCGCCTCGGAGTCAGCGGATGATTCGGAAGAAGCCTCGGCGCCGAAGGCGCCGGCGAGGATGTTGACATCCTTGTTGGTCGCGGATTCGCCGAAGGAGACCGAGATTTTGTCCGTGCCGATGGCGCGCACCAGGTAGCCCTGCTCCTGAAGCTGGGTCTTGATGGCCGCGGCATCCACGCCGGTGACGGTCACGGTGTCGAAGAAGTCGCGGGAGACAATGTCCTTGCCTGCGTCGGTGACGGCCGCAGCGAAAGCAGAAGCGCGGTCGTGGACGCGTTGCGCGATGGCCTTGAGGCCCTCAGGTCCGTGGTACACCGCGTACATGGAGGCCACGTTGGCCAGAAGTGCTTGGGCGGTGCAGATGTTGGAGGTCGCGCGCTCGCGGCGGATGTGCTGCTCACGAGTCTGCAGTGCGAGGCGGTAGGCGGGGCGGCCGGCGGCGTCCTTCGACACACCCACGATGCGGCCCGGCAGCTGGCGCTTGAGCTTGTCCGTAACAGACATGAAGGCCGCGTGCGGGCCGCCGAAGAAGAGCGGCACGCCGAAGCGCTGCGAGGAGCCGAGGACCACGTCCGCGCCCATCTCACCGGGGGCTTCCAAGAGAAGCAGCGACAGGGGGTCAGCCACGACGGCGGCAAGAGCGCCGCGGGTGTGGAGCTCTTCGATGGCGGCACGGGGGTCGACGATATCGCCCTCGGTTCCGGTGTAGGCCAGAACGGCGCCGACGAGGTCTTCGCCGACGATGCCATCGCGGACATCAGCAATCTCGACCTCGAGCTCGATGGCTCGGGCGCGCTCGGCAGCGACGGCGAGAACCTGCGGGTGCAGGCGGGAATCGAGCAGCACGCGGCGGCCCTTCTTCACCGCGCGGGCCATGAGGCCGACGGCTTCGGCGGTGGCGGAGGCTTCGTCGAGAAGCGAGGCGTTCGCGATGGGAAGACCGGTCAGGGACTCAATCATGGTCTGGAAATTGAGCAGGGCTTCGAGGCGGCCCTGGGAAATCTCCGGCTGGTAGGGCGTGTATGCGGTGTACCAGCCGGCATCCTCCAGCAGCCCACGGCGGATGACCGCCGGGGTGAGGGTATCGGAATAACCCTGGCCGTAGAAGGACTTCAGCACGACGTTCTGGGAGGCGTACTCGCGGAGCTTCGCCTGCGCGTCATCTTCGCTCAAAGCCTCCGGGAGGTTCAGCGCCTCGGTGGCGCGGATGGAGGTGGGCAGGGCGGCATCGACGAGTGCCTCCACGCTGTCGTAGCCCACTGCCTTGAGCATCGTCTCACGCTCGGCCGCATCGGGGCCGAGGTGGCGAGAGATGAAATCCATGTGTTTTATCTCCTTTGTGGCGTTAGATTGTGTGACCTAAACTGCCCCAAGTATAAGGCGTAGGCCATGACATTAGCCCCGGTTACCCCTGACATGGAGGCGCAGCGCTACGGCGGTCGCTACCGCGACGGTGAGGCCGATGACGAAGGCCGTGGAATAGCCAACGGCAGGGCCCAAAAGTGACAGGATGAAAGGCGCAAAGAAACCCAGATAGGTCAGTGAATAAAACACCCCCGTCGCTGCGCCGAGCTCCTCTGCGTCGGCGATGGCTTGGGTCTCCGCGAGTCCGCTGAGCATGCCGATTCCATAGGAGCTGCCCATGATGATGGCCGCGATAGGCAGGAGAAAAACTGCCCAACCATGATGAGCCGCAGCGAGGACGGCGAGGCACAGTGCCATTCCTACTGCGGCCAGCGCCATGCCGTGGAACGAGGTCACGCGGATGCGGCCAGCCAGTTGCTGGATAACCACGCCGCTGCCCATGGTGAGAAGCGCGCACAGGCCGGCGACAAGAACTGGGTGGTGTAGGTGCTCGCTGAGCTGCGCGGGCAGGAATACGAAGGCGGTGGTGGCGGAGCCGAAGACCCATGGTGCGTAGGCCACCACCGGTAAGTAGTGGAGAGTAATCAGGCTGGTCGGGACAAATGAACGGCGCCTCGAAGCTGACTGTGTAGATCTCGGTTCCGGCACCGTCCACACGAGTGGAACCACGATGAGTGCTAGGCCGATATGCAAAAGATAAGGCACAACGGTGGGCCAGGGGAGGAACTCGGCGGCGATACCAGCCACGCCGGGCGCCGATGCGAAACCGGCGGACAGGGCTATGGAGGAACGCTTGGCTCCAACGCTCAGATGTGTGCTGAGCTCCTTGATCCAGGCCGCGCCGGAAGACATGGCGAGGCCCACGGCGGCACCGGCGCACAGGCGGCCGATCAACAAGGGGAGGAAGGCGCCGCCTGCGCCTGTGAGGAAAACGAGGGAACCGGCGGTGGTGGTGAGGACAGCTGGGCGCATGATGGCGCGGCGCCCTAGCGAATCCGAAAGCGGACCACCGATGAATAGAGCGACCATGATGCCGAGGGCGTAGATGCCAAAAAGGAAGGTTGTTTGCAGAACCCCGAGGGAGGTGGTGGTTTGGTAGACCACGACCATGGGGGCGAAGAGATTAGCGCCGCAGGCGACGAGGAACATACCGAGTGCGACGCGAAACCACTTCTGAGAAACCATGCGGCTCAGTCTAGTGTGCTGAGTCACAGGTGTCGGGTCTTGGTGACAAGACGGTTGAAGAAAACGCGACTAACTGACAAAGTTGGCGCCGATCTCTGAAAACCGGGCAATAGTTTTGTCAGATAGGGCAGTTGTGGCGCCACTGAGCGATGTCACCGAGCTGTGTTTGCGGGGTGGAGGAAAGCAGGGCGAAAACGACGAAGCTCCCCCGGCCGCAGTGGCGGGGGAGCAAGCCTAGGGCTTAGCTCTAAGGCTTAGAGGTCAAGGTCGGCTTCGAAGTCCGCGGTTTCGAGGCGGTCCTTGATGGTCGTGATGAAGCGACCAGCGTCGGCACCGTCGACCACCTGGTGGTCGTAGGTGAACGGCAGGTAGCACATCTGGCGGATAGCGATGGCGTCCTGGCCGTCCTCGGTGACGACAACCGCGCGCTTGGTAATAGCGGCGGTGCCCAGGATGCCGGCCTGCGGCGGAACCAGAATCGGGGTATCCAGCAGGGCGCCCTCGGAGCCGATGTTGGTCACGGTGAAGGTTGCGCCGGTCAGATCGTTCGGCTTGAGCTTGTTGTTGCGTGCCTTGTCAGCCAGCTCAGCGATCTTCTGAGCGATCTCCGGCAGCGTCAGCTCCTGAGCCTTGTGGATGACCGGGGTCAGCAGGCCCTTCGGGGTGTCCACGGCGATGGCCACGTTGACGTCAGCGTGGTAGGTCATCTCCTTGGTCTCCGGGTTGTAGGAAGCGTTGACGTTCGGGTGGGACACCAGTGCCTCAACGGTTGCCTTCACGATGAACGGCAGGAAGGAGAGGTTGGCCTCGTACTTGTCAATGAACGCCTGCTTGGACTGCTTGCGCATATCCCAGATGGCGGTCATATCGACTTCCTGGACGTGGGTCAGCTGAGCGGAGATTTGGAGGGCCTCAACCATCTTGGACGCCGTGATCTCGCGGATACGGTTGACCTTCTTGGTGGTGCCGATGAGCTCCTGCTTCTCCGGATCCACGGACTTGGTGGACCAGCGAGAACGCGGGCTGCTGGAAGCTGCCTTAGCGGAGGAAGCCGGTGCCTCACCCTCGCCGGCAGCGGCCAGCACGTCCTGCTTGCGGATGCGGCCGCCAACACCGGTGCCAGAGACGGTGGAGAGATCCACGCCGTGCTTCTCAGCCAGCTTGCG
Source organism: Corynebacterium sp. HMSC062E11 (assembly GCF_001811845.1). Classification (NCBI taxonomy): domain Bacteria; kingdom Bacillati; phylum Actinomycetota; class Actinomycetes; order Mycobacteriales; family Corynebacteriaceae; genus Corynebacterium; species Corynebacterium sp. HMSC062E11. The sequence goes on from NZ_KV806774.1 coordinate 196,509, forward strand.
TACCAGCGGGGTGACGTACGGGACGTTGTCACCGTTGTTGACCTTCGTGGAGGTCTCGGATGCCTTGGGTTCGGAAGAAGCAGCCGACTTGTCCTCGGACTTCTCCTCGGTCTTGGTTTCTGCCTTGGGCTCTTCCTTCTTTTCTTCTGCCTTCGGCTCTGGCTTTTCTTCCTTGGCGGCAGGCTTCTCGGAGGCTGCGGCGGAGCCGTCGCCGATGCGGGCGATGACGGCGCCGACGTCGACGGTGTCGTCTTCCTCGGCGAGGATTTCAACGAGGGTGCCGGCGACTGGGGATGGGATTTCGGTGTCGACCTTGTCGGTGGAGACCTCGAGGAGTGGTTCGTCGACCTCGACGGTGTCGCCGACGGACTTCAGCCACTGGGTGATGGTGCCCTCGGTGACGGACTCACCGAGCTCCGGCATCTCGACATCGGTAGCGTCGCCGGAGGCGGCAGGCTTGTCCTCGGTCTTAGCCTCTGCCTTGGGCTCTTCCTTCTTTTCTTCTGCCTTCGGCTCTGGCTTTTCTTCCTTGGCGGCAGGCTTCTCGGAGGCTGCGGCGGAGCCGTCGCCGATGCGGGCGATGACGGCGCCGACGTCGACGGTGTCGTCTTCCTCGGCGAGGATTTCAACGAGGGTGCCGGCGACTGGGGATGGGATTTCGGTGTCGACCTTGTCGGTGGAGACCTCGAGGAGTGGTTCGTCGACCTCGACGGTGTCGCCGACGGACTTCAGCCACTGGGTGATGGTGCCCTCGGTGACGGACTCACCGAGCTCCGGCATCTCAACGTCGGTGGCATCACCAGAAGCAGCAGGGGCCTCGGACTCAGCGTCTTCAGCAGGCTTGTCCGGAGTCTCCTCGGCCTTCTCGGAGGAAGCCTCCGACTCCTCAGCAGCCGGTGCGGACTCGCCCTCGTCACCGATGATGGCGATGACCTCGCCCACGTCTACGGTGTCATCTTCCTCTGCCTTGATTTCGAGGATGGTGCCGGCGACCGGGGACGGGATTTCGGTGTCGACCTTGTCGGTGGAGACCTCGAGCAAAGGCTCGTCGACCTCAACGGTGTCGCCGACGGACTTCAGCCACTGGGTAATCGTGCCTTCGGTTACAGATTCGCCCAGTTCGGGCATCACAACAGAGTGTGCCATAAGTATTAAGACTCCTCGAAAGTTGGAATTATTGAAACGCTAGTGTTCGATTCTACAGCGTGTTTATAAAAGGCGCGCACGGGTGGGGTGAATTAGGGCATCCTCCGCACGAAGGGGATGAAGGATGCCTCCGGTAGGCTAAAGAGCCATGTTCAACCCCTTCCGCCGCAACAGCTCTAAGTCCCAGCTGCGCCCGCCCCGCGCACCGGGGGAGACGATTCGCGCAGAAGACGCCCGGGAGCTTCAAACCTGGGCACAGGGACGCGCATATATCGAGGCCTTCGTTGAGCCGGAAACCGTGGTCAACGAGATGTCCGTGGTCGTAGTTGATGAGAACGGCGCCTTCATCCGCCGCCGTATCGGCGGGCCGAAAGGGATCGATGCGGTAGCCAAGCTGCTTCGATGCGATGTCTATGACGTCGAGGAGACCGGCTATCCGCAGCGCATGCGCGAGCGCATTGAACGCGAGCGCATCCTGCGCAAGAGGGAAGAGCAACGTGAACGCCGCGAGCGCTTTGAGCAGCGCCAGCAGCAGAATAAGGACTAGTCCTTCACGATGGTTGCGCCCGCATCCGCGAGCTCGGCAAGTGCGGCGGCGCCACGGGACTCATCGACAGGTGCGCAGTAGCGTGCCAGAACGCGGACGGCGAAGCCTTCCTTAACTGCGTCGAGCGCCGTGGCCCGCACGCAGTGATCGGTGGCGATGCCAACGATGTCCACGGCGGTGATGTTGTGCTTGCGCAACCAGTCTGCCAATGACACACCATCGGCCGCGCCTTCGAACCCGGAATAAGCAGCGGTGTATTCGCCTTTGCGGAAGTAGGCTTGGGCGGCGCCGATGGATTCGTGCATGGCGGCGCCAAAGGAATCGGCAACGCAGTGCACTGGCCAGGAATCGACGAAGTCGGGCGATTCGGAGAAGTGGTTGCCTGGATCGATGTGCCAGTCCTGGGTAGCTACGACGGTGTCATAGCTGGGCTGAAGGGCACCGATACGGTCAGCCACCTCGTTGCCTTTTTCAGTGGCAAGTGCGCCGCCAGGGCAGAAGTCATGTTGGACGTCAACGATAATGAGTGCAGGCTTCATACGCGGTAATTCTATAGGCTAGACGCCGATGAAATCACCGATTCCTTTTTATCTACAAAAAATCCTCGACCGCGTTCACGACCACGATTCCGGCGAGGTCGCGGACTATATCCCAGAGTTGGCCAGCGCAAACCCTGAGCAACTCGGCGTAGCCCTGTGCTCTGTGACAGGGCACCTGTACAGCGCGGGCGACGTGGAGAACCGCTTTACCATCCAGTCCATCTCAAAGCCCTTCGTCTACGCGCTCGCTTTGAGTGAGTTGGGCTTAGATGCGGTGCGTGATGTCGTCGGCCTCGAGCCCTCTGGGCAGGCTTTCAACGAGCTTTCCCTAGCCAAAGACCACCGTCCGGTAAACCCGATGATCAACGCCGGTGCCATTGTGGTCAATCAGCTCATCAACGGTGTGGATTCCTCCGTGGAGGACCGCGTGGAAAAGATACGTAGCTTCGTCTCGCAGCTGGCGGGGCGCGAGGTGGACGTCGATAAGCGCCTGTGTGACTCCGAGCTCGAGCACGCCGAACGAAACCTTTCGCTCGCGCACATGCTGCGTTCTTATGAGATCATTCAGGACGATGCCCACGACGCGGTACTGTCCTATACCTCGCAGTGCGCGCTGTCGGTCGACGTGCGCGACCTCGCCGTCATGACCGCGACTTTGGCCAATGGTGGGCGCCAGCCGGTGACAGGGGAGAAGATTCTGGACGCCGACGTGTGCCGCATGACCTTGGCAGTGATGAGTTCGTGTGGCATGTATGACGGCGCGGGGCGTTGGATGGCGGAAGTGGGAATCCCCGCTAAGTCGGGTGTGGCTGGCGGGCTCATTGGTACGCTGCCGGGGCAGATTGGTGTGGCGACGTTCTCGCCGCGCCTCGACGAGCAGGGAAATAGCGTGCGTGGCACCGCGATTTTCCGTGAGCTCTCCTCGGACATGGGCCTGCACCTGATGTCCACGGAGAACCGCTTCGGCGTGCACCCGGTGCGCAGCGTCGACGAGGATGAAGGGACCGCGATTATCCGACTGCAGGGCCACATCAATTTCACCGCTACGGAAGCCATCCTCCACGAGCTGGAGGAGCGCCAATTCTCTGGCAAGCGCCTAGCGCTGGACTTCTCGCAGGTTTCCGGCCTGCACACGGTGGGCCGACGCATGCTCAAGGAAGGCCTGCGCCGGCTGCGCGAGGGCGGCAACGAGGTGGCGCTTGTCGACGATAACGGGGTCGTCACCGACCGCGCCATGTCCGACGGCACCGTCCTCCCGCTGGCGGACAAGGAGGACTACGTCATCGCCGGCGAAGAGGTGTGAGCGGCCTGAAGCCGCTCACACGAGGGGCCGAATTGAAGCCGCCCACACGAGATTAGGACTCGGAGATCTCGCGCAGCGTTGCCACCACGGTGCGCACCGGTACGCCGGTGGCGCGCTTCGGGGTGTAGCCGCGCGGAGCGGAACCGTTCCAGGAGGGGCCGGCGATATCGATGTGTGCCCACTCGATGCCTTCGCCTACGAACTGCTTTAGGTAGGTGCCGGCGAACTCCATGCCGCCCTCGCGCTTGGCGTTGATGTTGCGGATGTCCGCGGCCTGGGACTTAATCTCCTCGTCGTGCTCCTCCAGCAGCGGCATCGCCCACGCGTTTTCGCCCACCTCGCGGCCGATTTCGGCGATGCGATCGCGGAAGACCTCGGAGCCCATAACGCCCGCGGTGCGAGAGCCCAGCGCCACGATCTGTGCGCCCGTAAGAGTAGCGGTCTCGATGAGGTAGTCGGGCTTGTCCTCGCTGGCGCGCGCAATGGCGTCGGAAAGCACGAGGCGGCCCTCGGCGTCGGTGTTGAGCACCTCTGAGGTCAGGCCACCGTAGTGGGTAATGACATCGCCCGGGCGGGTGGCGCCAGAGCCCGGCATGTTCTCAGCCAGCGGCAGGGTAGCGGTGATCTGGACCGGCAGCTTTAACTTGGCAGCCGCGATAATGGTGGCAGCCATGGCAGCCGAGCCACCCATGTCCGAGATCATGTCCCACATACCGTTGCCCGGCTTCAAAGAAATACCGCCGGTATCGAAGGTGATGCCCTTGCCCACAAGAGCCACGTGCTTCTTGGCCTTCTTGGGCTTCCAGCTCAGGCGCACCAGGCGCGGCGGGCGGGCCGAGCCCTTACCCACAGCCAAGATGCCACCGAAGCCCTGCTTTGCCAGCTGCTTTTCATCGAGCACCTCGACGTCAAGCCCGGCTTCCTTGGCCTGGCTGGAAATGATGGCGGCGTAGGACTCCGGGTAGAGCTCGTTCGCCGGGGTATTCACCAAGTCGCGGGTGAGCAAGACAGACTCAGCCACGGTGCGAGCGGCCTCGAATTCCTCGGAGGCGGACTTATCAGCCACAACGACGAAGGTTGCCGGCTGTTCCTTTTCCGTGAGCTCGGTGGAGCGGATGCCGCGGTAGGCGTAGCCGCCAAGGATGAGGCCTTCGACGGCGGCGCTCACACCGAAGTCCGCGAGGGTGGTCACGATGGTGCCCACGCCCGCGGTGGCGCGAGCGGCGCTGCCCGCGGCGCGGCGCAGCGCTTCATCGTCGAGTTCCTCGACGCCGCCCAAACCCAGCGCGATGACCTGTGCGGCGCCCGCCTTCTGCGGTGCGGGGACCTTCACGATTTCCCCAGCCTTGCCCGTCGCCCCCACTGCGGTGAGGGCCTCATACGTCGAGCGCAGCGCCGAGGAGCCGAGCAGGGAGGTACCCGGCACCTCGAGCCCATCCTCGCCAGCAAAGGTTGCGATCAACAGGGCGTCCGCCTGCTTGGGGGCCTTCTTGGCCAGCTCAACGGTGGGGAAAGAGCCGCGTGCGGGCAATTCGAACGTGGTAGAAGCCACGGTGTCCTCCTTGAGAAAAGTGACAATGGGATACTCCTCACACCCTACCCGTGTCCATGATGTGGAACGCGTCAGGGGCGATGCGCTCAAGAGGTGACTACGCCGCTAGGGCATTTCTGCATATCTATAGGTGTTGGGGGAGTACGCTATGAAACATGTTGAATTACACCGTGACGCGAACTGAAAACCCCACCTCCCCGGAGCGCCTGCAGGAGATTTTGGCTAACCCGGGCTTTGGCAAATACTTCACCGATCATATGGTGACGATTGACTGGACCGAGGACAAGGGATGGCATGACGCGCAGGTGCGCCCCTACGCGCCGTTCAGTATGGATCCGGCGTCCACTGTCTTCCACTATGGCCAGGCTATCTTCGAGGGCATCAAGGCCTACCGCCAGCCCGATGGCAGCATCGCCACCTTCCGCCCGGAGCAGAACGCGCAGCGTCTGCAGGCTTCCGCGGAGCGCATGGCCATGCCGCAGCTTCCGGAAGAAGAGTTCATTGAGTCCCTGCGCCAGCTTGTCGACGTCGACCAGGCCTGGGTCCCCGAAGCCGGTGGCGAAGCAGCTCTGTACTTCCGCCCCTTCATGATCGCTACCGATGTGTCCCTGGGCGTGCACCCGGCGCACTCCTACCGCTATGTTGTCATCGCCTCCCCGGCCGGCGCGTACTTCTCCGGTGGTATCAAGCCGGTGTCCGTCTGGCTGTCCACCGACTTTGTTCGCGCTGCCCCCGGCGGCACGGGTGCGGCCAAGTTTGCCGGCAACTACGCGGCCTCCCTGCTCGCTCAGGCGCAGGCAGCGGAGAAGGGCTGCGACCAGGTGGTGTGGTTGGATGCTATCGACCGCACCTACATCGAGGAGATGGGCGGCATGAACCTGGCCTTCGTCTACGGCGAAGAGGGCAACCAGACTCTGGTAACTCCGGCGTTGTCGGGCTCGCTGCTTCCGGGCATTACCCGCAAGTCCCTGCTGCAGGTGGCCGAAGATATGGGCTTGAAGGTCGAAGAGCGTCGCATCACCTACAAGGAGTGGGAGCAAGACGTTGCTTCCGGTGCGATGGTGGAGGCCTTTGCCTGCGGTACCGCTGCCGTCATTACCCCGGTGGGCCACGTCATGGGCACCGATACTGACTTCCACATCAACAACGATGAGGCAGGGGCCACGACGATGGCTTTGCGTGAGCGCCTCACCGGCATCCAGCGCGGGTCCGTTGAGGATACCCACGGCTGGCTGCACACGCTGGTTGAAGCGAAATAAGTGGGTTGCCTAGGCGAGCTCGGCGGCCAGCTGCACCAGCGGCAAGGCCGCGAGCGCGCCGAGGGGGAAACCTTCACTCAGGTTTAAATCAAGCAGTGGGGTTAGTCCCAGCTCTTTGAGAGCAAGGGCATAAGCCGGTTCGGGGGTGGTCGTCCCTGCGCGCAGCCAGCCCTTCACGCCGGGCGCGGTGCGCTCGGCCAAGACGGCGGCGGTGGCGGCCAGTGGACCGTCGATAAGCACCGGCGTCCGCCGCGCCGTGGCTTGCGCGATGAAACCCACCAGCGCCGCGAGGCTCGGGGAACCGATGGTCTGCACGACCTCCCAGCCCTCCAGGTTGCGGGCGCGGAACATGGAGTCGCGCACGACGCTCACGCGGGCTTTCCACATTGCATCCGTGATGCCGCTGGCCAGAGTATTCGTCCCCACAATCGCCACCGGTTCGGTATGGGTAATCCGGCCCATGACACTGGCGGCGACGGTGTTTGCGCCGATACCACAATCAGACGTGATGAGCAGATCTGTGCCCGAATCGATCTCTCGGTCAGCCGTAGCCATACCGAGTTCGATGTGTGATTCGCACTCTGCCGGGGACATAGCGGCGGAGGAGTCGCCAGGCTCAGCGCTGGTGGACTCTGTGCTGCATTCGACGAAGTCGATGCCCGCTCCTGCACGCTCCGCGGCGCTGAAGAGATTATCGCGCCACCGATCTGCATCGTTGGGGGAGTGCTCTGTGGCCCCTGTACCGTCGACGGTGCGTTCAACGTTGGCATCAGTGCCCTCAAAGACGATGGCTCGGGGGCGCTGAAGGGGCTTCGCCTGCGGGGAATCCTGCGCTGCCGCCAACCACGCGGCAATTTCTGCTACGCGGTTTGGGTGAGCTGCGGTTGAAGGGCGCAGCTGGGGAACGGCGGTGAATTCAGGCATGTGTCCTCCGGATTAGACGGTGGCTCCGCGCTCCACCTGCGGGCGCGGGGTGCGCCACTTACGCGGCTGGGAGGCGCGGGAGTACGCGTAGAAGCCTAGGCCAAAACCGGCCTCGGTGGTGCCGGGGAACTTGAGGCGTACGGCGTTATTGCACTTGCGCGCGAGCCAGAAACCCTCGACAGCGAAGACAACGATGACCGCCATGGCGCCGATAGAAATGATCTGGGATAGGCGCGGATCCCGGCTGCCGACGAACATGAGCACCAGCAGCACGATCATAAAGGGCATGACCCATTCGTTGATGAAGCGGCGGGAATCTACCCAATCACGTACGTACCGGCGAACCTCGCCCTTATCGCGGGCGAGCAAGTAGCGCTCGTCACCGGCGGCCATGCGTTCCTGTGCCACCTTGTTGCGCTCGCGGGACTCTTGACGCTCCTTGCGCTTGTATTCCTTCCATTCCGCCTTAGACATGGAAGCCTTGAGTTCCTTGCGGTGCTGGTAGCGCTGCGCGTCCGACATCCCCCGGGGATCACGCTTGACGCCGCGGGCGATTTCCTGCGCATCACGCTTGGGCGTGGGGCGGCCCTTCGGCGGCGTGTAGCCCTTGCGGTGCGGTTTCTCGGCGGCGGGTTGCTCTTCCGGCGCCGGGGTCTGCTCGGCGGGGGAAGAAGTCTTGTCATCTTTTTGCCACGGAAGTTTCACGCTGTTTAGCGTACAAGGTCTAGCAGACATAGCGGGAATAGGCCCGCGGGAGAGAGCGTTGTGGTGAGGGAACAGGACACCAGTGAACCACTAGTGAACTGTGAGGCATCCTTTCTTCCTCACCTGTGAGGGGGTAGGGTGGGCTCCAGAAAAATTCCGCATATATAAGAGGAGAAATCATGACCGCTCCCGCATCTGCAACCGGAGTTATCCTGACCGAGGCCGCTGCCGCCAAGGCAAAGTCCCTGCTTGAGCAGGAAGGCCGCGACGATCTGTCACTGCGCATTGCTGTCCAGCCAGGTGGCTGCGCGGGTCTGCGCTACCAGCTCTACTTCGATGACCGCACCCTGGATGGTGACAAGGTGGACACCATTGGCGGCGTCAACCTCGTCGTGGACAAGATGTCCATCCCTTATCTCACCGGTGCCAAGATTGATTTCTCGGACACCATTGAGGCCCAGGGCTTTACCATCGACAACCCCAACGCCGGCGGCTCCTGCGCTTGCGGTGACTCCTTCAATTAAATTCAAGTAAAGCCACGTTGACAAAACGATAGAGCCCTCGTCCGCAGTGTGCGGCGAGGGCTTCGTCAGTTTTGTTGTTTGGACTAGAGCTTCACGGGGTAGTCGCGCTGCTCGATCTTCGGGTCGATGCGGTCTTCCACGAAGATGCCGTGCCAGATCATGAAGGACAGAACCGTCCACAGGCGGCGCGAGTGATCGGATACTCCGTCGCGGTGTTCCTTGAGCATCTCCAGTACTTCCTTCTTGTTGAAGATGTCCTCGGTCTGGGACTCCGTGATCTGATCTTGGGCCCAACCGTAGAGTTCATCGCCGGCCAGCCAGTGGCGCAAGGGAACTGGGAAGCCAAGCTTCTTGCGGTGCAGCACGTGCGGCGGGACGATCTGCTCCATGGCCTTGCGCAGCGCGTACTTGGTGGTGCCGTGCGAAATCTTGAGGTCATAGGGGATGGTCTCCGCGACCTTAAACACTTCCTTGTCAAGGAAGGGCACGCGTAGCTCGAGCGAGTTGGCCATGTTCATCTTGTCGGCCTTGACCAGGATATCGCCGCGCATCCACGTAAACAGGTCGAGGTGCTGCATGCGGGCTACGGGGTCGAAGTCCTGAGACTGCGCATAAATCGGCGCGGTCACCTCGCGGTGGTCCCATTCCTGTTTAGCCCAGGGCAGGACGCGCTGGAGCTGCTCGAAGTTGAAGGAACGAGCATTTCCGTAGTAGCGCTCCTCCATGGTCATGGAACCGCGGTTGAGCAGGGACTTGCCCTTCATTCCTTCGGGGAGCACCTGTGAGAGCTTGCCCAAGCCGCGGCGCAGTGGGGAAGGAATTTTCTCAAACGGAGCCAGCGAGAGCGGTTCCTTGTAAATGGTGTAGCCACCGAAGAGCTCGTCTGCGCCTTCGCCGGAAAGTACCACCTTGACGTGTTTGCGGGCCTCCTGGGCAACGAAGTACAGCGGCACGAGGGAAGGATCGGCAACGGGATTGTCCAGGTACCACATGATCTTCGGGACGGCGTCGGCGTACTCCTCGGGGGAGACAATTTTGACGATGTGCTCCACACCGATTGCCTCGGCAGACTCGGCGGCGACATCCACCTCGGAATAGCCTTCCCGCTCGAAGCCAGTAGTGAAGGTGAGCAGGTTCGGATTGTGGCGCTTGGCCAAGGCCGCAATGGCAGTGGAGTCAATGCCGCCGGACAGGAAGGAACCTACGGTTACATCGGCACGCATGTGCTTCTCGACGCTATCCTCCAACGCCCGTGCAATCTTGTCGAAGAGCTTTTGCTCTTCGCCCTGCTTAACGGGCTGAATAGGGAAGCGAGGCTTGAAGTAGCGCTCAGACACGACCTTTTCGCCGGGACGAAGAGTAACGGTGCAACCCGACTCGACGCGGCGAATATTGGCGTGGAGGGATTCCGGTTCCGGCACGTACTGCAGGTCGGTGTAGTGCTCGATGGCGCGCTTATCAAGGCTGAGATCTAGACCTAGCGAATTGGCCATCGAGAGGATGCACTTCATCTCGGAGGCGAAAACCGTGCCGGCAGCCGTGGTGGCGTAATAGAGGGGCTTGATGCCGAACTGGTCTCGAGCGGCAAACATCGTGCGCGTTTCGGTGTCCCAGATGACGAAACCAAACATGCCGCGTAGGTGCTCTACTACGTCCTTGCCCCAGTGGTGGTAGCCGACGACGATGGGCTCACCATCGCCCTCGGTGTTAAAGGTGTAGCCGGCGGCGATGAGCTCTTCGCGCAGTTCGACGTAGTTGTAAATTTCGCCGTTGAAGGTGAGAGCGTAGCGCTGTGGGTTGTCTTCGGGGCCCCAACGCAGCGGCTGGTGGGAGTGCTCGAGGTCGATGATGGACAGGCGGTTAAAGCCAAAAGCCGCATCATCGTCATGCCAAGTACCAGCAGCGTCGGGGCCGCGATGGCGCATGCACTGGAGGGACTGCTCGAGTGCCTCCACGTGTTGGGCGGCGTTGCGATCGGCGCTGAGCAGCGCGCAGAGTCCGCACATAAACTTGCTTCTCCTTATATATCAAGGTCTATCCTCGACACACTTTACGGCTGGAGTTGGGCGATCTGCGAACCCCGCGCCGCGTTCCCCGTTAGGGTGCGAACTTTCGGATGATGTACAGCAGTATGCCTTGTGAATTGAGTCATAGGCGGAAGGGGGAGGGTGGGGTAGCTGGTGTGACCTTGCGCAGGTGGGCCGGTAACATCCCGTACGTTCACTATTTATAGAGCGGAACTAACACCTGATCAGTCCAGCGAAAAGGTCTGAAATTCAGGCGTGATCCTCTATCCTGATTGGGTAGGAATGCTCTGTGAGTATTCGAGAAGTTTGTGTGCACAGAAAGGCAGAACACACGTGGGACAGCGTAAGCAACGCAACCTCGGCCGTAAGGCAGGCTTGGCGGGCGTTATCGCTCTGGGCGGTCTAGCTCTGGCAGGTTGTGACGTCGCAGCGCCGACGGCCGTTGAAAATCTCCTAGGTATGGGTTGGCCAAAGGGTGTTACCCCTGAGGCTCACTCGATGTACAACTTCTGGATCTGGGTCTGGGTTGCTGCATGGATTATCGGCTTTATTATGTGGGGTCTCTTCCTCACTGCCATCTTCCGTTGGAGCGCGAAGAAGGCCGAGAAGGCTGGCAAGGGCGAGTTCCCGAAGCAGCTGCAGTACAACGTGCCGCTGGAGATGGCATTGACCATCATTCCGATCCTTATCATTATGGGCCTGTTCTTCTTCACCGTTCAGGCACAGCAGAAGGTTACGGCCTTGGATAAGAACCCTGAGGTCACCGTTGACGTGACTGCCTTCCAGTGGAACTGGAAGTTTGGTTACGCCGAGAATAAGGTTGATGGCGAGAATTACAATGGCGCCGATACTGAGCGCCAGAAGCTCGCTGAGGAATCTGCTGTGGATCCAGAGGGTACTGCGAACCCCAACCCGATTCACGGTAAGTCCATGGGCGACATTTCCTACCTCAACTTCAACAAGATTGAGACCGTCGGTACCACCGAAGAGGTTCCGGTTCTGGTTCTCCCGGTAGACACTCCGATTGAGTTCCGTCTTGCCTCCGGCGACGTTTCCCACGCATTCTGGGTTCCGGAGTTCCTGTTTAAGCGCGATGCCTACGCACACCCGGAGAAGAACTCCCAGGAGCGTCGCTTCCAGGTTGAGAAGATTGAGGAAAAGGGTGCCTTCGTCGGCCGCTGTGCTGAGATGTGCGGTACCTACCACTCCATGATGAACTTCGAGATCCGCACCGTTGACCGCGCGGACTTCAACGAGTACCTCAAGTTCCGCGAGGAGAATCCGCAGGCAACCAACGCCGAGGCCCTTGAGCACATTGGTGAAGAGCCTTACGCAGTTACCACCACTCCGTTCAACTCGCTGCGCGATACTCGCGATGCCGACAACTTCGTTGACACCTCGTCTGCGGCATAAGAAAAGGAACTGATACACAATGCGTGCAACATCGAAGGTCTTTTACTCAATTGCGACCTACCTCTTCGTGTCGCTCATCGTCTACATCATTGGTGTTAACTACGTCAAGGATGATGGCTACCTGTACGGCGCCGAGTGGGTCGGTATCGTTGGCATGCTCCTTGCCATGCTTCTCTGTATCATGCTGGGCGGCTACCTCCACTTCACCGATAACCGCGTTGACGTCACTCCGGAAGATTGGGAGGAAGCGGAGACTGAAGACGGAGCCGGTATTCTCGGCTTCTTCTCTCCGAGCTCCATTTGGCCGCTGTGCATGACCGGCTCCATCGCGGTGCTGGGTCTTGGCATCATCTTCCTCTACTTCTGGATGATCATCCTGGGTGCTGTCTTGCTCGTGACGTCCGTTACCGGCCTGTCCCTGCAGTACGGTCTTCCGAAGGAAAAGCACTAAGGCTTAGCCACTCCTGCCGCGCGACTTAGCGCCACGACTTCTCACGCCCCTGCCACACAACGTGGCGGGGGCCTTGTCGATCTTCAAGGCGTCGCGAAGCGTTGCAAAAAGTTCCCGGAGGCCCCAAAAAAATTTGTGTAGCCCGGCAGACTGGGGAAGGGCTTGGGGTACCAGGATGGCTGGGAGCAGGTCGGCCGTAGGAATTCCAGCACGTTAACGTGCGTTTTTACGGGGGTCATCCGAAAGTTGCAGTCCTGCACTTACGCGGCCGAGCGGGGGTGTGATTTATCTCATTAGGGCACGTCATGGGGAAGTAGCTCTGGCGGACGGGCTCCGGGTAGTTGACGTGCTTTGAATGCTTGCCGTCTTCGTTAGTACGTTGCACTACCTGCAGGGATGGGGCGTCGTAAAGCGCGGTGAAAAGTTCCCAACTATTTCCTGAATGATTTGGGCACTCCGGACGAGCTGAAGATAGTGAAGGTCTATGCTCTGGCCTCAAAAAAATCGGGGGGAAATGAGATGACTTATGCGGCTAGACCAGCCATACTGTTATGCGTGACGAGCGTAGTTTCTAACCAAGGTATGGCAGCACCACGTGTTGCCGCGCTGAACCGACCCAACATGGTCAGCGTTGGCACCATCGTGTTCCTGTCTCAGGAATTGATGTTCTTTGCTGGACTGTTCGCGATGTGGTTCACCTCGCGTGCGAACGGCCAGGAGGGTGACTGGGCTGAGCACACCGCGCACATCAACGTGCCGATGGGCTTCATCATTACGACAGTCCTGGTTCTTTCCTCCGTGACCTCTCAGTTCGGCGTGTTTGCAGCAGAAAGGGGTGACGTATACAAGCTCCGACTCTGGTACTCGGTGACCATCGCGTTGGGTGTTGTCTTCCTAGGCATCATGGCGTTCGAGTGGACAGAGTTGATCATGGCTGGTGTCACTGTTCAGTCCAGCGTGTTCGGTTCGGTCTTCTACATTCTGACCGGCTTCCACGCGGCTCACGTGACTGCGGGTCTGATTTCCTTCGGAATCATCTTGGCGCGCATCGCCCGCTCCAAGTTCACGCCTGCACAGGCCACCGCGGCAATGGCAGTGTCCTACTACTGGCACTTCGTTGACGTTGTGTGGATCGGCGTGTTCGTAGTCATCTACCTAGTTCAGTAGGCCGTAGTCGCCGGGGAGCAACCGGCCTACAGCCATTCATTTCCATGTACGAGTTATCTAAAGGAAAATGATGGATAACATCCAGCAGCCCGCCGCAGTGGAAGACACCACTGCCGCGGCTAAGAAGACCCGCCGTCGCCGCAAGGCGAAGCGCACGCTGGCTGGCGTCTTTGCGCTGAGCATCGGCCTTACCGGCGCTGGCGTCTTGGCTTCTGCCTTGACCCCTGACGCGCAGGTGGCTACAGCCGCAAAGGATGACCAGGCACTCGTTCAAGAGGGCAAGGACATCTACGAAGTCGCTTGTATTACCTGCCACGGCGCTAACCTGCAGGGCATCCAGGACCGCGGCCCGTCCCTCGTTGGCATTGGTGCCGGCTCCGTGTACTTCCAGGTTCACTCCGGCCGCATGCCGATGATGTCTAACGACGCTCAGGCTGAGCGCAAGACTCCGCGCTACACCGAGCAGCAAACCCTGGCGCTTGCCGCTTATGTTGCTGCCAACGGTGGCGGTGCCGATATCGTCTACAACGAGGACGGCTCCGTTGCGCAGGAATCCCTGCGCGGCGCTAACTACAACGGGCAGATTCAGGCAGAGGACGTAGCTAAGGGTTCTGAGCTCTTCCGCATGAACTGCGCGTCCTGCCACAACTTCACCGGCAAGGGCGGCGCGCTGTCCTCCGGTAAGTTTGCCCCGCCGCTGGCTCCGGCCAACGAGCAGGAGATCTACCAGGCAATGCTGACCGGTCCGCAGAACATGCCGAAGTTCTCTGACCGTCAGCTGACCGCAGACGAGAAGAAGGACATCATCGCCTACCTCAAGTCTGCAAAGGAAACCCCGTCCCCGGCCGGCTGGTCGCTCGGCGGTCTCGGCCCAGTGGCTGAGGGCCTGGCAATGTGGATCATCGGCATCAGCCTTCTGTGCGTTGCCGCTATGTGGATTGGATCTCGCTCATGAGCAACGTAAAGAAGAATTACTCTCGCAAAGAGCTCGATGCTATGAGCAACGACGAGCTCGCAGCACTCGGCACCGAGCTTGACGACGTTACCGTCGCATTCCGCAAGGAACGCTTCCCGGTCGAGGGCGACCCCGCTGAGAAGCGCGCCGCCGGCAATGTCACCTTCTGGCTCATCGTTTCTGTACTGATGGGCATCGCCTTCCTTGGCGTTTACCTTTTCTGGCCGTGGCAGTACAAGATGCTGGGGGAGGACGGCCTGTGGTGGCACACGCTCTACACCCCGCTGCTGGGCCTGACTTCCGGCCTGTGCATTCTGGGCCTGGGCTTCGCCATTGTTCAGTACGTCAAGAAGATTCTCCCGGAGGAGATCTCAGTCCAGCGTCGCCACGACGGTCCTTCCGAAGAGGTTGACCGCCGCACGCTGACCGCGCTGCTTAATGATTCTTGGAACACGTCGACGCTGGGTCGCCGTTCCACCATCAAGGGTCTGCTCGGCGGCGCCGGCGTTCTGTTCGGCCTGACGGTTATTGCGCCGCTGGGTGGCGCCATCAATAACCCGTGGAAGAAGCGCCACGATCTGAACTATGCCGGCGACGGCACGTTGTGGACCTCCGGTTGGACCATGCATGAAAAGGGCGTCAAGCTCTACCTTGCTCGCGACACCGGTACTATCGCCGAGAAGCATGAAGGCGAATCCGGCACTCACTACACCACCCGCGGTGTTACCCGCCTGGTTCGTGTACGTCCGGAGGACCTTGCGGCCGGCGGCATGGAGACTGTTTTCCCGCTGGCTGCTGAGGATGTCAACGATGGTGCTGAGTACTCCGAGGACAAGGACGTCTACGAGAACCACATGCACTCCATCCATGGCAACCGTAACGCCGTGATGCTCATCCGCCTGCGCAACGATGATGCCAAGAAGGCCATCGAGCGCAAGGGCCAGGAGGACTTCCACTACGGCGATTACTACGCCTACTCCAAGATTTGTACCCATATTGGTTGCCCGACCTCGTTGTACGAGGCTCAGACCAACCGCATTCTCTGCCCGTGCCACCAGTCGCAGTTCGACGCTCTGCACTACGGCAAACCGGTCTTCGGTCCGGCCGCCCGTGCACTTCCGCAGCTGCCGATTGACGTGGACGAAGAGGGCTACCTCATTGCTAAGGGCAACTTCATCGAGCCCGTCGGACCTGCATTCTGGGAGCGTAAGTCATAATGAGTAACAAACTTGCACAGATGGGTAACAACATGGACGAGCGGTACTCCGCTGCCGGCGTCCTGCGTACCCAGCTCAACAAAGTCTTTCCCACTCACTGGTCCTTCATGCTCGGTGAGATGGCACTGTACAGCTTCATCATCTTGGTGCTGACCGGCATCTACTTGGCGCTGTTCTTCGATCCTTCCATCACGAAGGTCATTTACGACGGCGCTTACACCCCGCTCAACGGTGTGGAGATGTCGCGTGCCTATGCAACTGCGCTTGACCTCTCCTTCGAGGTTCGCGGTGGTCTGTTCGTGCGCCAGATGCACCATTGGGCAGCACTCATGTTCATGATGTCCATGATTGCCCACATGCTTCGCATCTTCTTCACCGGTGCGTTCCGTCGCCCGCGTGAGGCTAACTGGATTATCGGTTGCGCCTTGATTCTCTTGGGCATGATCGAGGGCTTCCTCGGTTACTCCCTTCCGGACGACCTCCTCTCCGGTGTCGGTCTGCGAATCATGTCCGCCATTATCCTGGGCCTGCCGATCATCGGCACCTGGCTGCACTGGGCCATCTTCGGTGGCGACTTCCCGTCCGACCTGATGCTGGATCGTTTCTACATCCTGCACGTGCTGGTTATCCCGGGCATCATCCTGGGCCTGATTGCAGCTCACCTCATCATGGTCTGGTTCCAGAAGCACACCCAGTTCCCTGGACCGGGCCGCGCTGAGAACAATGTTGTTGGCGTCCGCATTATGCCGGTCTTCGCCACCAAGGCCATTGGCATGGGCATGATGGTTGCCGGCGTGCTGGCTCTCATCTCCGGTCTGATGACTATTAACTCCATCTGGAACCTTGGCCCGTACAATCCGTCTCAGGTTTCCGCTGGTTCCCAGCCGGATATTTACATGCTGTGGACTGACGGTGTTGCTCGTGTCATGCCGGCATGGGAGCTCTACATCGGCAACTACACGATTCCGTCCGCCTTCTGGGTTGCACTGCTCTGTGGCTTGATGGTTGTGTTGCTGTTTGCTTACCCGTTCATCGAGAAGAAGCTGACTGGTGACGACGCCCACCACAATCTCTTGCAGCGCCCGCGCGATGTCCCGGTTCGCTCCGCTATTGGCGCGGCTGCCATCACGTTCTTCCTTCTGGTGACGCTGTCCGGTGGTAACGACCACGTGGCTCACTTCTTCCAGATCTCCCTGAACGCGATGACTTGGGTTGGCCGTATCGGTCTCATCGTCCTGCCGCCGATCGCTTACTTCATGACTTACCGCATCTGCGTTGGTCTGCAGCGCTCCGACCGTGAGGTCCTGGAGCACGGTATTGAGACTGGCGTTATCAAGCAGCTGCCGAATGGTGCCTTCATTGAGGTCCACCAGCCGCTTGGCCCGGTGGATGACCATGGCCACCCGGTTCCGCTCGAGTACTCCGGTGCCGCGGTTCCGAAGCAGCTCAACCAGCTGGGTCTGGCTGACTCCGAGACGCAGGGCATCTTCTCTTCCGATGACCCGTCCATCGTCTCCCGCGTCAACGAGATTCGCCACGAGAACCACGCTGAGGAGGCGGAGATGTTCCGCCAGCTCAACGAGTCTAATCGCCGCGAAGACGAGGAGAACGGCCGCATCTAGCGCCTTCACTCGCTGAAACACGCTCACAAGAGCCCGTGCTCCTTTCCAATACGAGGAAAGGAACACGGGCTCTCAGCGTTTCTGTATCCGCTTTGTAGCGCTGTGACGGGCGGGTAGGACGCAGTGGTGGGTCCTGAACCGGCAAAGCGGGCAGTGGCCCTGCCAGAGTTGGGTATAGCGGCTGCAGTTAACTTTCCGTTAACCGTGAATCAACTTTGCCCCTTTATGCCACTCAAGGTGGCTGATCTCTAATGGTCGAGCAATAGCACCGGGGTCGGTGGAGGAATCTGCTAAAAGTCCACAGCATTTCTTGATTCTTTGGTGGTGTTTTAGGAGTGCACTGTGGGTAGGTTGGGGCATTTGATGCCCGGCATTACCGGTGTGTGACGAAGGTTACATCATTATTTTTATGGCGAATTCGGATTCCGGTCATGCGCTATTGGTCTAGTGGTCTCGCGTTGGCTGGCGACCCTGTTGTGGCAGGTTGTTGCCTGTATCTTCTGGTGGGTAGTGTGTATTGGAGTCGGGGCTGCGCGGGGGATGTCTTTTAGGTTTCCGTTTGATAACAGGACGGTAACGAAGCCGGTTTTGCGTTTCTGACTCGACATCGCTTGTGATGATTTCGTAACCTATTCGAGACATTGAGTTACCGACACGGTGTACACATCACCGGTGCTCAATACGAACTGAAGATTTAAGCGCCGCGTCTGGCCCCTCCTAAAACCGGGGGCCGAGCGGAGATGGCTCTACAGGAATGGGTCATCGTCGAACGCTAGGCCCGCCCCTTGGGTCAGAGCTTTTGCCCGCGTCATCAAGAAGGTGAATGAATGATTCGCCGTCTTGGCGGGCGAAGTAGGCGCATAGGAAGATTTGGAGTTTAAATTCGTGGCTAAGCACCGTCGTCAGGGCAACGTGAACACCCGTCGCATCGCATCTACCGCTGCTATCGCAGCAACCGCAGCTGTTACCGTACCGGCTGCCGCCAACGCTGCCGAGGTCGTTGTTCCGGACACCGACATCCGCTTTGAGGTCGCCGGCCTGGAGAATGTTCCTAACATTCAGCAGCTGCCCAACGTTGATCGCTACATCCCTGCCTTCAAGGCAAACCAGGGTGGCGGCTACGCCGCTGCTGTTGAGTCCCCGGCGACACCGGCCCCGGCGCCGACCCAGTCCGTGGGCGAGAAGGTTCTTGAAGCCGCTCGTTCCGCCATCGGTTCCCCGTACGTCTACGGCGCTAACGGCCCGAGCGCCTTCGATTGCTCTGGCCTGACCTCCTGGGCTTACCAGCAGGCTGGCGTGTCCATCCCGCGTACGTCCCAGGCGCAGGCATCTGCCGGCACCCCGGTGTCCCTCGATGCGCTGCAGCCGGGTGACATCATCGTGTACTACTCTGGTGCATCTCACGTTGGCATCTACACCGGCCATGGCACCATCATTGACGCTCTGAACTCCGGTACCCCGGTGGGTGAGCGTTCCCTGAACTACATGCCGATTCACTCCGCAGTTCGCTTCTAAGCGCACTCGGTAATCGTCCTAACCCCTTCCGCCGCTCTTGCCATGTTGATGGTGAGGGTGGGGAAGGGGTTCGGCTATTCTTGTAGACGTTATGTTTTTGCTCGACTGAGGGTATAATTCAGTTATCTATTAACCTTCTCTAAGTTTCGGGGGTATCCATGTCGCGGCGTGGCCTTGCGTGTGCGGTCGCTGCACTTGCCTTGAGCACGGTTCCAGTTGCCATCCTTTCACCGTCGGCTGTGTCCCAGGAGGTTTCTCCGGAGCAGCAGCAGGAAGGCGCTCCGCAAGCGGAGGATCCTGAAGACCTGCCCGGCCTCATTGAGCGCATGGCGGACGTCGCCCAGCGCGTGTCTGCCAAGGGTGAGGAAGTCAAGGGGCTCGAGGATGAGCTCGCTGAGTCGGAGAAAGAGATCGGCGAGCTGGAATTAAAGGCCGAGGAAGCGCAGCGTACTTCCGAAGATGCCTCAGCCGCTGTGGCCGAACAACAGGAACGCATCGATGCTCTAGCGCAGAAGCGCTATCGTAGGAATGCCGCTGCAACGTCGGTCTCCGCCGCCCTCAATGCAAATGACGTGGCCAGTGCGGTAGAACGGATGGGCTATCTAGGTGCCCTATCCAAGGCCGCGAAGCGTGAGGAAGACGCAATGGTCGCGGCTTCCGCAGCGGCCGACAACGCGCATCAAGAGGCGGTTGATGCCGCCGAGGAGGCACGCCATAAGCGTGACGAGCTGCAGGTAAAGCGTGACTCGGTGCTGAAAGAAAAGGCCGAGCTGGAAGAACAACAGAAGGAACTTGAGGCCACCGTTGATGGCTTAAGCCCAGAAGCGCGTGAGGCATGGGTCCAGCACTTCGGTGGATCCTCCGACCTTGACTTGGCTGCGCTGGCCGATGGCTCCGGGTCTGCCGCTGTGGAAGCCGCTCTCAGCCGTATTGGCGCCCCGTATGGCTGGGGCGCAACGGGTCCTGATGTTTTTGACTGTTCTGGCCTGATGGTGTGGAGCTATCAGCAGATGGGCAAGAGCATTCCGCGCACCTCGCAGGCGCAGCTCGCCGGTGGTACGCCGGTGCCGCTGGACCAACTCCAGCCCGGCGATATTGTGGGCTATTACCCCGGCGTTACCCACGTGGGAATGTATATCGGTGATGGCCAGATTGTTCATGCCTCCACCTATGGCGTCCCCGTGGCCGTGGTGCCGCTGAATTCCATGCCGGTGGAAGGTGCCGTACGCTATTAGGACATGGCGCGCACACTCCTCGTCACCAATGACTTCCCGCCCACCATCGGCGGGATCCAGTCCTATCTTCGAGATTTTCTGGCGACCCTCAACCCGCAGGATGTCGTGGTTTTCGCCTCGACTCAAGACGGGGACGCCGCTGCGGAGTATGACTCGACGCTGCCCTATACCGTGGTCCGCTGGCCGCGCTCCATCATGCTGCCAACGCCTGCTACGGCCCGCCAGATGCAGCGCCTCATCCGAGAACACGATATCAAGGCCGTGTGGTTTGGTGCTGCGGCCCCACTCGCGCTCATGGCGCCGGCAGCGCGTGCAGCGGGCGCGCGCCGCATCGTAGCCACAACGCACGGGCATGAGGTGGGGTGGTCCATGCTTCCTGGGGCACGGCAAGCCTTGCGCAGGATCGGCAAGTCTTCGGATGTCCTCACGTATATCTCGGACTACACGCGCAACAGGTTGGAGCCCGCGTTCGGCTCGGGTGCGCGGTGGGTTCATTTGCCCTCGGCGGTCAACCTGGAGGATTTCACGCCAGCTACCGCAGCAGAGAAGCAGGCGGCCCGTGCGCATTTCGGGTTGGGCCCCGGCCCAGTAATTGTCTGCATCTCCCGTCTGGTCCCGCGTAAAGGTCAGGATCAACTCTTGCGCGCTATGCCAGCGGTGCGTGGGCGAATTCCAGATGCGCAATTACTCATTATCGGACGCGGCCGCTACGAGCCGACCTTGCGTGAACTTGCGCATCTGTACTGCCCAGACGCCGTGATTCAGGAGGCGCGGGATACGGCGGAATTGCGTTTGGCCCTCCATGCGGCCGATGTATTCGCCATGCCTGCGCGCACACGAGGTGGCGGACTCGACGTCGAGGGACTCGGCATTGTTTACCTCGAGGCGCAGGCGGCGGGGCTGCCAGTGGTTGCTGGAGATTCCGGCGGAGCACCGGAAACGGTGACTCCGGAAACAGGGCTCGTTGTGCGCGGGTCTTCGGTACCGGAGCTCGAGGAGGCACTGTGCACGCTGCTTGGCGATGCCCCCCGGGCCCACCGTATGGGGGCAGCCGGGCGCCGCCACGTAGAGGAGCGCTGGACGTGGGAAATCATGGGCGCACGATTGCGCGAGATTCTTGAATGTGATCGAGGGCAAGCCGGGGTATATCCTACTAGTCATGCTTCAACACACTCCCTCCGCTGAAGACGGCCGCAGTGGCCTCACCATCGGGTTCGATATTGGTGGAACAAACCTGCGCGCCGCGGTGATTGATCCCGCCGGAGAGATTGTGGATTCGATGAGCGTGCCTACGGCCATGGAAGCGCGAGAGCTCGAAGATGACATCGTGCGTTGCGTCGACAGCCTCGCAGCTTCTCATGACATTGATGCCGTTGGGCTTGCCCTCGCAGGGTTCTTGGATCCCGAATGCGAGATTGTGCGTTTTGCTCCGCATTTGCCGTGGCGGGACGCCCCAGTGCGTGAAATCTTGAGCAAGCGCTTGGACGTTCCTGTCCGGCTTGAGCACGACGCCAACTCGGCCGCGTGGGGGGAGTGGCGCTTTGGTGCAGGACGCGGGGCGAAGGAATGGGTTTTCTTCGCTGTCGGTACCGGCATTGGAGCCACGCTATTTAATGACGGCACGATCTACCGCGGAGCTTTCGGCACTGCCCCTGAGTTTGGGCACCTCGTTGTTTCACCGGGCGGACGCCAATGCTCGTGCGGAAAGCGCGGCTGCCTCGAACGCTACGCGTCCGGAACCGCTCTGCCGGACACCTGCGCGGATCTGCGCGGTGACTTTGAAACCACCCTCCCGGAGAATCCCTCCGGCGAGGAGATCACCGCGGCCGCTCGCCGGGGAGATCCGCTAGGTCTGGCTGTCATGGATAACTTCGGACAGTGGTTGGGGCAGGGACTATCCATGGTGGCGGATGTCCTTGATCCCGAGCTGATCGTCATCGGCGGTGGGGTATCCAAGGACGCGGATCTGTTCCTAGATCGGGCACGGGAAGCTATGGCTAGCCAGATTGTCGGGGCCGGTCACAGGCCTCTAGCCCGAGTCGCAACCGCGAAACTGGGTTCCGCGGCGGGTATGATTGGTGTCGCTGATCTCGCCCGCCAGGAGCACCGAGGTTAACACCGCACATTTTTCTTTCAACGGACAGCGTGGCCTGTTCGGCATAAACAGATAGGACTATAAGCGATGCGAAACAAGTGGTACTGGGCCTTTAAGCACATCTTTTTTGGCCCGGCCCTTCGAGTATGGAACCGCCCATGGTCCGAAGGAATGGATCGCATCCCGGAATCCGGTTCGGCTATCTTGGCATCCTCTCACCAAGCCGTCATGGATTCTTTCTACTTCCCCCTGTTGTGCCCGCGGCAGATTACTTTTCTGGCTAAGAGCGAGTATTTCACCACCCCCGGTTTCGTTGGCGGCCTGCAAAAGTGGTTCTTTAGCTCCGTGGGGCAGGTACCGATTGACCGCGTCAATAAAGACGCGAGCGACGCCATGCTAGCGAGCGCGCAACGCATTATCGGCCGCGGGGATCTCTTTGGAATCTACCCGGAGGGAACTCGTTCGCCCGATGGACGCATTTACAAGGGGCGCACCGGCATGGCGCGCATCGCGTTGACCACTGGTAAGCAGGTAATTCCCATCGCCATGATTAATACCCGGAAGGCAAACCCGATCGGTTCATGGATCCCGCGCCCGGTTCGCGTCGGCATGCGCGTGGGTGAGCCCATCGACCCCCAGGCGTGGGCCGCTGAACGCAACCTTGATCCTCAGGACCACGCTACTGCGCGCGCCTTCACGGACTACGTGATGAAGCAGCTGGCTGAGTTGGCGGGTAAACCCTATGTCGACGTGTACGCCTCCGATGTGAAGGCCTCTCTGCAAGCTGGACACGGCTACCCGGAAGGGGCCGAGCCCGGTTCGGAGGCACGGTAGTCAGTGTCTTCTTCTCTAACCAAACGCCTGGCGTGGCCCGATGTAGCGAAAGGCATCTCCATCCTGGGCGTCGTGCTTCTGCACATCACGCTCACCGTTCCTGAATCAGGGGAGACGTGGCTGGCGGCCTTTAACGTCTGGCTGGATCCGCTTCGCTTACCTCTGTTCTTCTTGGTGAGCGGCTTTTTTGCCCAGAAGGTTTTTCGCTTTAGCTTCGCGGAGCTTTTCACACGCCGCCTGTGGTACTTCCTCGTTCCCTATGTGGTCTGGATGCTCGTTGAGCAACAAACCAAACGCGTGGAGTACCACTGGGTCTTTGGAGATCCCATCTTCGATGTTGGCCAAATGACAGCCAGCCTGCTCGTGGGCCATTCCATGGCATGGTTTTTGCATTCGCTGATTCTGTTCAACATCTTCTTGTGGTGCGTACGCAAGCTCCCCGGGTGGGCAGCGATGGCGCTGAGCTTTAGCCCGATTCTGTTCACCGCTTGGCAGGCGCAATACACCTCGATTGCGAAGGCCATCATGTTTCTCCCGGTCTTTGTCGGCGCTGCCTATTTCCGTGATGCCATTTCCGACTTCGCTGCAGCTATCGAGGCACCGTTTAAGGGCATATGGGATCACCGCAGTTTTTGGGCGTATTCCGGGATGACAGTGGCCTACGCCATCGGCTTTTTTACTCGCCGCGCGTGGGATAACTTCTCCGGAGAAGTTGACGTCACGTGGTTGTTGCCTGGTACGGAGGCGCTGGTGCGGGATGACGTTCACATCCTCGTTCGCATGGTAGAGCAGTTCTTCGAGGTGCCAGTGGGAATCGCGGTGGCGGTGGCGGTGTCCTATATTCCGGCCTTGTCCACTGGTCTGCGTTTCATCGGTGCCCACACGCTGCCTATCTATCTAGGGCATCCCATCGGTCTCACCGTTCTTTATGGCTACCCCATGGCGCTCCATCCTCGGGAGGTTAGCCTGGCGGGCCAGTGGCCGCTGGAAAACACGTGGTTCTGGCTTAGCATGTGCGTTCTTTATTGCGCAGTCGCGTCGCTAGCACTGTGGGCTTTGGGCAAGGTGCCCGTCGTGGGCTGGACGCTTAAACCGCCGCCAATCGGTGCGGGTCGGCGAAAAACGGAACCGTCGTCTGTAGGCACGAGCCTGAGCCAGCAGCTCACCGCGACAAGAAACACGACGAGCAAGAAATAGTCGTTGCCCGGAATCTGCTGCCACCACGACCACGTCAGCTCCAGCTGCTCATTGTGCGGGACGAGCCAGTGGCCGCGGGCCAGCAACGTCAGCCATGTGAGGGCAGCTAGGAACCAGTGTCGGCGGGCGGTCAGATATACCGCTGCCAAGCAGAGCCACGTGAAATGGTGAGACCACGAGACCGGGGAGCACAGCAGCGCCGCCGAGGAAGCGAGCAGCACGAGCTCGACCTGCGATGATGTATGCTCCATAAGCCACCACAGAAGCGCGACGATGGCGATGCATCCGAGAATCCAAAGAGCCGATGCTTGCTCGGGGACAATGCGGCTTAGCAGGCCGCGGAGTGATTGGTTGCCGGAGTAGGCCAGCCCGCCGATGCGCGAGGAATCACGAAGGGTATCGGTCCAATACACCGCGGAGCTCGCTGGGGAGGCGAGGTGCCCCACTACACCACATGCGACAAAGGAGACCAACGCCGTGGCAAGAGCGCGCCAGTCGCGGCGAACGAAAAACACGGCGAGGAACACCGCTGGGGTGAGCTTGATGGCTATTGCAATGCCCGTAAGCACACCACGCCACGAGCTTCGTGGGCTCAGCAGTAAGCAATCTACAACGACCGCCGCGGTCAACAAAAGGTTCACTTGGCCGAAGCTGAGCGTCTCAGTAACCGGTTCCATCAGCATGCAGGCGCACAATGCCCACGAGGACCACCAACCAGGTCGCTCAGTAGCACAGCTCCGAGAAATCACGGCATACAGGCAAACCCACAGCGCCCCGAGCGATGCTGCGGTAAGAAGAACGGACAGCGGCCACAACGGGAGCCATGACACCATGGCGAAAAGCGCTGCAGCAAAAGGCGGGTAGGTAAAAGGCAGCGAAAAACCGTTGTCGAGCACATAGCTCTGTGCGTAAAGATTCTCTCCGCGTAGAAGCGCGCGTCCTCCCTCGCGATAGACATCGAGGTCAATGTGGTAATAAGGTGCAATGCTGCCGCTGCTGAATAATGCCGGAAGCTGGATAATCCACGCTAGGGAGGCCAGCCCTGCTATGAACAAGGGGAGAAGAGGGGAGGAGAGAGCTTTCTTCACGCAGTTGAGTATAGACCCCAGTGGGCAGGCCTATGTGGGCGGGAGACTAGGATACGGGGCGTGCGCTACTTCTACGACACCGAATTTATCGAGGACGGATCGACCATTGAATTGGTCTCCATCGGAATTGTCGGGGAAGACGGTAGCGAATACTACGCGGTATCGACAGATTTTGATCCGGCCAAGGCAAACGCATGGGTGCGTGAGAATGTTTTGGATAAGCTGCCGAGTCCAGCAGATCCGGTCTGGAAATCGCGCGAAACCATCCGCGAAGATCTCCTGAAATTCCTCGGCCGGCACTCCACTCCCATCGAGTTGTGGGCCTGGGTGGGCGCTTATGACCACGTGGTTGTTGCGCAACTCTGGGGCGATATGGCGAGTCTGCCCAAGGGCCTGCCGCGCTATACCCGGGAGCTTAAGCAGTATTGGGAATTCGCCGGCCGCCCCAAGCTGCCTCCAGTCCCGAACGGCAACCATGACGCGTTGGTCGACGCCCGCCATAATCTGGCCAAATTTCGGGTTTGTGAACAGCACTTGCCGTTGACTAGGGGCAACCGCGTTAATAAAGCGTGAATTAATACCGTGGCCGAAATGCCATTAACTAACGCGCGATAGACCCAAGATGGTTAAATACTGGGTGTGAGTTGGACAGTAGATATTCCCAAAGAAGTGCTCCCTGATCTGCCACCGCTGCCGGAGGGGATCAACGAGAAGTTTCAAGATGCGATTGCCCGCGAGGCAAAGCAGCAACCCAGCTGGGATCAGCTGCAAGCCGATAACGTGCGCAAGATCCTGGAATCCGTCCCACCTATCGTCGTGGCTCCAGAGATTGAGGACCTCAAGCGCAAGCTTGCCGACGTCGCCCTGGGCAACGCCTTCCTCCTCCAGGGAGGCGACTGCGCGGAAACCTTCGAGTCCAATACGGAGCCGCACATCCGCGGCAACATCAAGACGCTGCTTCAAATGGCCGTAGTTTTGACGTATGGCGCGTCCACCCCGGTGGTTAAGCTCGGTCGCATCGCCGGCCAGTACGCGAAGCCGCGCTCCTCTGATCTGGACGCAAACGGCTTGTACAACTACCGCGGTGACATCGTCAACGGCGTAGAAGCCAACGAGGAATCCCGCCGCCACGATCCCGCCCGCATGATCCGTGCCTATGCGAACTCCTCGGCGGCCATGAACCTGGTCCGCGCACTGACCCAATCCGGTACTGCTGACCTTTACCGACTCCACGAGTGGAATCGCGAGTTTGTGGCCAACTCTCCGGCAGGCGCTCGCTACCAGGCCCTGGCGAATGAAATTGAGAACGGCCTGGCCTTCATGAACGCCTGCGGAGTCTCAGACGAGACCCTGCGTTCGGCACAGATCTACTGCTCCCATGAAGCCCTGCTGCGTGACTATGAGCGTTCCATGCTGCGCTTGGGCTTGGACACTAACGGCGAGACCAAGCTCTACGACCTGTCCGCTCACCAGCTGTGGATCGGCGAGCGCACCCGCGGCCTCGACGATTTCCACGTCGCTTTCGCCTCCATCATCGGCAACCCCGTGGGCATCAAGCTTGGCCCAGGAGTAACTCCGGAGCAGGCTGTGCAGTACGCAGAGCGTCTGGATCCGAACCGTGAGCCTGGCCGCCTAACCATGATCGCCCGCATGGGCCACGATAAGGTGCGTTCCGTCCTGCCGCCGATCATCAAGGCCGTGGAGGACTCCGGCCACAAGGTTGTGTGGCAGTCCGATCCGATGCACGGGAATACCTTCACGGCATCGAATGGCTACAAGACCCGCCACTTCGACAAGATCGTCGACGAGGTCCAGGGCTTCTTCGAGGTGCACCGTGAACTGGGTACTCACCCTGGTGGTGTCCACCTAGAGTTCACCGGCGAGGACGTCACCGAGTGCCTCGGCGGCGCTGAGGACATCACGGACGTGGATCTGCCGGGCCGCTACGAGTCCGCCGTGGATCCGCGCCTGAACACGCAGCAATCGCTGGAGCTGTCCTTCCTTATCGCGGAGATGCTGCGCAACTAGAAGTTGCGCAGGCTAATATGGCCTCCAGAGAATCGGCCACGTGCCGTATTCTCCGGAGCCAAACCACCAGGCCGCCACGGCGACAGCCAAGGTGGCGAGGCCGACGAGGACGAGGAAGCCAACGAGGGCAATCGCGCTGCGGTTGCTCAAGGGGCGCTCTTCTGGCTCCTCCTCGGCACCGGCCGGGGGAAGCGGCGCAGAAGGTTCTGCTACCGCAGGGGACGGTGCCGGAGGATTTACCGGTGCGGCCGGCGGGAGAAAAACATCGTTTCGAGGCTCTACACGGGTTTCCCGCGTGGGCGCTTGAGGCGCCGGGATCGTGGACGTAGCTTCGAAGACCCGGGTATTGCCTGCCCCCGAAAAATCCGTGGGCACAGCGGCTGTTCGTGCAGCAGCCGAGTTCCGCGGGACGGGGACGGTGAATTGCGGGAGCTGCAGTTCACGGGATACATCATCCAGCGCATCGAGGAATTCGCCGGCATCCGCAAACCTTTCGGCCGGCTGGCGCGCGGTGGCGGTGGCCACGAGGGCGTCGAAAAGCATGGGCACCCCCTCGATGCGTGAGGACGGCGCCACCACATCCGCGTGCACGCGCGCTGTGGCGTGGGCCAGTGGGGTCTCGCCGTGGAAGGGGACCGTGCCGGTAAGGAGCTCAAACAGGACAATTCCGGCCGAGTAGACATCGGAAGCCGGGGTGATATCCGCACCCGTAACCTGCTCGGGGGAGAGGTAGCTGACGGTGCCGACGATTTGACCCGAGCTATCGTGCTCCGCTTTGGCGGAGCGCACCAAGCCGAAATCGCCGACCTTAACGCGGTGGTTGTCCGTGATGAGAACGTTGTCTGGCTTGATATCGCGGTGCACGAGGCCGGCGTGGTGGACCTCGGTGAGCCCGGCCAGCACGGAGTGCATGACGCCGGCTGCGGCATGTGGCGGCATGGGGCCGCGTTCAGCAAGGAGCTCGCGCAAGGTGCCGCCGGTGATGAGCTCCATGATGAGATAGATGGGCAACCCATCCGCGGAGAAATCATGCACGGCGACGAGGTTGGGATGGCTTAGCTGTGCCATGGCGCGGGCCTCGCGCTCGAAGCGGGTGACGAAGACAGGGTCATCGTGATAGCGCTCATCCATGACCTTGGCGGCCACTGCGCGGCCCAAGCGCATGTCGACACAGCGATACACAGTGGACATGCCGCCGCGAGCGATCGGCTGATCGATGCGGTAGCGTCCTTCGAGAATGTCGCCCACGTTCAGCCTTGTCATGGATTCCAGTATGGCCGATCAGCGCCCCAAAGTGTGATCCGGCTACAGTTGTGTCCGTGACTAATTCTGAGAACAACTTCGAGAATCCCCACCCGGAACTACCGCAGCTCCTCGCCGGGGAAAAGCTGCTGACGCTCGCTGAGGTTGCTGAAAAGCTCGATCTTCCCATCACTCGCGTCTTCGACCTGCTCAACGCGCGTAAATTCATTGTGTGGCGAAACGCCGAGGGGGAGCGCCTCGTCCCGGAGGCATTCTTCAATTCCAAGGGCGTCATTTCCAAGCACGTGTCCGGAGTGATTACGGTCCTCTCCGATAACGGCTGGGGCGACAATGAAATTCTGGCGCACCTGTTTACCGAAGATGAGTCCTTGCCAGGCCGCCCCATTGACGCGCTCCACGGGCACCTTGCGCGCGAGGTTATTCGGCGCGCGCAGGCTTCGGCGTTTTAGCAGTAGCAGCCTCATCCATGGCCGCGGTGGTGCGTGGAACACCATCGAAAATCCACTGCGTTGCTGACCACGCCACGACCACCATGGCGATGTCCCAGAACCAGTTATAGAGCTGGTGGTTTCCGTCGCCAGCGAAGGCCACTCCGATAAAGAGGGCCACGCCGGTGGTTAGTTTGATCAAGGGCAGCGGTGGACGGAAGGTTCCCATGAGCGTCAGCACGGAGGCGTAATACCAGGGAAGCGTCACAGAGTTGAAGACGAACGCCACCTGGTAGGCAGCAGCCGTAGCGGCAATCGCGCGGCGCACGCCCGTTCGCCCCCACCACCACACGACGACGAGGCCGAGGAGCATGAGGATCATCGCAATTGAACGCAACACGCTGAGCACCCCGTTATAGGTGGTATCGGGGGAGAAGACCTGGATGAGCGGTACCAGAATGTCGGCGAGCAAGGTAGGGCCGGCCAGGGGATTGATCACCTTGGAATTGCCACTGATTTGTGACAACCAGCCCCACGAGCTTCCCGACGCCCACGTAATCACCGCCACCGCCAGCGCGACCTCCGCCACGGCAACGACGCCGGACAGGAGAAAGACCTCGAAGCGCTTGAGTGGCGTGGTGCCTTTCGGCGCCCAGTGGTGCAGCATGAGCCACACGATAAACGGTGCGGCGAATACAGCTGTGGCTTTGAGCGACACCGCTACGCCGACAAGAAGGAGGCTGAGATGAAACTTGTTGTGAACCGCGGCGAGCAATCCCAGCGATACCAAGCCCACCATGACCGATTCATTGTGCATGCCGCCGATGAGGTGCAATAGAATCACTGGATTCGCTACACCCAACCACAGCGCTAGCGCCGGATCGCCCCCGATGCTGCGTGCAAGGCGTGGAATCGACCAAGCGATGGCGGCAAAGCCGAGGACCGATATCGCCTTATAGACGATGATGCCCGCGGCGACATTGTCCCCCACGAGGTCGGTTACCCCGTTGCCCATCCACAAGTGCAGCGGACCATAAGGCGTAGTGGTGTTGCGCCAGTCGTGTGAGACTTCCAGCAGGAAGGGGCCGGGGTTAACAGCCGCGCCTTCGACATAAGGATCGAAACCATCGCGCACCATGGCTCCCTGCATGAGATAGGAGTACACGTCCCGCGAAGCCAGTGGGGCCGCGCACAACAGCGGGGCAACCCAGCACATCAGCATTCGGCGGATGTCAGACAGCGCGCCGTCGGGTTGCGGGTTCTTGAGCTGTGGGGCGATGAGATAACGCCCAGCCAGGACCCACGCGGCGACCAATCCAAAGAGGCCAACCCAATAGAGGACTATGCCGATGTTGCGGCCGTGGCCATACGCGAGAAAACCGATATTGAGTGCCTCAAGAAAGCCGCCGCGGTTCCGGGTTGCGCCACCAGAGAAGGAGGCGAGAGCAAGGATCGCCGCGGAGACGATGCCCAAAGGAAGGGGGTTGGGAATGCGCAGGGATACGCGCGCGGATGCGGAGCGGGCCATGCTACATCCGGCGTGCGGTGGATTTGTGGGCAAGCTCTTCCAGCGTTGCCGTGACTTCGGGGGCGACCTGGGCATTATGAAGGTGGTCAAGGCCCGAGCGCGTGAGATCGCTGATGCGCTGCTCGACGACATCCGGTGCCCCGGAATCGGCAATGATCTGGGCCATGCGGGCAATATCTGCGGGATCCTCCGTCTGGCCGATGAGTCGGCGAAGCTCCGCGGCAGCAGCGGGATCAGTGGTATCCGCACGTTGCAGAGCCAATGACAAGAGGATCGTGCGCTTGCCCTCGCGCAGATCATCACCGGCGGGCTTGCCAGTAATTGCTGGGTCACCAAAGACCCCCAACAAATCATCGCGGAGCTGGAATGCGACCCCGATGTCTTGTCCATAGCCGCGGAAAGCGGCAACAAGCTTTTCGGGTGCTCCTGCTACGGCTGCGCCCAAATGCAACGGGCGCTCGATGGTGTACGCGGCGGTCTTGAAACGGTTTACTGAGTCCGCCAACGTTGCATCCTCGGAGCCTTCCGCTTCGAGGCAAATATCCAGCATTTGCCCGCCGATAACCTCGCGGCGCATCGCCCGCCACGGCGCCCGAGCGCGCGCGAGCGCCTCGGGGCTCAGGCCGGAATCCTGGAGCATGTCCTCGGCCCAGACCAAGGCCATGTCGCCCACAAGGATGGCGAGAGACTGCCCGAAGAAGTCAGCGTCACCGCTGAGCCCGAGCTCCCGATGGCGAGCGGCTACGCCACGGTGGACGGTGGGATTGCCGCGCCGGGTATCGGAAGCATCCACGATGTCATCGTGGATGAGAGCACAAGCCTGGATGAATTCTAGGGAAGAAGCTGCGCGGAGCATCGCCTGCGGGGACTCCGTGCCCTCGAGCCCATGTGCGCCGATAAAACCTGCCCACGCGTAGAGAGGGCGGATACGTTTTCCGCCGTCCAGCACGAAGGATTCCAAATAGGAGATCGCGTTAGTCACCGGGGAACCGATGGACGCGATGGCGTCGCGCTGACTATCTAGGAAAAGCTCGAGCTCCTCGCGTACGGCTACGGGGATATCGTCCAGGGAAGGTATTTGCGGAGTAGTCACGCCTGCCACTCTACCTGGGCAGGCTCACGGATTAGACGCCAGGTTAAGCGGTACCGGCTGGTGCTAGCGGCACAGCTGATTGCAGGATGGCGAAGGGGCGTGAATCGGCGGGGTAATGGAGCTGGCGAAGGAAGTCACTAAAGCCCATTGTGCGGTAGAGGCCGAAGGCGGAGTTGGCTTCATTGGGAACCTCAGGTGTGGAGAGCAGGATGTAGCGGGCGGGGAGGTTCCAGGCCAGTGCTTCAAGCAGCGCACGGCCCAGACCGTGGCCCTGTGCCTCGGGCACTACGTGGATTTCCGCCAACTCAAAATAGTTGTGGA
This sequence comes from Corynebacterium sp. HMSC062E11, assembly GCF_001811845.1. Classification (NCBI taxonomy): domain Bacteria; kingdom Bacillati; phylum Actinomycetota; class Actinomycetes; order Mycobacteriales; family Corynebacteriaceae; genus Corynebacterium; species Corynebacterium sp. HMSC062E11. Next base: position 228,485 of record NZ_KV806774.1, read on the forward strand.
GAACCTCTTCTTGCTCTGGGGTTGCGCCGCCGTTGTTGGAGAGCGCTCGGCGGAGTTGCCTATCCCACCAGGTATCAGGAGAGCCTAGAAAGCCGTAGGCAAAGCCGGTGATGCCGTCTTCGGAGGTGGCCGCCACGCAGGAAAACCCCGGGCGTATGAGATCCCCGCGCCACCGCATGATGGAGCTGTTGCGTACTGAGGGGTCGTAGTTCATCGCTGCAATGTAGATATCCACCAAGTGCGGGAGGGCAATGGCGAACTCTTGGGGGCTTAGGCGGCGCAGCGTGTAACTCACATGTCTAATAACAACAGATTCTTGCGGTATGTGAAAGCAGGCAACGAACCCTTCGCAGGCAAATTTGATGTGCATGTTCGAAAAACGTGGAGAAGTTCGGTAAAACTATTGTCAAATTCGAACATGTGGACTAACATTGGGGGTGGATGTAGGAAGGCGGCTTTAAGGTGAATCGCGTCAACAAACAACGACAGGAAATCAACAACACAGTCTCTATTGACAAGCTCAGGAAGAAGCCCAAGGGGGAGAGGTCATGGCACAGGTAATCTCAGCAACAGCAGCGGCGCGGAGCCGTAACCGGGAGGCGTTGCAGTGCATACGCCGCGATCGTTTCGTGGGTCAAGCGTTGGATTTGTTGGTGGAGGCGCGCCAGAGCGCGGCGGAGGGGCGTTTCGCGGACGCTTTGGAAATGGCCTATCGCGCCTCGCTGCGCGCTGCCGGTGCTCGGGTGGCGGCGTCCACGGTGTCACGTCGTCGGCGCTTGCCCACCTCCGCTTGGGAGCAAGTGGCGCTCATCGGCCAGGCTGATGCGCAGTGGGCAGCGGAGTTTAAGGACTACTCGCTTGTGCGTTCGCGAGTGGCATCCGGACTGGATCCGGTCCCTGATCCTGATACGGTCTATCGCTATGTGGCGCTTGCCGCCCGCTATGTGGATGCGACTGAGTCTGAGCTGGGCTTCGGTGGTCTCGCGGCTTAATGCGGAGCGCGGGGCCACAGTAGTGGGGCGTAGTGCGTTTAAAACGTGTGGACTGTCTTTGCGGGAACTATCTCGCTATCCTTGACGTTATAGAGGTAGTAATCCTATTTCCCAGTTCCACTACCTAAACCCAACCCACTACGGAGGACGCTGTGGCCCTTTCTGAGCACGAACAGCAAGCGCTGCGTGAAATTGAGCAGTCGTTGCTGGCCAATGATCCTGGTTTTGGTGCGTCGGTGTCCGGTGAAACTTCTTTCGGCGCAAACTCGGGCGTTATCACCCTCCGCGGAGTTGCCCTGATTGTTGTCGGTCTCTGCATGATGGTGGGCGGTATTGCGCTGGCCCAGCAATCCCTGTGGTTTGTGAGCCTCTCGGTCCTCGGCTTCCTAGTCATGTTTGGATCCGGCGTCTGGATGCTGCGCGGGAACTCGGAGGATTCTCTGGTTGCAGTCGGTGCGCAGTCGTCCACTCGGGGTCGCGGCAAGCAATCCAAGAAGGGCGGTAGCGACGTTGGAAACCGCCTCGAAGACAATTTCCGTCGTCGTTTCGAAGGTCGCTAAGCGTCTAGAACCGGTCCCAAAGCTGGTCCCGAATAGCCCTCCGCTTTAATCCGCGGAGGGCTCTTTTGATGTGGTGGCCTAGGGTAGGATGGCTTCGGCCATTGCGTAGAGGGTTTGCGTTGCGCTGTTGAGCTTTTCCGGTGAGCCGTCCGCCAGCTCAGAGGCGCGGACGATGGCCGCATTGAGCAACGAGATATCTACTGGGGAAACGCCGGGGCAGAACTCGTCAACGATGGAGGCGAAGCCGCCATGAGACTTCTGTACTGCCTCGTCAGCAAAGGCCTGGGGGAAGTGCTGTGCGGCGGTCATTAAATGGCCGTGTGCACTATGAATGAAGAGATCGAGCGTGGCGTCGACATAGGCGTGGATGCGCTTCTTAGGCTCCGGGGAAGCTACCTTCATGGCGGCCTCGAGTTGCTCATTCCACGATTGGGTCGCCTGAATAAGCAGCTGTACCAGTAGATCGTGCTGGGATGATACGTATCGATAGATGCTGGGGCGGGCAAGCCCGACTTCTGCGGCAACTTCGGCCAAGGTGGGGACTGCACCATGGCTAGTGATGATCAGCTTTTCGGCAGCCTCGAGCACCGCACGGTGCTGGACGGCGCGGTGCTCGGCTACTGTCGTTTCAGTGATCTTTGGCATGCGTGTGAGTCTACGTTAAGCTGCGCATTCTTTGCTTATCGCTGGGCGGATGCGGTGGCCGGTGTTAAGCGGCCGTCGACCATCTCATAGACCTTGTCGCAGTGATCGAGAACCTCGTAGTCGTGAGTGACCATGACGCCCGCGACGTTAAAGTCGTGGCATTCCTTTGCCAAGAGCGCAACGATCTCCTGGGAGCGTGCACGATCTAGGGCTGCGGTGGGTTCGTCGACAAGCAGCACCTGGGGGTTGCCAACGAGTGCACGCGCGATGCCAACGCGCTGCCGTTCACCGCCGGACAAGCCGCCCGGGCGGTGCTTGGCGCGATGTTTCATGCCAACCTTGTCGAGGAGTTGAGTGCTGGAATAGCGCCCAGTCTTACCAATGACTTTGCTGGCCAGCTCGAGCTGTTCCTCCGCAGTCAACGCGGAAGGAAGGTTTCCGGTGGACTGGAAGACGAAGCCGATGTGGTTGCGGCGGATCTGTGCCAGTTGGGCGTCGCCAAGCTGCACGATGTCCTCGCCCGCAACGAGGACCTGGCCGGAATCGGGCGTCGTCAATGCGCCCGCAACAGCGAGCAGCGTGGACTTGCCGGAACCTGATGGTCCGACCACGGCAACGAATTCGCCGGGATTGATGCTGAGGTTGACGGAATCGAGTGCCTTAACCTGCGAATCGCCATCGGTGTAGCTGACGGTGACGTCTTTTAGTTCCAAAGCTGGGCTCATCGGTTTTCTCCTAGGGCTGCGAGGGGGTTGGTTCGGGTGACACGGACAACGGCGATGAAAGCGCCGAGCAGACCAGCGACGAAGAGGATGAGTCCGCCACTGATGACGGAACTGAATTCGGTGGCATAAGGCATGGCAGTCTGCTCCAGGAGGCTGCCCAGGCCGACGGCGACAAGCGCACCCGCCAGGATGGACAAGACAAGGATGACGACTGCCTGGCCGAGGCTATCGCGCAACAAGAAACCCTTGGTCGCGCCCATCGCGCGGAGGGTGGCGATATTGCCGGCCCGCTGAATGGTCCACACGAGGAAGAAGGCGCCGGTCACGAGTGCGGCGATGACGTACAGGAACCACGTGATCATGGATAAGGTCATCATCTCGGCGGTGTAGCCGGGGGAGGAGTCGAAGCTTTCCTTGAGGGTTCGAACATCCAGGCCGGACTGTTCCGAGAGGGCCTCGGTGTCCGGCTTGTCTGACGTGCGGGCGACGATGACGGAGGCTTCGTCATAAGCGTCTGGGTTCACGGCTTCGCCGTGGCGACCGCCAGCGTGGATCTCTTGCCAGATGTCGAGCGGAAGGTAGGCCACGTCCACGTGTCCGAAGGTGCGTTGGTTATCGGTAAACCCAACGACATTCAGCGGGATATCCAAGCGATCGAGCGTGATGGTGTCGCCGACCTCGATGCCTTCATCGTGCAGGGTGGAGGAGACGATGATGTCGTGCTTGGTGTTGCTGGGCTGGCCGTCGACCCGGTTGGTGTCAAGTGCGGGCAAACCTGCCGGTGCCACGAAGGAGTCCGGTTCTACTCCCAGCAGGGTCAGGTCCACTGCCGTGCCGTTTTGGTTATGGGCATTGGCGATGGTCAGGCCAAGAGGAGCGGCTTCTTCCACGCCGTCGTGCTGAGCGAAGGACTCGCTATCAGAGGCATCGACAACCGAGCGGGTGAAAGCTGAGTCTTTCTGGGTGCCGTCGGCGAAAGCGACGACGTCGGCATCCATTGCTTTTAGTCCGGAGACGCCGTCGTTGACCAAACCTGCTGTGAGGCCGGAGATGATGACGACGAGCATGGACATGAGGGCAAGGACAACGCCCATGAGGATGAATCGGGTACGCGCGAAGAGCATCTCGCGCCAAGCTAGATACATAGGGGATCTTCCTAGTGGGTGAAGAAAACTAATGGAGCGCCATCCCGTGGTTCTCAAGATGGCAACACACTGTTTCTATCATAGGAACGCGGCGTTTCTAAAAAAGGGAGGCGGTGGTGGCGGCGCTTTTGGTCGCTTTCCCTCAATTCCCCACTTTCACCCACTCGTGTGGGCTGGGGGCTGGAGCCTGGGTGCCGCTGGCGGTTTTGTTGGGGGTGGGGCGGGCAAAGTTGCAGGATTCTGGGGCTGGTGAGGAGATTTAGTTTCTAAGGGGTGGAAGTTGCGTGGGTGATTGCCCGGGGAGGGTCCCTACTTTAGCGGTATGTCAAGGGGGCGCCGGGAAAACTTCCCACCGGAAAAACATCCTTTTATCTGGGGATTTATTGTGACACGCGGGAGGGTGGGGTGCTAAAGGTGTTGGTGGTGGGGGAAAGTGGGGTAGAGTGGGGCGCAGCGGAGGAGAGTTGTTCTCTTGTCGCGAGAGGAATCCGGAGTTTTCGAGTGACAGGAAGGTGGACCCGGGGATGTTTCTCGGCACCTACACTCCCAAGCTCGATGACAAAGGGCGGCTTACGCTTCCAGCGAAGTTTCGCGAAGAACTGGCCGGTGGCCTCATGGTCACCAAGGGGCAGGATCACTCGCTTGCGGTGTACCCGCGCGAGGAGTTCGCGGCACGAGCCAGGAAGGCTGCGGCTGTGTCTCGTACCAACCCGGACGCACGTGCGTTCATCCGTAACTTGGCAGCGAGTGCGGACGAGCAGCGTCCCGATGGGCACGGGCGTATCACGCTGTCTGCAGGCCACCGTGAGTACGCAAACCTGACGAAGGAATGCGTGGTTGTGGGCTCGGTCGACTTCCTCGAAATCTGGGACGCAGCCGCATGGGCTGAATACCAGGCGCAAACTGAAGACGCTTACTCGGCGGCAGACGCCGATGACGTACTTGCCGGACTGCTTTAGGGCTAGCCCGGTGCACCGAGAGTGCGTGTACGGACTCTGCCCGAGGAGGATGAGCTGGTGTACTTCCCCGACATCAGAACCCTTCCTCGGACAGGGCCCTATACGCACTCGATTTTTTATCGACCACATCAGACAGCAGCCTCAGGCGCCTGAACGGAAAGGGGGACAGCAGCTGTGGACCGCAATGGCACTATTACCTACGACGTGAATGACAACCATGGCCATGTCCCCGTCATGCGTGCGCGCATGGCTCAGCTGCTTGCCCCAGCGGTTGAAGCGGCAGGGGAGAACGCAGTGATTGTCGACGGCACCCTCGGCGCCGGCGGCCACAGTGAGTACTTCCTCAACTGCTTTCCCGCCGCACGCATCATTGGTGTGGATCGTGACTCCGCCTCCTTGAGCAATGCTTCTCGCCGTCTCAGTCCCTTCGCTGACCGCTTCGTCGCCGTCAACGCGCGCTTCGACGAGGTGGGCAGCGCCATTGCGCAGGGCGAGCACGAAATTTTTTCTATCGCGCGGGAGCACGGCATTGCCGGGGCGCTGTTTGATCTTGGTGTGTCATCCATGCAGCTCGATCAGATCGACCGCGGATTTGCGTACAAGACCGACGCGCCGCTGGATATGCGCATGGACCCACGCCAGGAAATGACGGCCGCCGACATTCTGAATACGTATAGTCACGGCGAGCTTGCCCGCATCCTCAAGACTTATGGTGATGAGCGCTTCGCCGGCAAGATTGCGTCCGCTGTGCTCAGGGAAAGGGAAAAGGAACCTTTCAGCAATTCCGCGCGATTAGTTGAGCTGTTGTACGCCGCTATCCCGGCGGCAACTCGCCGCACCGGCGGCCACCCTGCGAAGCGAACCTTCCAGGCTTTGCGCGTCGAGGTCAACCGCGAGCTTGAAGCGATTGAGCAGGTTATCCCCGTAATCACGGATGCCCTGTCCGTTGGTGGGCGCGCGGTGTTTATGAGCTACCAGTCGCTCGAAGATCGCATCGTCAAGCATGCCTTCACCAAACTCAGCACCTCGACCACACCGGCGGGCCTGCCCATGGATCTCCCGGGCACCGCGGCGCACTACTCCATTGTGACGCGTGGGGCCGAGAAGGCGAGCAAGGAAGAGATTGCGGAGAACCCGCGGGCGGCATCCGTCCGGGTGCGCGCTCTCGAGCGTCTTGAAGGGACCCCGTCTTTTCATGAACCGGGAGGTAGGCCATGACGTTGAGAGACCGCACTGCACAGGCAACCGACCGCCGCGACCACGAGAGGACCCACACCATGGGCGCTAGCCGCGATTTCACTACTGGAGCCGACGTCTCGGGGCAGGGGACCGCACTGCTTGAGCGGGGTCGCCGTACCACGCCGCTGCCCAGCCGCACTCCGCATCGCGGCACAGTGCCCTCACGACGGGGTGCAACCAGCCTGCGGGGAAACCGCCTTGGGTCGAAGCAGGTAGTGAGTAATCGTGGGCGCCGTGTTGTGCAGCCCACTCGGGTCACTGGTCTTTTCGCCCGCCTGTCCTTCATTGCCATCGGCCTACTTATCGCTGGTGTGGCTGCGGCCATGTGGCTTTCGGGCTTGTCGACGTCCCAGACTTTCAAGATTCAGGAGCTTACCGCCCAGGAATCCACGCTGGATAACCAGCTAGAAACTCTCAACCGAGACTTGGAAAATGTTCGCTCCGCCTCCGATGTTGCCCGCCGTGCCCACGAAGCCAAGATGGGTATCCCGGTCCAGCCGGGCGTTGTGGAAGTCGGTCCGGACGGCAACGTGGAACAAAAGCGTGAGGCAACTCCGGATATGGAATCGGTCATCGATGTCAACGGCGAGCCGGTCCGCCCGGGACAGGCTTCCAGTGACCCGAACGCGACCGCCAACATGTCCGACAACCTGAACGCCCGCCCGAATCTCAACGGAAGGCAGGGCGAGCGTGAGAGCTCTTCCCCGAATGATTCACGTTCGGGAGACAACTCCGAGGGAGGTCAGTCGGGTGAAGGAAACGTAGAGCTGCCGGACATCCCAGCTCAGGCTCCTTACGCCGCTCGGGGGTAGAATCCCTTCCCGCTCCGCGCGTGCCTGCGTGGACGGGCGGCGATCATAGGGCACAATTCGGGATGAGTTCATCTCCACCCCCGCACCAGTGGGGGCACGATGTTTAGCTGTTCAAATACCCATCCTCGCTGCAGATAGAAAGGTGACGTGTGACCCCACCACACTCAGGTGGCCGGCGCCCGAGGCGCGTTTCCGCCGCCCGTGCCGCCCAACCGCGCGGTACCTCTCACCAACCACGGCAGCGTTACGACGCCGACCGCGTCGTTCCCGCGACCCGTTCCCGAAACCCGCGTACCGGCAAGCCGTTTATGAGCCAGCAAAAGACGATGCACCGTCGCGTTCATGTCATTGCGGCGGTACTACTCGTCGTCATGCTGGCGTGGATGGGGCGCCTCGCATGGGTGCAGATCGTGTGGGGCCCAGACTTGGCAGCGAAGGCCGCAGAACAGCGAACTCGTGTTTATGTGGATACCGCTGGGCGTGGCGAGATTCTTGCTCGCGATGGCCAGCGTTTGGCCTACACCATGCGCGCTCGGTCCTTGACTGTGTCACCGACCCGCCTGCGCGATGAGCTTCGTGAACAGGAAGAGCAGAAGGCCTCCGACGAGGCCGAGTTTGCGTCCCTAGCGCCCGACGCAAAGAAGACCTACCTCGACGACAAGGTGACAGAGAGGCTCACCGACATGTCGAAGGGAATCCCGGACAAGCTGAAGGAAGCGGGCATCGACGCCGGGGACGTAGATTCGGAGCAGATCATGGATAAGCTCCGCGCCGATACCCAGTACGAGGTTCTCGTGCGCAACGTCGACCCGGATGTCGCGGTAGCCATCGCTGAGGAATACCACGGCCTGGCTGCCGATGAACAGCAAATCCGCCAGTACCCCAACGGATCGATCGCTGAGAACGTCATTGGCAAGGTATCCATGGATGGCCAGGGACAATTTGGTTTCGAAGCTTCCGGAGACACCACCCTCACGGGAATCGATGGCAGCTCGACGGAAGACGTTTCCGCCAGCGGCCAGGTCATCCCAGGTACTCTCCGCGATCAGGTGCCCACCACCGACGGCAAGAACGTGACGCTGACGCTGGACCTCGACTTGCAGACTTACGTGCAACAAAAGCTGGAGAAGGCGAAGGCCAACTCGAAGGCGAAGAGCGCCGAGGCAGTCGTCTTGGACGCAGCTACCGGCCAGGTTTTGGCGATGGCAAATACTGGAACGGTTGATCCGAACAAGGACATCGAAAAGCAGCTGGACAAGGATAAGACCTTCGATAACCTTGCTGTCTCGCATCCCTTCGAGCCGGGCTCGGTGGCAAAGATCATCACCGCCGCAGCAGCCATTGAAGAGGGGCTTACTGACCCCAATGAGGTTCTGCAAGTGCCCGGTTCCATCGACATGGCCGGCGTGACTGTGAACGATGCCTGGCCGCACGGCGTCGAGCCCTACACCACGACCGGCGTCTTCGGTAAGTCATCGAACGTGGGAACGCTGATGTTGGCGGATCGACTCGGCCAAGATAAGTATGCCGACTACCTGAAGAAGTTCGGCCTCGGCCAGACGACCGGCATCGAGCTGCCCAACGAGTCCCCGGGACTTGTTCCCGATCGCTCGCAGTGGTCGGGCGGAACGTTCGCTAACCTGCCCATCGGCCAAGGCCAATCATGGACCGCCTTGCAATTGGCATCTATTTACCAGGCACTGGCCAATGATGGTGAGCGCATTGAGCCGCGCATCATTGACTCGATTACAGCGCCGGACGGGACGAAGGAAGAACTGGACGAGCCCGAGACCACCCGCGTGGTCAGCACCGAAACCGCGCGCACAGTCGTGGACATGTTCCGCGCCGTTTTCCAGGATGACCCGCAAGGCATCAACAACGGCACCGCCGGAAACGCAAACATTGAGGGCTATCAGCTCTCCGGAAAGACGGGTACCGCGCAGAAAGTCGATGAGAAAACTGGGGCTTATTCCAACTCCAAGTACTGGATCACGTTCGCGGGCGTTGCGCCTGCCGACGACCCCCGCTTCGTCGTCGCCGTCATGCTTGATGAACCTGAATCCGGCGTCAACGACGACGGTTCCGGCGGTCAATCTGCGGCCCCCGTATTCAGCGATATTGCATCCTGGTTGCTAGACCGCGACAATATCCCGCCCTCCCCGCCAGCACCGAAACTGACCTTGCGTGCCGAGTAAAAGCAACAGCGCCGATAAATACACCTAGAGCACAGAACAACAGAGAAGAGGAAGCATCGTGACAAGCAGCACCAGCCTTGAGCGCCTAGCAGAGATTTCTGGGGGCACGGTGATCGGGGATGCCTCGATCACCGTGGGGGCCTGTGGATTGAATTCTGCGACGCTGCCGCCCGGCGGCCTGTTCGCGGCGCTTCCTGGAACACGCGTACATGGCGCGAAGTTCGCCGCAGATACCGCGGCGGCTGCCATTCTTACGGATGCCGAAGGCCAGCGTATTCTCGTCGAAGCAGGGGAGTCGCGGCCGATTCTCGTGGTGGAGGATATCCGCGCCATCCTCGGTACCGTCTCTGCCGAGATTTATGGTCATCCCACGCAAAAGCTCACCATCCTCGGCGTGACGGGCACCTCCGGTAAAACCACGACGAGCTACCTCCTTGAGGCGGGGCTGTTGCACGCAGGCTATTCAGTCGGCCTCATCGGCACGACGGGCACTCGCATCAACCGCGAGCCGGTACCTACGTCCTTGACCACTCCGGAGGCGCCGACCTTGCAGGAGCTTTTTGCGCGAATGGTCTCCGAGGGCGTCACGCACGTCGTGATGGAGGTGTCCTCCCACGCGCTTTCTTTGGGGCGAGTCCAAGGCACGCACTTCAACGTGGGCGGATTTACCAACCTGAGCCAGGACCACCTGGACTTCCATCCGACAATGGAGGACTATTTCGAGGCCAAGGCCATGCTTTTCGACGGGCCCCAAGCCGCCGACCGCTCCGTCATCTGTGTCGATGACGAATGGGGGCGTCGCATAGCGCAGCGAGCAGCTGCACGCCCGGTGATTCAGGTGTCGACGGGCTCGGAGGCGCGCGAGGCTGATATCACCGGCCGCCAGCTGCGCACCGAGGTTACCGGTGCGCAGCAGGTGGAACTCAAGGTCGCCTCTGGTGAGCAGGCCGGTACTTATGAATTCCGCCTGCCCATGCCGGGCACCTTCAACATTGCCAATGCGGCACTCGCGACGGGAATGGCCGCCGCTGTGGGAGTCGAGCCACGAGTTTTCCTCGAAGGAGTCGAAAAGGTGGCGGTCCCAGGCCGCATGGAGCGCATCGACCGCGGCCAAGACTTTGTCGCCGTGGTTGACTACGCACACAAGCCGGCTGCAATCGCGGCCGTGCTGGACACCCTGCGTACGCAGTCGGACGGCAGCGCGGGCCGCATCGGCATCGTCGTTGGCGCAGGTGGCGACCGTGACTCTTCCAAGCGTCCGCTTATGGGCGCGGCGGCCGCGAAGGGCGCCGACCTTGTCGTCGTCACCGACGACAATCCCCGAACCGAAGACCCGGCCGCCATCCGCGCTGCCGTGCTGGCGGGAGCCCGCGAGGCGAACCCGTCGGCCGATATTCGAGAAGTTGGCTCCCGCGCCGAGGCCATCGATGAGGTCGTGACGTGGGCGCAGCCGGGTGATGCTGTCATCGTCGTCGGCAAGGGCCATGAGGTAGGACAGTTGATTGGCGATACCGTTCATCACTTCGATGACCGCGAGGAGATGGCTCGCGCCCTTGATGCCATGGCCACTGCGACTACCCTGAGTAACGAAGAATCCAAGGAGCAAGCATGATTGCGTTAAGCCTCGCTGAGATCGCTCAGATCACGGGCGGCCGCCTGGATAATGTCAACGATCCAGATACCCGAGTGACTGGGTTCGTCGAATTCGATTCTCGTAAGGTCACCCCGGGCGGTCTCTTTGTGGCGCTGCCCGGCGCTCGGGTAGATGGGCACGACTTTGCCAACACCGCGATTGACAAAGGGGCCGCGGCTGTTTTGGCGGCGCGGCCGGTGGGCGTTCCGGCGATCGTCGTCGAGCCGCACGGGCGCGTCGAAGGCGACGGTGCCAATGCGGACATTTATGCCAATGATGCCGATGGCTCCGCCGCGGCCGTCGTTGAAGCACTCTCCGCGCTCGCCCGAGCAGTAACCCAGCGGCTTGCAGCCGAACAGGAGCTCACCATTGTGGGCGTTACTGGTTCGGCGGGAAAGACGTCCACCAAAGACCTCATAGCCACTATCTTCCGTGAGGTGGGGGAGACCGTTGCCCCGCCGGGCTCCTTCAACAATGAAATTGGGCTGCCCTATACAGCCCTGCGCTGCGATGAGCACACGCGCTACCTTGTGGCAGAGATGTCGGCCCGCGGCATTGGGCACATCCGGCACCTGACCAACATCACCGCGCCGCGCGTCGGCGTTGTTCTCAACGTTGGCACAGCACACCTCGGCGAGTTTGGGTCGCGGGAGAACATCGCGAAGGCCAAGGGAGAACTCGTAGAAGCACTGCCGAAGGCTGAAGACGGCGGCGTGGCCGTCCTCAACGCCGATGATCCTTTCGTCGCGGCGATGGCTCCCCGCACGGGGGCCAAGGTGGTGTACTACTCCACGGAAAACCGCCGCGGAGGCGCACCGGCAGCGCAGTATTACGCCACCGATATCGAACTCGACGACGTTGCCCGCCCCTCCTTTACCTTGCATAGCCCGGATGCCGAGCCCGTTGCCGTGAAGCTGCAGGTTTTTGGCTCCCACCAGGTATCCAACGCGCTCGCTGCCGCGGCCGCAGCGATCGAGCTCGGGGTATCGGCCGCCACCGTGGCTGCTGCGTTGTCTGGGCATCGCCTCGCCTCCGAGCACCGCATGGACGTGCGTACACGCCGCGATGGCGTCACTGTCATCGATGACTCCTATAACGCTAACCCGGACTCGATGCGCGCGGCGATCGCCGCCTTGGCCTATACCGCCGCCGCGCGCCCCGATGCTCGTGCCATCGCGGTGCTGGGGGAGATGGGAGAACTCGGCGGCGATGCGGAAAAATCTCACCGCCAGCTCGGTGAGATTTTGGCCAAGTACCACGTGGAGCACTTAGTAGCAGTAGGGGAGAACCCCAACTGCCGGGCAATGGCTAAGGCTGCCATGCAGCAGGGTATAAATACAGTGGTGTGCGCCGATGCCGCGGCGGCTGCAAAGGCTGTCGACGGCATACTGCGCGTGGCCCCGGCAGGGGTCGATGATTGGGCTAACCGTAGCGTTAAGGACGTGGTCTTGATTAAGGCCTCCAATGCCCAACGTCTTTGGTTGGTCGCGGAACAGCTGAACAACAGCTAGCCGCTAGAAAGGACTTCAAGCTCGTGACTCAGATCATCATCGCTGGTGCGGTTAGCTTCCTCGTGGCGATCTTTACCACCCCGGTTCTTATCCGGTACTTTTCCGACACTGGCCGCGGACAGGAGATCCGTGAAGACGGTCCCAAGTCCCACCTGCGCAAGCGTGGTACGCCGACGATGGGTGGACTAGCCATCCTGGCCGGCATCCTTGTGGCCTATCTCGTTGCCAGCATCTACGGGCTCCTGACGGGGCATGAGGGCTTCACCGCGTCGGGTCTCCTCGTCCTTGGTTTGACGCTGGGACTTGGCGCAGTGGGGTTTGCGGATGACTTCATCAAGCTCTTCCGGCACCGCAATCTCGGCCTTAACAAGACCGCAAAGCTCGTCAGCCAGCTCGTGCTGGCGCTGCTCTTCGGCTTCTTTGTTCTGCGCTTCCCCAATGATGATGGCCTGACCCCCGGTTCCACGAAGCTGTCCTTCATCCGTGACCTGAAGACTTTTGACCTCGCCGTCGGCGGCACCGTGATCGGAACCATCGTGTTCTTGATCTTCATGTACATCCTCATCGCCGCGTGGTCGAACGCCGTCAACCTCACCGATGGGCTCGACGGGCTTGCGGCCGGTGTCACGGCCATCGTCATGGGCTCCTACTCGCTGATGACCTTCTGGCAATTCCGGTACTCCTGCGCCACCAACTTCGCCGCCGGCTGCTACCAAGTGCGCGATCCCCTCGATCTGGCCGTGCTCGCGGCTGCGGGCTTGGGCGGCTGCCTCGGGTTCCTGTGGTGGAACGCCGCCCCGGCAAAGATCTTCATGGGAGACACTGGCTCCCTGGCGCTGGGTGGTCTGGTCGCCGGCATCTCCGTCACCAGCCGCACCGAGCTGCTCATGATCATCATCGGCGCGCTCTTCGTCATCGAGACGGTGTCCGTTGTCATCCAAATCGTGGTCTTCCACTCCACCGGCAAGCGTTTCTTCCGTATGGCTCCGATCCACCACCACTTCGAGAATGGTGGCTGGGCAGAAACAGCCGTCGTCGTCCGTTTCTGGTTGCTGGCCGCCATGGCGGCCATGGCCGGCGTCGCCATCTTCTACGGTGATTGGCTGACTGCTGCGGGCATTGGAGTCGGAGCATGACGCGTCCAGAATTCCTATCCGGCCGCGTCCTTATCGCCGGCGCAGGCGTATCTGGTCGCGGTTGCGCGGCGGTCTTGGCCAGCCTGGGCGTGGACCTCACGGTGGCTGACGGCAACGCGGAATCCCGCAGCCGCATCGCCTCCGAGCTGGGCGTCGCTGCCGTAGACACGGCTGCGGCCGACCTTTCGGAGTACTCGCTCGTCGTGACCTCACCAGGATGGCGCCCCGACTCGCCGTTGCTCGTCGCGGCCGCTTCCCAAGGCCTTGAGGTCATCGGCGATGTTGAGTTGGCCTACCGCCTCGACCGCGCAGAGGTCTTCGGCGCCCCTCGCCGCTGGCTCGCGATAACCGGTACGAACGGCAAGACCACGACGACCGGCATGCTCGCCGCCATCATGGCTGCCGATGAGCAGTGCTCCGGCCAGCGCGCACAAGCGGTAGGCAATATCGGCGTCTCGTCCTTTGATGCCCTGGCCGCCGAGCCCCGCGTGGACATCCTCGTGGCGGAGCTCTCCTCTTTCCAACTGCACTGGTCCTCCCAGCTGCGCCCGGAGGTGGGAGCGCTGCTCAACCTCGCCGATGACCACCTGGATTGGCACGGTTCCTTCGATGCCTACGCCGCCGACAAAGCCAAGATCCTGCGCGGGCAGCACGCCGTCTACGGCAAAGATGACGAGCACGTTATAGCTCTCGCCTCCTCGATTCCGGCAGCGACTGCCTTTAGCCACGCCGAGCCCGCTGCGGGTGAGGTGGGAGTTAGCGCCGGTAGTCTCGTGGTGAACGAGGTCGCTGGGATGAAGGCCGCCGTTGTCGAGGACGTCACCACCATCCAGCCCGCCGGCCTGGCCGGGGTGCTGGACGCTGCCGCTGCGTCTGCGGTTGCCGCTCTCGCCGGCGCGCGCCCCGAGTCCATCGCCGAAGGCCTCGCCTCCTATGTGGTGGCGGGGCACCGCGGAGAGGTCGTTCACCGCCACTCTGGCGTGACCTACATCGATAATTCCAAGGCCACGAACCCACACGCCGCGGAAGTCGCTCTGCGCGGCCTGGATTCGGTGGTGTGGGTCGCCGGCGGTCAGCTCAAAGGCGCCGACGTTTCGGACCTACTGCGCACCCACGCGGCGCGGTTGAAGGCGGCGGTTCTGGTGGGCGTCGACAAGCATGTGCTCGCCCAAGCCTTAGCAAAGGAAGCGCCGCACGTCCCCGTCATCATCGTGGATAGCCACGACCCAGAAGCAGCAATGGAGCAGGCAGTGGCCGCCGCAGTGCAACACGCCGAGGCCGGCGATACCGTACTTTTGGCGCCCGCTGCGGCATCGTTGGACATGTACACCGGAATGAGCCAGCGCGGCGACATCTTTGCCGCCGCTGCCCGCCGTCTCGCCCGCTAGCTAGGAGCACCCAGAAGCCGTGACTGCCACCAGCACCCAGAAGCCACCACGCACGCTGGGACACCACCTGCGTGATCTCCGTGAGCGCCTGCGCGCTTATCCCGGGCTCGATTACTTGGTGCTGCGTATTGCCATCTTTTCACTCATTGGCATTGGCGTGCTCATGGCCTTTTCCTCGTCGATGGCGACGTCCCTTTCAGAAAGCGATAGCCCGTGGTCAGCCGCCCTGCGTCAGTGCGTGCTCGTCGTCGCCGGCCTCATTGTGTTCTGGATTGGCCTGCGCATGTCACCACGCACGCTGCGGGTGCTCGTGCCCTGGTTCTTGGGGCTGTCCATCTTGCTTCTCATCCTCGTCCTCGTTCCCGGGATCGGTACTGGCCGCGCGGAGGTCGGTTCGCAGTCATGGATCATGCTGCCGGGAGGCGTGGCCTTCCAGCCTTCAGAGTTCGCGCGTGTGGCTGTGGGCATGTACGGTGCCTCGGCGCTGGCGGATAAGACGCATCGCTCGATGCGCCTGACGGATCCATTCATGATGTACTCCATCATCGCCGGCATCATGTTCGTACTTATCGTTGCTCAGGGTGACTTGGGCATGGGCGTATCCTTTGCCCTCATCGTCGTCTTCACCCTGGTTTTCGCAGGCGTGGATTGGCGCGTTCCTACCGTCGTCGGCATCTTCGGCGCTATCGGCATGATCACCGTTTTCCTAGCCGGTGGCTTCCGCTCGCACCGCTTCCACACCTACTTCGATGCCTTGCGCGGAAACATTGAGGACACGCAAGGTACAGGTTTCCAGGCTTACCAGGGCTTCCTTTCGCTTGCCGACGGCGGCTTCTGGGGCGTGGGCCTCGGCCAATCGCGCGCCAAGTGGTTCTACCTCCCAGAAGCGAAAAATGACTTCGTCTTCGCCATCATCGGTGAGGAACTGGGGCTGTGGGGCGGTGCCATGGTCATCGGGCTTTTTGCCGTGCTGGGCTATTTTGGACTGCGTACCGCAACCCGCGCGCAGGATCAATTCCAGTCCCTGCTGGCCGCCACATTGGCGGTCGGTGTTGTCGTGCAGGCATTCATCAACATTGGCTACGTCATCGGCGTGCTGCCGGTGACGGGTATTCAGTTGCCGATGATTTCCGCGGGCGGTACAGCTGCGGTGATTACGATCGGTTCGATGGGGCTGCTGTGCAACGTGGCGCGCCATGAGCCGCTCCAAGTGTCCGCGATGCAGAACTTTGGCCGCCCGCTCTTCGACCGCATTTTCTTCATCCCCGAGCCGACGCCGCCCAACGAGCGCCGCGGCGGAGCCCACCGAGCCCCGCGCGAACGCGCGCAGGGCAAGCACCCTCAGCGCGTGCGCCGCGAGCACTCCCAACGACAGGTGGAGCGCAGCCGCGAGGAAAGGTTTGGCCGCGCTGTGACGGGGCGCTCGCCGCGTGCGCAGGTACCGCGTGAGGAGCAGCGGCGGGAGTACCGCCGAGAGCGTCGGCGCGGCGAGCGTCGGTAGGGCGGGGTCGCGCTGGTAGCGTGTAGAGCATGAATGACACGCCGATTTCCGTCGTTATCGCAGGTGGCGGCACTGCCGGTCACATTGAACCCGCGCTCGCGGTGGGGGAGGAGCTCCGCTTGCGCCACGGCGCGCGGGTGACCGCATTGGGAACCCCACGCGGATTGGAGCGCGATATTGTGCCGGCGCGTGGAGTCGATTTGCGCATGATTACCCCCGTCCCGGTCCCGCGCAAGATCAACGCTGACGCTGTGAAGCTGCCCTGGCGAATCCTCACGTCCGTGCGCGAAACCCGCGCGGTACTCAAAGACGTTGGGGCCAACGTTGTGTTTGGAACCGGCGGCTATGTCGCCGCCCCGGCCTATTTGGCGGCCAAGTCCTTAGGCATTCCGTTCTTCGTTCTCGAAACCAATGCCCTGGCCGGCATGGCGAACAAGTTAGGCGTGCGTTTGGGCGGCACGGGCATTAACGCGCAAGAAGGTTCTGGGATGCCCGGGGATGTCTTGGGCATCCCCGTGCGGCCGGGCATGGGGGAGGACCCCGACGGCGCAAAGGCGGCAGCTGCTCGCCAGAACTGGAACCTGGACGCACATCGCCCGACCATCGTGGTGACCGGCGGATCACAGGGCGCAGTGAGCATTAACACCGCCGTCGCCGGCGCGCTCGATGACCTATGCCGGGATTTCCAAGTGTTGCATGCTTATGGCAAGAAGAACGAGGCGCCGGCTGGGCGCGAACACTACACGGCGGTGCCTTATATCGATGACATGGCTGGCGCGCTCGCGGTTGCTGACCTCATGGTGTGCCGCTCCGGTGCAATGACCGTGGCCGAGGTTTCCGCCGCCGGTCTACCCGCGCTCTACGTGCCGCTGCCGCACGGCAATGGCGAGCAAGCGCTGAACTCGCGGGCATTGGTGGAGGCGGGGGCCGCGGTCCAGATTCCGGACGCCGAGTTGACCTCGGAGCGCCTTATCAGAGAAGTTCGCGCTATTCTTGACCACCCCGAGGCCCTGGCAGCCATGCGTGCCGCTGCCGATGCCAGCGAGGCCGGCGACGTTGCGGCTGTCATCGCTGACCGCATCGCGCAACGCGTCGCCGCCGGCGTCCGCGATTAGGCGCACAGTACAGGTTTATTAAAGAAGGATTTTTTCACTATGACTGACACCCCCTCCACCACGGACCTGTCCCGCGTTCACTTTGTCGGTATCGGAGGCTCCGGCATGTCCGGTCTCGCGCGCATCCTGGTCAGCCGGGGTGCGGTCGTCACCGGCTCGGACGTTAAGAAATCGACGGCTGTTGACGTCCTCCGCACAATGGGCGCGCACATTGCCATTGGGCATGCGGCCGAGAACCTTGAAATGGCCGGCGATAGGCCGACGGTTGTCGTGACTTCCTTCGCCGCCATCCCGCAGGATAATCCTGAGCTCGCTGCCGCGCGCGCCGCCGGTATTCCGGTTATTCGCCGTTCCGATCTATTGGCCGAGTTGATGGAAGGCCACCGCCAGGTGCTGCTTGCCGGAACCCATGGAAAGACCTCGACCACGTCCATGGCGGTATCCGCGCTCCAACAGGCGGGGCTGGATCCTTCCTTCGCTATCGGTGGACAGCTGAACCGTGCTGGTACGAACGCACACGGCGGTACGGGCGATGCCTTCGTGGCGGAGGCCGATGAGTCCGATGCTTCGCTCTTGCGCTACAGCCCATCCGTGGCCGTGATTACGAACATCGAGCCCGATCACCTCGATTATTTCGGCACCGCGGAGAGCTACTACCAGGTCTTCGATGACTTCGCCGACCGCATTGTCGACGGCGGCTACCTTGTCGTCTGCCTCGAGGATGCGCAGGCGGCCGCCACCGGTGAGCGTGCCGCTGAGCGCGGTATTCAGGTGCTGGGCTATGGCGCGCGCGGCGAGGCAGACGCTGCTTCTTCGGTGCCCCTCGCGGCTGAGGTTGTGGAGGAGACAGTCTCTGCCGTCGGCGCGCACGTCCGCGTTCGCCTGACCCTGCCGGGCCAGGCTCCGCAGGAGCTAAGCTATGACCTGCACGTTCCCGGCCACCACATGGTGCTCAATTCGGCCGCTGCCCTGTTGGCCGGTGCGCTCGCTGGCGGGGATCCGGCGGAGCTCGCCGCGGGCTTGACCGACTTTACGGGCGTGCGCCGTCGCTTTGAGTACCGCGGAAGCGAGCGCGGCATCCGCGTCTTCGACGATTATGCGCACCACCCCACGGAGGTTTCCGCAGTTCTCGGTGCGGCCCGCGCAAAGGCGGATGCGGAGGGCGAGGGCGCGCGCGTCATCGCCTGCTTCCAGCCGCACCTGTACTCCCGGACCATGAAGTTCGACGCCGAATTTGCCCAGGCGCTGGCGCTTGCCGACGCCGCCGTCGTCCTCGAC
Source organism: Corynebacterium sp. HMSC062E11 (assembly GCF_001811845.1). Classification (NCBI taxonomy): domain Bacteria; kingdom Bacillati; phylum Actinomycetota; class Actinomycetes; order Mycobacteriales; family Corynebacteriaceae; genus Corynebacterium; species Corynebacterium sp. HMSC062E11. The sequence goes on from NZ_KV806774.1 coordinate 247,319, forward strand.
ATCTACGGTGCTCGCGAGCAACCGGTTGAGGGCATTACTTCCCGCATCATCACCGACAAGATGCCGGAAGACATGCCGGTTATCTTCGAGCCCGATTTCTCCGAAGCCGCCAGCGACGTCATCTCCTTGGCACAGTCCGGCGATATCGTCCTGACCATCGGCGCGGGCACGATTACCTACGTGGCTGGCGAGATTCTGTCCGAGCTGGGCAATAAGGATGAGGCGGAGGGGCCGAAGGAACCGAATGTCTAAAAAGGCTGGGGCGCTCGTGGTGGGCGCGGTCCTTCTCGTAGCGGTGATCGCTGCCGCAGCGGTGTGGCTTTTCCCGATCCTCACGGTGAAGTCCTTCGAGGTAGTGGGAAATGACCATGTCACGGCTGAGGATGTGGAACAGGCCAGTGGCGTGCCTAAGGGCGCGAACCTTGCGCGCCTGGACGCTCGCGAGGCCGCGCAGGGCGTGGCGGAGATCCCCTGGGTGGAAAGCGCAACGGTGTCGCGGGCTTTTCCCTCGACGGTGCACATTGAAATCGTCGAGCATGAGGCAGTGGCTTTCGTGCGCGACGGTGACAGCACCGTTCTAGTGGATAACCACGGCAAGGAATTCGTGGAAGCCGAGGCACCGCCCGAAGCCGTGGAAGTCACCGGGCACACCGACTCCGGTTCCCCGGAAATGCAAGCGGCCGTCGATGCCGTTGCGGCCCTTCCCGCTCCAATCCGGGAAAAGGTATCGGCCCTCGAGGTCAAGGATAGGTACTCGCTGACGTTCCGAACCAAGGACGACAAGACCATCTTTTGGGGTGCCTCGGAGGATAACAAGAACAAGGCAATCGCTTTCGAGGATGTGCTCAAACTCGAGGGTGAATCCTGGAACATTTCCAACCCGTCGCTGGTGACTCGCCGCTAGGTCCGTCGCGAGTGGGACGGGTGTGGCGCTTGTTAAGAAAACCGCATGTCAGCAACCCTAAAGTAGAGGTTGAGGGTACCGACACGCGGCAAAATGTGCGCCGAAATTACCCCGTTGTCGTTAAAGATGGATGTAACCGCCTCTCGCGAAAAGAGGCGCCTCCTCGTTTACATTAAAAGCTTATTCGAAAGGCAAGAGACCCTCGTATGATCTCATCTAGCAACAACCTCGCGGACATCAAGGTCGTCGGCGTCGGCGGCGGCGGTGTCAACGCTGTCAACCGCATGATCGAAGAAGGGCTCAAGGGAGTCCAGTTCGTCGCCATCAACACCGATTCCCAGGCGCTGATTTTCTCCGATGCGGATACCAAGCTCGACATCGGCCGCGAGGCCACCCGCGGCCTCGGCGCCGGCGCCAACCCGGAGGTGGGCAAGACCTCCGCGGAGGATCACAAGACCGAAATCGAAGACGCCCTCCAAGGCTCCGATATGGTCTTCGTGACGGCCGGCGAGGGCGGCGGAACCGGCACCGGCGCGGCCCCCGTCGTGGCGTCCATCGCGAAGAAGATGGGTGCGCTGACCGTTGGCGTCGTTACCCGCCCATTCAAGTTTGAGGGCGCGCGCCGTACCCGTCAGGCCATGGCTGGCATCGAAGAGCTGCGCGAGGTCTGCGATACCCTCATCGTTATTCCGAATGACCGCCTCATGCAGCTGGGCGGCGAGGAGCTGTCCATCGTCGAGGCCTTCCGCGCCGCCGATGAAGTTCTGCACAATGGTGTTCAGGGTATTACCAACCTCATCACCATTCCTGGCATGATCAACGTCGACTTTGCGGACGTTCGCTCCGTCATGTCCGACGCCGGCTCCGCCCTCATGGGTATCGGCTTTGCCCGCGGGGACAACCGCGCGCTCAACGCCGCTGAGCAGGCCATCAACTCCCCGCTGTTGGAGTCGACCATGGAAGGCGCCAAGGGCGTTCTACTCTCCATCGCCGGTGGTTCCGATCTGGGCCTCCACGAGGTCAACGCAGCGGCCTCCATGGTGGAGGAGCGCGCCGACGAAGACGCCAACATCATCTTCGGCACCATCATCGATGACAACCTCGGTGATGAGGTTCGCGTCACTATCATCGCCACCGGCTTCGACGCACAGGCCAACATGACTACGCAGCCGGCGCAGCCCGGTCAGGCTGCACCGCAGAGCCAGCAGGCCACCCCGGCTGCCCGCCCGGGTTCCCTCTTTGAGAACCGCGCCGAGGCACAGGCGGAAAGCCCCGCCGCATCTCGCACTGAGGCCCCGCGTGAGGACTACACCCGCGCTGAGCCGCAGCGTGTCGACGCCCAGCGTATCGAGCGCGAGGAGTACACCCCGCGCCACTCCTACGAGCGCGAGCAGCCGGCCGAGCCGGCCCCGTCCAGCGGGCTGTTTACCACCTCGGACCGCTTCCGCGGTGAGGAGTACCGCCGCGGCGCCGACGACGAGTACCGCCTCTCGCGCCCCGCTGAGCGCCGTGGCCGCGACTTCGATGATGACGGCGACGACGATCTCGACGTGCCGTCCTTCATGCGTTAGTCCCAGCCCGCTACTCTGGAGTGCATGCCAGTAAACGAGGAAGCACACGTAGCACAACGCCCCGTCCGCATGGTTTTCACCAGCCGTGCCGGCGGGGCGTCGTCGTCCCCTTATAACTCTTTCAACTTGGGCGATCACGTTGGTGATGAGCCCGAGGCCGTGACCGCCAACCGTGAGCGGCTTCTCCGCGCCACGGGTCTAGAGGACATCGTGTGGATGGAACAGCTCCACACCAACACGGTCACGGTGGTGGGGGCCGAACGCCGCGGTGTCCGCGAACCCGTCCCCGCCACCGATGCCGTAGTAACCACCGAAAAGCGCTTGGGGCTAGGCGTGCTCGTTGCTGATTGCACACCGGTGCTGCTTGTCGACGTCTCCGCGGGCGTCATCGCCGCCGCCCACGCCGGACGCCTAGGCGCGCGCAACGGAATCGTCCGGAACACCGTGAACGCAATGGTTGAGCTGGGGGCGACTCCCGCGTCGATCCAGGTACTTATGGGGCCTGCTGCTTCTGGACGCAACTATGAGGTGCCGGAGGAGATGGCGGAAGACGTCGAGAAGCACCTGCCCGGCTCCAAGACTCGCACCTCGTCTGGTACGTGGGGAGTTGACGTGCGCGCCGGCCTGATTCGCCAGCTGATGGGGATGGGAGTTACGGCCATTGAGTCGGATCCGCGCTGCACGATCGAAGACACTGAATTCTTTTCTTATCGCCGCGAGGGCGTCACCGGGCGTCAATCCGGTGTGATTTGGTTGGAGGATTAAATGACTAGCAAGGACCCCGCTGAGCGTCGCGAAGAACTACGGGCCGGTTTGGAGCGCACCCGCGCTGAGATTCGAGGCTTCGCCGCCACGTATGACCGTCCCGTGCCACAGCTGCTGCCGGTGACGAAGTTTCACCCGACAGAGGACATAGCGCTGCTGGGGGAGCTGGGAATTGCGGATGTAGCAGAAAACCGTGAGCAGGAGGCGCGCGCCAAAGCAGAGGCGCTGCCCGAGATTCGCTTCCACATGATCGGCCAGATTCAAACCAAAAAGGCGAACCACGTCGCCCGCTGGGCGCACAGCGTGCACTCCCTTGACTCAGAGAAGCTTGCCCGGGCGCTGGACCGAGGAGTGGCGCTTGCACAAGAACGCGGGCAACGCGAGGACACCCTTCCGGCATTTATTCAGGTTTCCGCCGATGGCGATACCGCACGCGGCGGATGTCCGTTGGAGGGCGTCCCCGCTCTGGTGGATGTCGTTGAAGAGCTGGAGAATGTGCAGCTGCAGGGATTCATGGTGGTTCCTCCGCTGGAGAGCGAGCCTGCGGAGGTATTCGCTCGGGTAAGGGCGCTGACCGACGAGGTCGCGGCGAAGCTCGGACGGGCTTTAAAAATGTCTGCCGGAATGAGCGCAGATTTGGAGGCGGCGATTGCATCTGGAACGGATATCGTGCGTGTCGGAACCGGAATCATGGGAGCGCGCCCGCTAGGTTAATTGACATTGCAAAAGTGCATTACAAGACAGCAAATGAACAGCACACACTAGGTCAGAGGGAGACCCAGAATGTCACTGATTGATAGGACTAAAGAGTTCTTCGGGCTGGGCCCGATGGACATGGACACCGACGATGCTTACTACGCTGACGAGCGCAGCTATAGCGCTCCGGCGTACGCACCTTCCTACGAGAAGCCGGAAGAGGAATTTGTCCCGACCATCGTGGCGCTGTCGCTCGTCTCTTTCGACGATGCAGCGAAGGTCGGTGGCCCTTTCCGTGACGGTGACGCAGTGGTCTTCGAGCTCACTGACGCTGACCGTGGCTCCGCAAAGCGCTTCGTCGACTTTGCCGCTGGCCTCTGCTTTGCACTGGAGGGCCGCATGAAGAACCTGACCAAGGGCGTGGACACCAGCCGTAAGGTGTTTGCCATCGTGCCGAAGGGCGCCGATATCTCCACTGTTGAGCTGGAGCGCGCAGCGCATCTGCGCTAAGTACGTCGCGTTCTACCGCCTCATCGATTTCTTTTCTCCCGTGTTGGCTTAGGGGAGGGGAAGCGATGGGGCGGTTTCGTATTTATGAGGCCGGCGGCGAACTGAGTTCGGGGATAGTTCAGCCGACGATTAGCCGTTCATGTTCGCCGAGCGCGAACCGGAGGGCAGGGGAATACCGTTAGTGGGGGTGGTTCGGATAGGCTCGGGCACTGTGAATGCTTTAGGTTCAATTCTCCTCGTTGCCGTGAGTCTTTACTCGTGGATTTTGTTAGCGCGAATCGTCATCGAAATGATTCAATCTTTTTCGCGCCAATTCAATCCGCCCCGCTGGTTCATGATGGTTGCAGAGGTGCTTTTCGTAGTCACTGACCCGCCGGTTAAGGCGCTGCGAAAGGTGATTCCTCCGCTGCAGTTGGGAGGCGTTGCGCTCGACGTTTCCATCATTGTTTTGTTCCTGCTTTTGTCCATTCTTTCGCAACTGATTTCGTGGCTATTTTTCGGCCCCAGCGGACTTGCTGTGTAACTAACGGGTGTATTAAACCCTCCTGTTAACGTTGAGACTCGTGCCAGCGTTAGATAATGTGTTGATTCGGATACAATGAGTTAGCAAAATCCGTATTATTAACCGCATATGTACCCGGCCTCTGGAACCTCTAGAGGTTTGACCGATTCGTAAGGGGAAGAGAAGTCAATGCCACTGTCACCCGCTGATGTACACAACGTCGCTTTCAGCAAGCCGCCAATTGGCAAGCGTGGCTACAACGAGGATGAGGTAGATCAGTTCCTCGACCTCGTTGAGGATGCTCTTGCTCAGCTGCAGGACGAGAACGATGATCTCCACGCCCAGGTTGAGGAACTGAAGTCTCAGACTTCGGCCGGCGCCGCTGGCGGCGCTACTGCCGCTAAGGTCGACGAGGCCGCTGTGCGCAAGGAAGTTGAATCCAAGCTTCGCGCCGAGTACGAGGCAAAGCTGGCTGACTCCAAGAATGAGATTGCCAAGGCCAAGGAAGAGACGAAGCGTGCGCAGGAGCAGGCAAAGGCTGCTCAGGCACAGTCTTCCCAGGCGCCGGCTGCTCAGGTAAAGGACAACTCCGCCGAGCTCAAGGCAGCTCGCGAGGAAGCTGCCGCCGCCAAGCGCGAGCTCGAGGCTTCCAAGAAGGAACTGGCGAACACGAAGAAGGAGCTGGAGTCCGCAAAGAAGAACTCCGCAGCCTCCACCACCGCCTCTTCCGCCGCTGCCGTGGCTGGTGCGGGCGCCGCCCAGTCCAATGCACAGGGCCTGGCTACCCCGGATACCCACATGCAGGCAGCCCGCGTGCTGGGCTTGGCTCAGGAGATGGCGGACCGTCTCACCAGCGAGGCCAAGGCTGATTCCGAGTCCATGCTGGCTGAGGCCCGCACGGCGGCAGAGAAGCAGCTTGCCGACGCTGACTCCCACTCCAAGGCCCAGCTCGCGGACGCCCAGAAGCGCTACGAAGCTCAGCTGCAGGAGGCCGATACCCGCTCCAAGAAGCTGGTGGCGGACGCTGAGAACAAGGCAAAGCAGACTGAGTCCGACGCTACGTCCCGCGCCGAGGCGCAGATTCGCCAGGCAGAGGAGAAGGCAGCTGCGCTGCAGGCCGATGCCGAGAAGAAGCACACCGAGGTCATGAACACGGTCAAGCAGCAGCAGACCGCTCTGGAGGCTCGCATCTCCGAGCTGCGCACCTTCGAGCGCGAGTACCGTACTCGCCTCAAGACGCTGCTGCAGTCTCAGCTTGAGGAGCTGGAGTCCCGCGGCACCGCTGCTCCCAACGGTGAAGCCGGCAAGTCCAACAATTAATCACTGAATCAGCGGCGTCCCTGCGGGGGCGCCGTTATTCTTTTCTGTGGGTATGTATTCTCAGTAGGTATTGATTTTTCAGGCAGTGACGGGGAAGGAGAGCGCGCATGCTTATTGGTGCATTGCTTTTGGCCTTTGTGGCTTTCTTGGCGTTCGTGAATTACATCCTCTCCGCCGCTGAGTGGTCTCTGTACCTGCTCTTTGCTTCTGCCGGGGTAGGCATTGTTCTGTTTATCGCAGATACCGTGATTAAACTGCGCCGCAAGCACGACGAGTAGCCCTCGCCCCAGCAGTAATTCTGGGTGGAGGGCTTTTGCGAAGACTCCTAGTTGTGTCGCTCCTAGTCGTCTCTTTCCAGGGCGTCGAATAGCCCGGGAGGCGCTTGCAGAGGCGTGGGCGGCGGGAGGGGACCGTACGTCCTCATGGCCGTTCCGTTGACCCGGGCCATGCGGCCGCGTCCCGGTGGCGCGTTCGGATCGTCCTGGTTCACGCCATTGTGATACGGGCACAGCATCACCAGGTTTTCCTGGTTGGTATACCCGCCGTTCTTCCACGCGATGAGATGGTGAACTTGGCATTCATCGGCGGGCTTCATGCAGGAGCCCCAAGCACAGACCGGGAACTCGGCCATGGCCATGATGCGTTGCTTGATGCTGGCGGAGCGCTCCTCATAGTAGAGATTGACCGGCCCGTGATAGGGGTGGAAGAGAGTCGCGAGCGCGCCATCGAGGTCGATCTCTTCGGCTAGGACCTTGTTGAGGTATTCCGCGCCGGTCATCGTTGCGCCGTTGGTCATCTGCAGCGTGATTTCCTCGCCGTCGCCGTTGAGAATCTTCGTCATTGCATCCAGCGGGACCAAGATATTGGTTTGCAAACCGCGGCGCGGGGCGGCGCCTTTGAAGAAAGCTTCGCGGATGGATTCGAGGGGACGTTCGCGGTCGACGGCGTCGCCAAGCTTTGCAATCATTTGCGCGGGGCCTGTGATTGCCATCGTCCACGGTGCATTGCGGCGACGGTAGATGGTCACGCCCTCCTTCGGTGCGGGCGGGGCCGAGTGCTCCTTGAGCTTCTTCTTCGCCAGTGTTTCCATCGCGAGGGTATCGGCGCTGGTCCGGCACAGCTCCAGGCGTAACTTCCAGCCCAATGCCTGCGTCTTGGCTTTGCGGGCATAGCGGTCAATGACTTCCAGGGTGGGCAATGAGTGGCCGCGCTGGCGCGCAGCCTTCACTGCATCACGTTGCATCTTGGTCATGGCGGTCTTGCCAAAGAAGCTCGTGTGCAGCCGCACCAACTGCGCGGCAGTTTTGTCTGGGGAACCGGCGGCGATGAGGTCTGCTTCAGACATGCCTTCGCACTCGGCGATGACATCGATGCCGGCCCCGAGTGCGTTGAGGAAAGTCTGTAGCGCGTTCATATCTGTGGAGCATAAAACACCTTCTGAGCTGCGCGCATTAGAAAAATGTTCCTGTGGAAAACCGTTTCTCAGACACCTCTTTTGTGCACTGTCGTTTCTATTTTGGGGTTCACGGGAACCTGCGCCTGTGAAAACTTGACCCCTCGGTTATACTTTGGAGCTATATGCAGTGAGCCGGCTATCACCGGGGAGCATTCCGGAAGAACGTGAGGCGCGTGAGCGTCGCATCATTAGAACCGGGCGGGTAGGGACCGTCATCTCCTTCACATCAACGAAGCGGGGCGCCTCGGCGCCCAAGCGGGGTGGTACCGCGAGCCGTACGGCGCGTCCCCGTCACAGCGAACGAGTGAAGGAATTTTTAGATGAGTAATAACCCCGCGAACGTCGGCAGTGTTTATCCCAAAGTCGATATGACTGCTGGGTCTTCCCGTTTCCCCGATATGGAGCAGGAAGTCCAGAAGTACTGGAAGGCCGACGACACCTTTAAAGCCAGCCTCAAGCAGACAGAGGGCTGCCCCGAGTATGTCTTTTATGATGGCCCTCCCTTTGCCAACGGTCTGCCGCACTACGGCCACCTGCTGACCGGTTACGTCAAGGACATCGTCCCGCGCTACCGCACCATGGCCGGCAACCACGTCCCGCGCGTCTTCGGTTGGGATACCCACGGACTGCCGGCGGAGCTGGAGGCAGAGAAGCAGCTCGGCATCACGGACAAGGGCCAGATCGAGGAGATGGGCCTGGAGAAGTTCAACGAGTACTGCGCCAAGTCCGTCCTCGAGTACACCGATGAGTGGGAAGAGTATGTCAACCGCCAGGCTCGTTGGGTGGATTTCGAGAACGGCTACAAGACCATGGACTTGGAGTACATGGAGTCCGTCATGTGGGCGTTCAAGGAGCTCTATGACAAAGGCCTGATCTACCAGGGCTTTAGGGTTTTGCCGTATTCCTGGGCGGAGCACACCTCCCTGTCGAACCAGGAGACCCGCCTGGATGACTCCTACAAGATGCGTCAGGACCCGACCCTGACGGTGACGTTCCCGGTGGCTGGTGCCGTGGAGGGAAGTGCGGCGGAGAAGACGTTGGCGGAGAACGCCGAGCTTGCCGACGCCTCCTTCCTCGCCTGGACCACCACCCCGTGGACCCTGCCGTCCAACCTGGCTCTGGCGGTCCACCCGGAGGTTGATTACGTCCTGTTCAAGGCCACCGAGGGCGACTTTGCTGGCCGTACCTTCGTGATGGCTGAAGCACTGACCGGCACCCTGGCGAAGGAGCTGGGTGAGGTGGAAGTCCTCAAGACGTTCAAGGGCGCGGAGCTGGAGGGCTTCAAGTACGAGCCCATCTTCGGATTCTTCCCGGACGTGGAGAATGCGTACCAGGTCTTGCTTGCTGACTACGTCACCACCGAGGACGGTACCGGTGTGGTCCACCAGGCCCCGGCCTTCGGTGAGGACGATATGCTCACCTGCCAGAAGTACGGAGTGGGCCTGGTCATCCCGGTGGATGAGGACGGTAAGTTCACCTCCCAGGTACCGCCGTATGAGGGCCAGCTCGTCTTCGATGCCAACAAGGCCATCATCAAGGACCTCAAGGCCGCTGGCCGCGTGGTGCGCCACGTGACCATCGAGCACTCCTACCCGCACTCCTGGCGCTCCGGCGAGCCGCTCATCTACATGGCGCTGCCTGCATGGTTCGTCAAGGTGACGGAGTTCCGTGACCGCATGGTCGAGCTCAACCACAATGAGATCGAGTGGCTGCCGGAGCACATCCGCGATGGTCAGTTCGGCAAGTGGCTGGAGGGTGCTCGCGACTGGAACATCTCCCGCACCCGCTACTGGGGCGCTCCGATCCCGGCGTGGATCTCCGATAACCCGGAGTACCCGCGCGTCGATGTCTATGGCTCGCTGGATGAGCTGGAGCGTGACTTTGGCGTGCGTCCGACGAGCCTGCACCGCCCGTACATTGATGAGCTGACTCGTCCGAACCCGGATGATCCGACGGGCAAGTCCACGATGCGCCGCGTGCCGGACGTGCTGGATTGCTGGTTTGAGTCCGGCTCGATGCCGTTCGCTCAGAAGCACTACCCGTTTGAGAACAAGGAATGGTTTGAGACGCATTCCCCGGCGGACTTCATCGTGGAGTATTCCGGCCAAACGCGCGGCTGGTTCTACCTCCTGCACGTGTTGTCCACCGCCCTGTTCGACCGCCCGGCGTTCAAGAAGGTTGTCGCCCACGGCATCGTGTTGGGCAATGATGGCCTGAAGATGTCGAAGTCCAAGGGCAACTATCCGAATGTGAATGAGGTCTTCGACCGCGATGGCTCGGATGCGATGCGCTGGTTCCTGATGTCTTCGCCGATCTTGCGCGGCGGCAACCTCATCGTTACCGAGCAGGGCATCCGCGAGGGCGTGCGCCAGGCCATTCTGCCGATCTGGAACTCGTACACCTTCCTGCAGCTCTACGCCTCCCAGGACGCGAAGTTCGACGTGAGCTCCACCAACGTGCTAGACCGCTACATCTTGGCCAAAACGCATGACTTGGTGAAGAACACCAACGACGCGCTGGCGAATACCGACATTGCCTCGGCGACGGAGGAGGTCCGCCTCTTCGCGGACGCGCTGACCAACTGGTACGTGCGCCGCTCCCGTGACCGTTTCTGGGAGGGCGAGGAAACCCATCCGGAGGCCTTCAATACGCTCTACACGGTCCTGGAGACGGTCTCCCGCGTGGTCGCGCCGCTGCTGCCGCATGTGGCCGAGGTCATCTACCGTGGACTGACGGGTGAGCGTTCCGTGCATTTGGCTTCCTACCCGAAGGCCGAGGACTACCCGGCTGACGATGCCCTCGTGGCCGCCATGGATGCCACCCGTGCGGTGGCCTCCGCGGCGTCCTCGGTGCGCAAGTCCAACAAGCTGCGCAACCGTCTGCCGCTGCCGAAGCTGACGGTGGCGATGAAGGATTCGGCGCGCCTGGCGGATTTCAAGGACATCATCCGGGATGAGGTCAACGTTAAGGACGTTGAGCTTACCGACGATGTCGACGCGGTGGGCACCTTCGAGGTCGTGTGCAACGCCAAGGTAGCCGGTCCGCGCTTGGGCAAGGATGTTCAGCGAGCCATCAAGAACCTCAAGGCGGGCAACTACGTGCGCGAGGGCGAGGACGTCGTGGTCGACGGCGATATCCGCCTGTCCCCGGACGAGTACACCGAGCGCCTCAAGGCGGCGAATGCGAAGTCGACGGCTCGTGTGGAAGGGCTCGATGGCCTCGTCGCCGTGGATACCGAGGTGACGGAGGAGCTCGAGGCAGAGGGCTGGGCTGCGGACGTCATCCGTGGTTTGCAGGATGCGCGTAAGGCCGAGGATTTCGTGGTGACTGACCGCATCACCGTGGTTCTCTCCGTCCCGGCGGAGAAGGAAGAGTGGGCTCATCGCCACAGCGAGCACATCGCGGCGGAGGTGCTTGCCGTCGACTTCACTGTGACGACCCAGGCTCTCGAGCCAAGCGATGGACAGAACATCCATGATGTCCTCAAGGGCGTGACGGCTACCGTGGCCAAGGCCTAAATCCGCAGCGAAAAGCTCCGCTTCCCTCGAGTGGGAGGCGGAGCTTTGAGCATTTGCGCACTGGTGGCGCAGGGCGGCCCGGAGGGGCCGCGATGACGGGGCGTGTGCGCTAGCGGCGGGTGCCGGGCAGGTGTGCGCGCCACGCAAGGATGACGTTGATGAGGCACACCAGCGCCAAGAAGCTGCCGACGCTGAACAACGCCGTGAAGCCGATGTAGGGCGCAAGCGCGCTAAAGGCCATCGGGATGAAGAAGCCAGTGTAAGAAATGGAGTAGTACACGGCGGTCAAGCCGGCGAGCTCTCGCTCGCCCGCGATGCGCTGGACCTCGGACAATCCAGCGACCAGCGCCAAACCGTATCCCGCGCCCATCGTGGCGGCGGCCGCGATGCCGAGCGGCAGGGACAGTGAGTGAGCGGCAAACGCTCCGAGGATTGCGCCGACGGTGATGACGAACATCGACAGGGCCGAGGCTCGCGCGGACTTGTGGGTATCAACCAGGCGGCCCAGCATCTGGACGGCCACGCCGCAGCCCAGGGTGATGACGGTCATCAGGCCGGAGAAAGCGATGGGGGCGTTTCCAGCGGATTCGGATAGCAGCTGTGGAAGGAGCGCATAGGCCGCTCCCGCGCAGCCAAAGACCCAGGGGGCCACAGGCACGACGACACGCAGGAAACGCTTGTGCGCAGCGGCGGGGATGTGGAGCATCTCCAGCATGTCACGCACCCTGAGCTCCAGGATGGTGGTCTTGACATCGCCTCGGCTGGGCTGGCGGGTCTCAGGCGTATGCAGGATCCACACGGCAGTCAACAGCGTGAGCAGCATGTGGAGGATATAGGCCGTGTGAGTCGGCCATGGCCCCCACTGGGCCAGCACCGAAGCGATACCCGCGCCGACGAGGAAGCCGGCGGTCAAACACAACGAAGCCTTACGAGCGCCGGACGCTGGGTCGCCGCCGGCGCTCGTGATGAGCTCCGTAATCCACGTTGAACCCACCGCCATGACTAGGCCTAATGCCATACCGCACAAGACGCGTCCCAACGCGATGATGAGTGGTTCGTTGGGGGCGATGGAGAGCAAGAAAGATCCCACCAAGGACAGCGGTGCCGCGGGGAGCAGCAGTGGGCGGCGGCCGAGCAGATCGGACAGCGGGCCACCGATGAGCAGTGCGGGGATGATGCCAACCACGTAGGCGGCTAAGAGCCCGTTGACCGTCACCTGGGAAAAATTCGAGGTCTCGCGGTACATCACCAGCAGCGGGGTGAATTCATTTCCGCCCCAAGCAACCGCGATCATGGCACCGGCGACGGGGAACCACGCGCGCTTAGGCAGCGGCGCTTCGGCGGAGCGGCTGGGCGAGCCTGGGGAGGCAGCGCTTTCAGTGCTTTCGGTGGTGTCGGCGTCTGTGGGGGCGTCGGGTTGGGGAGTAGGCGCCTCGACAAGCGGGTTCGAATGCGCAGAGACAGTCACAGTTGCTTCCTTGAGGAGTTGAGGTGGGAATGGAGTTCGGTCAGGTAGGTGTCGATGTCGCCGGTGCGGAGGGCGTCGGCGAGCAAGGCGTGCTGGGCCACGAAGCCGCGTGCCTTCTCGACGCTGCGGCCGATGGCAGTTGCGGTAAAGCGCTGTTGGCGCTCGCGCAAGGTGTGGCCGAGGTGGGCGAGGAGGCGGTTGCCGCCGTTGTCCATGATGGTTTGGTGGAACTTCGCATCCAGCTGGGTATAGGTGCCCAGATCGCCAGCGTCTAGGGCGGCCTTTTGCTCATCGATGGTGGCGACGAGGACATCGGCGATGAGACTGCGCTCCTCTGCGGACAGTCCGCAAATATGGCGGGCAGAGTTCTCATCCACGAGGAGGCGCGCCTCGTAGACCTCACGGATTTCGCGGGGGCTAATCGGTACGACCAGCGCACCGCGCTTGGGGTAGAGCTTCAAGAAGCCCTCCACCTCCAAGCGGAGGAAAGCCTCGCGCACCGGGGTTCTACTCATTCCCAGCTCGGCGGCAAGGGCGGCCTCGGAGAGCATCTCCGAGTCATCGATGTCGTCATCGATGATGCGGCGCTTGAGGTGATCGTAGGCCCGTTCCGCGGCGGGTACCTTGTCTTTTTGCATGTATACATGATGCATGCATGCGGTGCTTTCGGTCTAGCGCAAACGCCAATTCGTGAGACATTGATCACGCGGTGGGCAAGTGAGAGCTAGTTCTCTGAGCGGCGCGTGTGGTCAGGTAGGAGACGTGTTAGAGGCGAGTGAGGGAGGAAGTGGGGACGTCGTAAAGCACTGCCTCTCCCATACCGACCCAACCGATAAAGGGATTGTCCTGAAGCACTTGTGGAGTGTGGACGTGGCCAAGAATCCATGCGTCGAAGCCACAGGCCTGTAGCTGTTCGGGTGTCGTGGGCAAGCATATGCCTTTAGAGAATTCACCGGTCACTGATGAGTGCAGTAATCCCAGATGCGGCTCGTTGCTCTGGCGCGTTGGAAAGGTGAGTGTGCGGGGATCGGGATCGGCAGCTACCGCGGCGGTGACAACGGTAGCGCCGGCGCAGTGAAAGGAGTGAACGTCGGCGGAATGAACCGTTACAGGCGAAGAGAAACTGAGTTCGTGGTGGACGTCGTGATTCCCGGAGATGAAATGGACGTCGCTGAAAAGCTCGCATGCGCGAGCCATGACTTTCTGTGCTTGGGGTACGTAGGTGGCTGCGTCGGCTTTGCGGTCAATGATGTCACCGAGGCAGATACATGCATCCGCAGTCGTGACCTCCAGTACGTTTAGCACCCACTCCATGCCTGGCGCGTCGGGGCGGCCAAGGTGAAGGTCCGCGAAAATGAGGATACTAGCCACGTGCCCTCCTTCCTTGCCACCACGTGATTAGGACTAGCACGACAGTGGAGGTTCCTACACCGATGAGCGTCATAGCCATGGCTTCAGCGCGGTGGCCCTGGTCAAATTGGTTCATGATCCACGGCGCAAGGAGATTGAGCTGGCTCGGGCGGATCAGGGAGGACATGACGAGCTCGCGGAAGCCCACAAAGAACGCCAGCAGCCAACCGGCAAAGATACCCGGGGCAAGCAGCGGCAAGGTGATGCTGCGCAACGTGTGGGAGGCGGAGGCGCCGGACACGGCGGCTGCCTCGTAGACCGAAGGGGAAACCGCGCCAGCGGAGGTCTTGATGTTCTGCACCGCCATCGGCAGGAAGAGAACAGTAAAAGCCATGACGAGGATGATCATGGAGCCATAAGGTGTCCATGGCAGCCAGGGAGCGTTCCATAGGAGAATGAAGCCAATGGCGAGAACGATTCCGGGGACGGTATCCGGTGCTACAGCAAGGAAGTCGACAACACGGGCGCTGATCTGCCTGGTTCGCTGGGTGAGCAAGGTGACCGCGATGCCGAGGATGACCGCCGTTGTGGCGCCAATTGCACCGAGGGCGATGGAACGCAGCAAAGCTTCTTGAGCGGAAGGCATCTGCAGGACGATGGCGAAATAGTCGAAGGTGAGGTTTTGAGGCGTTGGGGGCGCGGATCGCAGAATGGTCATGGCTGCCAGGGTGATGGAAATATACGGGATGAGCACCGAGCAGGCGATGATGAGGAAAGCAACTAAGCTGCCAAGGACCTTGCCTGCGGTGCCGATGCGGAGCGAGACTTGGCGGGATACTCGTCCACCACCGGTAAGGTCGCGCCGCGAGACCCATTGCTGGAATGCCCATGCGCCCACACCAAGTGCAAACAACACCGATGAGGAGGCTGCTGCATCGGAGAAACTCAACGGGTCGATGGTGACGTCTTGGTAGATGGAGGAGACGAGGACCGTGAAACCGATGGCGTTTCCCAAGGTAACTGGGGTGCCGAACTCGCCGGCAGCCTTGATGAAAATGATCAGTGCGCCCAGTGAATAGGGGCCCACGACGGTGGGGAGGATGATGCGACTAATCTGTTGCCACCGGCTGGCGCCTGCGACTTGAGCCATTTCCAGAGAGGATGCAGGAATTGAGGTCAGACAGTTGCGCAGGATGAGATAGAGGAAGGGGAAGAGCTCGCACGCCATGATGAAAGCCATGCCAGGAACCGAGTAAATGGCGTCATGCGCGAGCTTGCCGACGGTATGCCCGAAGAGCAATTCGGAGACTCCACCGCGGCGGGTGAAATCCATCCACGCCATTGCTGCGGCAAAAGGCGGGGTCATGAAAGGAATCATGATGGCGATTTCTATCCAGTTCGCCTTAGAAAAAGACGTCCACGCGCGCAGGAAAGCTAGCGGGGCGGCGAACAGAGTAGAAAAGACCACCACGAGGAGGGAGAGGACGACCGTATTGAGTAGCACCTCTCCCATGCCCGGCTCCACAATCTTGTGGAGAGAAGAAGGCTCATCGCGGTACCCCACCACAGCGCTGATGAGCACCGATGCCAACGGCGCAGCGACAAGCACGAGCAGCACGAAGAGTACTGCATAAATGCCGAGAGTGCGCTGAGGGCTGCGGGTGGTGGTGCTCATAAGGTGGGGTTGCTCCGTGGTGAGATAGTAGAGGCTACTTCAGGTAGCGCTCAGCGAACTTTTCCTTGATGTCCTTGGAGGAGGAGGCGATGCCATCGAGATCCTCGTTGAGGGTTTCAATCTCCTCCAGCTTCGGGCCGTTCTTCGGGGTGATCTCGGTGTTGGCCGGGATCATGTTCTTGGAAGCAGAAATCTCCTGTGCTTCATCGGAGAACATGAAGTCGACAAAAGCTTCGGCAGCGTCCTTGTTGTCGGTGGTCTTGAGGATCATGACCGGTCGCGGGGTGACGGTAGTGCCGGAGGAGGGGATAACAACCTCAAGCGGCTCTCCCTTGGCCTGAGCGGAGTATGCGGAGTAGTCCACACCACCCATGACGATGCCTCGAGAACCGGAGGTGACCTGGTCCAGGGCCGGACCGTTAGCGCCCTGGACAATCATGCCGTTGTCGAAGAGTTTGTCAAAGAGCTCCCAGGTCTTGTCCTCGCCCCACTGATCCACCATGGCGGCAATGAGGTCAGCGGCGGTGCCGGACTCGCGCGGATCCGGCATAATGACCTGATCCTTGTATTTTTCGTCAGCGAGGTCCTCCCAGTCCTGAGGAGCGGAGTCCACCACGTTGGTGTTGGTCACCAGTGCCAAGGCGGAGCCATCGCGGCCGGTGAATGTGCCGTTCTTGGATACCCAGCTGGAAGTGATCTTGTCAGCACCTTCCGGGGTGTACTCCGCCAGAGCGCCGGCCTTGTCCTGCTTGGAAGCAGCGGACCAAGAAGCCAAGTAGACCACGTCTGCCTGCGGGTTAGCCTCTTCCGCCTTGAGCTTGGCGGTGATCTTGCCGGTGGTGTCGGCGAAGACGTTGACCTTGACATCGGTCTTTTCCTCGAAGGCTTCGACGAGGGCGTCGGTAAGGCCCTGCGGGTTCGCGGAGTAGTAGTCCAGCTCGCCGGACAGTCCCTCCGGGGCTTCCCAGGCCTCGGCGCTGGTTTCAGCACCGGTGTTGTCGGCGGAGGATGCGTCGGTGGAGTCAGCGGAATCAACAGAACCGCAGCCAGTCAGAGCCAGGGCAGAAGCAGCGGCGGCAGCGAGGGCGAGAGAAAGTTTCTTATACAGCATGGAGAATCCTTAAAGTAGAAAACGGATGTGACTAGTACGCAAGACGTACCGTCGAACCACGATCGACTCGAGAGCGGCTGTAAGCCACCCAAGGCTCGTCAGCGCCTTCGACATCGCAGTGCAGCTCGTAGCGTCCGCCGATGTACTGAGCGGTGCGGACGATTCCGTCCACGTGGTGCGGGAAAGACCCGATGTCTTCCTCCGCGTCAAGGACGGTGAGGTTTTCCGGGCGGACGTCGGGAAGCCCAGCGCGGCGGTTCATAGTACCCACGAAGCCACCGACGAAGGGGGTGGCAGGGGAGTCGTAGAGGGTGACAGGATCGGCGAACTGTTCGATGACGCCGTCCTTCATGACGACGACGCGGTCCGACATGGACAGAGCCTCGGATTGATCGTGGGTGACGTAGATGACCGTGAGTCCTAAGTCGTGGACCAAGGCAGTGAGCTCGGCACGTATCTGAACACGCAGGGCAGCATCGAGCGCAGAGAGTGGCTCATCCATTAGGAGCAACTGCGGGTTGGACACAAGCGCGCGGGCGATGGCTACGCGCTGCTGCTGGCCACCGGAGAGTTGATTAGGGCGAGCTTGTGCCTTCGGGGTAATTCCGACCATGTCCATGCACGCGCGCACACGTTCTGTGCGTTCCACAGAAGACAACTTGTTACCCGCGGTGGTGAGGGGAAACTCGATGTTCTTCTCCACAGTCATGTGCGGCCACAGCGCCAGATCTTGAAACACCATGGACAGGTTGCGCTTATTAACGGGAACGTTCGTGTGTGGGCCGAACACTTCTTTATCGGAGAAGGTGATGGTGCCAGCATCGGGGGTTTCGAGGCCTGCGATGCAGCGCAGAAGCGTGGACTTACCGCAACCGGAGGGGCCGAGAATGGAGATGAACTCGCCGGTGTTAATGACGAGATCAGTGGCATGGAGACCAGTGTTGTCCGCGAACTCGCGCTTAATGCCGGTAACGACCACGTGGGCCTGGGAGGCAGGTGGTTGGGGCGAGAGTTGAGAAGTCACGGCGGAAAAGGTTAGGGCGATAAAGTAAGCGGATGGGGGCGTTGAAGTTACGAAGGTGGTAAAGAAACATGAATAATGGGTGACGGACATGCGGTGTTTAAACTGGAGCACATGCAGCGCTGGGTTCTTCACATCGACATGGACGCGTTCTTTGCGTCGGTGGAGCAGCTCACCCGCCCTACCTTGCGCGGCCGGCCTGTGTTGGTGGGTGGAACGAGCGGACGCGGCGTCGTCGCCGGTGCTTCCTATGAGGCCCGCGCATATGGAGCTCATTCCGCTATGCCCATGTTCCGCGCGCAGCAGCTCGTGGGTTATAAAGCTGTGGTGGTGCAGCCGCGCCGGGCGGTGTATGTGGCGGCCTCGCGCCGGGTATTTGGAATTATTGCGCAGCATGCGGGGGTCATCGAACAGCTCTCCATCGACGAGGCCTTCATGGAACCGGCCGCACTCGTCGGAGCCACGCCCGCCGAAGTCCGTGAGTGGTCGGAGAATTTGCGCCGAGTGATTCGAGCCGAGACGGGCCTTCCCAGCTCCATCGGCGCCGGTGCAGGCAAGCAAAGCGCGAAGATTGCGTCAGGGGAGGCCAAACCGGACGGGACTTTCATCGTGCCCCAGGAGCGCTTCGATGAGCTCATCCACCCGCTGCCGGTGGGCAAGCTCTGGGGAGCGGGCCCAGTCACCCAGCAGAAGCTCGCAGCCATTGGCGTGGAGACTATCGGACAGCTGGCGGCGATGAGCCGCAAGGAAGTCGAGATCTCACTGGGCAACGTGGTGGGCGTGCAGCTGTGGAAGCTCGCCCAAGGGATTGATGAGCGTCCGGTTGCCCCGCGCGCGATTGCCAAACAAATCTCCACCGAGTTCACCTACCCCACGGACCTTCGCACGGCGGCGGAGGTGGATGCGGCACTAATCCGCGCGGCGCAGGGCGCGCATTCCCGCCTGCTCAAGGACGGCCGCGGCGCGCGCACGGTGACGGTGAAGCTGCGGATGGCGGATTTCCACATCGAATCCCGCTCGGCCACCTTGCCGTACGCGACCGACGATCTGAAGGTTCTCGAGGCCAAGGCGCTAAGCCTGGCGCGCTACCCGGAGGAGCTCGGGCCCATCAGGCTGGTGGGGGTGAGCTACTCGGGCTTGGAAGAAGCCCGCCAGGACGTGCTGTTTCCTGAGCTCGACCGGGAGGTCGTGCGCAAACAACCCGACACGGACTATGAGACCGGCGTCAGCGATTACCTTCCAGGAACATCGTCCGCCCCGACGGACGTTCCCCCCACGGCGGCCTCCGAAGAATCGCTTCGTCCTAGGTGGCGCGCCACCCAGGACGTTTTTCACCCTGAGTTTGGCCACGGTTGGATTCAAGGAGCGGGACATGGGGTGGTCAGCGTGCGCTTTGAAACCCGCGCTACGGGCCCGGGGTTTGTGCGCTCTTTCGCGGCTGAGGATGAAGATCTCCACCCGGCCGATCCATTGGACTCACTGGCATGGGAGGGGGCGCTGCCAGGCGACGCCACCGAGGCCGATGACCCTGTGACTGACACCGCTGGGGAGGAACCGCCACGCGAGGATAGCTAGCCCGCGGTATAAGCAGTGGCGGAGGGGGCAGTGCTAAACATCTCTGCCACCGGTGTGTCGGTAGCGAGTGCCGCGGCGAGCATAATGCGGGCTTGGCCGGCTCGGAATCCGCCGGAGGCCACCGCGCCCATCTCGCCCAAGGTGGCACCGCCACCTGCGCCGCCATAGGCCAGCTTGGTAGCTCCGTAGGGCGTGCGGGTGCTAATCACCACGGGCACACCCGCTTGCAGCGCGCGGGCAACCCCGGCGCCCATCTCTTCACCCATGTTCCCCGAGCCCATGGCTTCGATGACGAGGCCATGGGCGTGGTTGAGGGAGGCGTCGACAAGCGCGGCGCCGGCACCCGGGTAGGCGGCGATGATTTCAACGGGGTGTTGCGCCATGGGGGAGAGCGGCAACGGCGCCAGAGCGGAGTCACCCACCGGTAGCTCCTCAAAGCCGTTGAGCTGCGAAGTATGCCACTTGCGCGCGCCGCGTCCGGGAATGGTCTTGCCGCCGAATTGCACCCACACGCCGGCCTTTCCGGAACACAGGAGCTCATAGGAATCGCGCAGGTTGCGCGGGCCATCACCAGCCGGGTGGTCGAAGGCGCGCTGCGCACCAGTGAGCACGATGGGCCCCTCGCCGAGGTCGAAGAGGGATAACGCCAGCGCGGTTTCCTCCATGGAATCGGTGCCGTGCGTGATGAGGACGCCATCAATCTCTGGGCGCGCAAGGTGCTGGCGCACACACAGCAGTAGCTCATCGAGGTCTGCCAAAGTAATCGAGCTGGAATCCAGCGCGCGGAATTCCACCACCTCAATGTCGTGTGTTCCGACTTCAGCGTCGAGGAATTGGGCTAGCTGTTGCCCACTGACGGTGGGGACCAGGGATCCGTCACGGACCGTCGTGCAGGCGATGGTGCCACCGGTGGCGATGAGGGCGAAAGTCATGACAGCAGGCTACTACAGGAACGCACCTGCGCGGGAACCCCAGGGCGGCGGTCGTGGACGCTAAAGTAAAAGGGATAAACCACGATCCCCTACGTGAGGAGTATTTGTGAAATCCTTCAAGCTGAGCGCCGCCGTTGTGGCCCTGGGCGCCGCGACTGCCCTGGCTGCCTGCTCGTCTTCCGAGGATGCAGACACCGAGAACAGCACCGCCGCTAAGCCTTCGGGCGAAACCTCCGCATCGCAGGTGGCCTCCACCGAGATGCCTACCGTGGAGCAGCTCAATGAGATCCTGACCAAGGCCGCCGACCCGAACCTTCCGCAGGAAGAGAAGGTCCAGCTGGTCCAGGGCAGTGAGACGGCGCCGGAGCTTTTCGACGTCATGTCGCAGTCTCAGGCCGAGTCCGGTGCCACCTTCGAGGTTGTTGCCCCGGTCATTCCGGGCCTCGTGCCGGATTCCGCGCTGGCCACCGTCCACATCAATACCCCGGACGGCCAGCAGCAGACCGCTGACCAGGTGGAGTTCATCAACGAGGGCGGCACGTGGAAGCTGTCCAAGACGTGGGCCTGTGTCCTGGTCACCAACATCGTCCCGCCGGAAGAGGTGCCGGAGATGTGTGCTGATTCCGTACCGGAAGGCGCAGAGGCGCCTGCCGACGCCCCCGCTGAAGGCGCCGAAGCTCCTGCCGACGCCCCGGCAGAAGGCGCTGAGGCCCCAGCCGACGCCCCGGCTCAGTAAGACTGGGATTCAAGCTTCACCGCCCGCCACCACACTGGATTGAGAGCCGGTGGGTGGCGGGCGCTGCGCTGTCCGAAGGTCGGCGCGCGGTTGCCTGATGCGGGGCAGGCGCGGCGCGCAGCGGACTAGTCGGTGGTGAACGTCATATCGGTGGCGCTGGTTTGCACCACGCGAAGATCGGAGCTGTCCGCACCATAAGAAATGGCAGTAGTCACGGAGACATCGCCGGCTGTGGGAAGTGGTTTGGTCAGATCAACGGTGACCGTGCCCTTCGACGTCGACGTGGTGTCCATGACCTTGAGCTCTTTGCCCCGCAGCTCCTCGGGGGCGTCAGCGCCGTCGAAGGAGAGCGCGCCCAGGGACGGCCGCTGCTCAACCTCGACGTTGAGCGTGGCGATATCCCCGTCGAGCTTGTCCAAGGTATAGGTCGTGGTTTGCAGCAGTGTGGACTCGCCGGTAACGCGCGATTCCACGACCCACTGAGCGCCGGAGCCAATTTCCTCATCCGGGAAGACGATGGGGAGCGAGGTCAGGCTGGTGATGGCGCGCTCCACAGTGCTGCGGGCCTCGTCGGTTGCGGCCTGCGGAGCGGCAAGGCGCAGCGAGTTCATTTGCCCGCTATCCGTGCCGCGCCACCCAAACTGGAAACCCTCGGCGGAGGAGACGTCCGCGCCGTCAGCCTCAGGTTTGCCCACGGTAACGAAGGCGTTGCGGCTGGCCGGCAACTGGCCCTCAACATTCTCGGTGGCAGCCTCCACCGAGGCCTGTAGCGGAAGGGTGACCTTGTCCTTGGACGCTGGTGCAGGAGCCGAGCTGCCGTCCTTGCGTAATTGCTGGTCAAAACCCGTGGCGACCTCATAGGTCAGCTCCTGAGTGGCATCGAGATCCTTATAAGCCACAACGCGGCTTGCGTCGTCACCGGGTTCTAGGAGGGTGACGCGCGGGGCATCGAGGGCTAAGCCCACTGGCTCCTCTACTGGCTTGGCCGGCTGGGAATAGGAACAGCCGGCGAGCGCGCCGCTGACTCCCAAGACGGTGGCGGACAGGACTGCTAGAGCTCTCACACGAAACACGCATTCCAAATTACCGGATGAGCCTGTTTAGAATGGAACGAGTGAAAGTAAGGAGTTATATCGGAGTGATGGTTGCGGTGGTGCTCGGTGTGGCCGCCGTCGACCAAGCCGTGAAGGCACTGATGCTGTCCATCCTCACGGAAGGCGAAGCCCTACCGGTAATCGGTGACTGGTTCCGCTTCTACCTTCTCTTTAACCCCGGCGCCGCCTTCTCCATGGGAGGGGAAGGCTCGACGTGGCTGTTTACCACTATCCAACTCGCCTTCGTTGTTGGTGTAGCAATCGCCGCCCCGCGCATTCATGACAAGTGGCAGGCCATCGGGCTGGCGATGATCGCCGGCGGTGCTCTGGGCAACCTCATCGACCGCCTCGTGCGCGAGCCAGGGTTTTGGTTCGGCCACGTGGTGGATTACATCTCCGTGGGTAGCTTCGCTGTTTTCAATATCGCGGATGCGGCCATTACCTGTGGAGTCGTGGTCTTCATCATTGCGATGTTTTGGGCGGAGATGCACGAGAAAGCTGAAGAAAAGGAAACGGGGGAGAGTAATGCGCGAAAGCCGTAGGTTGCCGGTGCCCGAAGGTCTCGATGGCATGCGCGTGGATGCCGCCTTGGCCAAGCTCCTGGGCATTTCCCGCGCCCGCGTGGCCCAGCTGTGCACGGCGGGTGATGTGGAAATCGACGGTGCGGCCGTGGGCAAGTCCGAGCGCTTAAACGCCGGTGGCTGGATCGACGTCATGATGCCAGCGCCCGAGGAGCCGCTCATCCCTAAGGAAGAGCTGGTGGAGGGCATGGATGTCCTCTACGCGGACGAGGATGTCATCTGCGTGTTCAAGCCCGTGGGGGTGGCCGCGCACCCGACTTTGGGCTGGGATGGGCCCACCGTCATCGGCGGGCTGCGGGCGGCGGGCTATACGCTTGCCGACGCCGGACCTACCGAACGCAAGGGCATCGTCCACCGCCTCGACGTGGGTACCTCAGGCGTCATGGTGGTCGCCGCTAGTGAGCGGGCCTACTCGCAGCTCAAGAACGCCTTCCGCGAGCGCACCGTGAAAAAGACCTATCACGCCGTGGTCCAGGGCCTGCCCGATCCCATCGTCGGCACCATTGATGCGCCTATCGGGCGTCATCCTTCCGCGGGCTGGAAGTTTGGGGTCATTGATGACGGCAAGCCGGCGGTGACGCACTACACGCTGCTCGAGGCCTTCCGCGAGGCCAGCCTCCTTGAAGTCCACCTGGAGACCGGCCGCACCCACCAGATCCGCGTGCACATGTCTGCTACTGGGCATCCCTGCGTGGGCGACCCGATGTATGGTTGCGACCCGAACCTGGCGAAACGCGTGGGCCTTAACCGCCAGTGGTTGCACGCGGTCGAGCTCGGTTTTACTCACCCGGGCACCGGCAAGTGGTTCGAATGCACCGCACCCTACCCGGACGATCTCAAGCACGCCGTGGAGGTATTGCGCGGATGAGCCCGCAGCGGAGCACGCGCCAGCGCATCTATCGGCGCCGCCGTGCCGCGGCACTGGTGCTGCTGGCCGTGTTGGCGCTGGTGGTGATTGTCCTTTTCGGTCTGCTTGGCACGCAGCCTCGCTCGGCGTTGCAGGGAGACCAGCTGGGCCCGGATGGAACCGAGACTGCCGCCGAATACCGCGAGCGCGCGGAGGCCTCGCTGGCGCAGGCGGATAAGCCAGCCTATGCGCTGGTGGGTTTTAATAAGCCGCTGAGTCCACACGACGTCTCTGAGGCCCTGCAACCAATCCAGCGCATGGATGCCATCGTGATCGGCTTGGCTGCCCCCATCGCTGTTCCCGAACCCGTCGCAGGGGCCGAGCGCGCCGACGTCATCGAGGCGGTGTTCGCCCGCGTGGCTGCGCAAGCCAATGGCATGGGCGAGGAAGTCCCCACGCACGTTGATGCGGTGGTGGTCTATTCTGCGGGCACCCAACTGCGCGCACTCGCCTCCGACCCGCGGGTCGATACCGTGGAGGTTGCCCCCGACGATGCCGCCTGGGGATCCTTCGGCGTGCGCCCGCCCGCTAACGTCGGACAGAACGAGAACCGCTAAAACAGTCAAGGAGAAGACATGCGCTTGTTTCCGAACACCTCTACGTGGCCGCCGAACTACCGCTTTGCTTACCTCTTGATGTGGGCGGGCGCTTTCATCGCCTCTGGGGCTGCCATCGCGCAAGGGATCTGGGGTGCGGACAAGCTCGCCCTCGGCATTCTCATCGTGGTGGCCATCTACTGCATCGCCATGGCCGTCCTCATGCCGCGGTGGGCGCTGAACGCGCGCGAGGAATCCGCCCGGCGCGCCCAGGCTAAGCAAGCGCGCGAGGAGCTGAAGCGCCGCTAGCCCTCTGCGGTGGCGCGTGATGCGTCGGCGGGGTGGAGGCGGGCGCGGCGTCGAGAAGCGCGGCCCATGCGCACCAAGTCTGCAAGGTAGATGATCACCGCAACCCAGATGATGGCAAAGCCAATCCAGCGTTCGGTGGACATGTGCTCCTGGGTCACGAACAGCGCCCACAGCATCTGCATGATGGGGGTCATGTACTGCAGCATGCCGAGGGTAGACAGGCGCAGGTGCTTAGCACCCTGCGCGAAACACAGCAGCGGTAGGGCGGTGACGAGGCCGGAGGTAATCAGCAGCGCGATGTGCCCGGGGCCTTCGGTAGTGAAGGTGGATTCGCCCTGTGCCTGCAGGTAGCCCAGATAGATGAGCGCGAAGGGGAGCATGACAATCGTTTCCGCGGCGACCGACCCCATGGAGGAGACCGTGATGCGCTTTTTAAGCAGGCCGTAGATACCGAAGCTGAAGGCTAGGGCCAGTGAGTAGTAGGGGGCCTGACCGGTCATGAAGGTTAGCCACAACACGGCGATGAAGGCGATGCTGACCGACGCCACCTGCGCCTTCGTCAGCTTTTCCTTGAGGAAGATGATTCCTAGGGCCACGGAGACGAGCGGGTTGATGAAGTAGCCAAGTGCGGCATCGGCCACGTGGTCGCTGTTGATGGCGATGACGTAGGTTCCCCAGTTGATGGTGATGGCCACGCCGCAGGCGAGCATCCACCCCCAGGTGCGCAAGCTGAACGCGCGTAACTCGCGCCAGCCGCCGGTTACCAAGAGCATTGCGGTGACAAGAACCGCGGTCCACACGATGCGGTGGGCCAAGATCTCGAAAGGGCTGGCGGGGCGCAGCAGCGGGAAAAACGCCGGGAAGAAACCCCACATGAGATAGGCAGCAATGGTGTAGAACATTTAAGAAAATGTACCTTAACGAGGACGTACGAGCGAAGTTTGACGTCCCCGCTAAGATGAGCCGCATGGCCAAAAACTCCTCCTTCGTCCACCTGCACAACCACACCGAGTTCTCCATGCTGGATGGCATGGCCAAGGTGGATATGTTGGCGGATGAGGTGGTTCGCCAAGGAATGCCTGCCGTCGGCATGACAGACCACGGCAACATGTATGGCTCCAACGCCTTCTACCAAAGGATGACGAGCGCCGGGGTGAAGCCCATCATCGGCATCGAGGCCTATCTCGCGCCCGAGTCACGCTTCAACAAGAAGCGCGTGCTGTGGGGAACCCCGGATCAGAAGCGCGATGACGTCTCCGCTTCCGGTGCCTACCTGCACCAGACCATGCTGGCGGAAAATGAGACCGGCCTGCGCAATCTGTTCACGCTGTCCTCCCTGGCCTCCTATGAAGGCCAATTGGGCAAGTGGCCGCGCATGGACGCGGAGCTGATTGCCGAGCACGCCGAGGGCATCATCGCCACCACCGGCTGCCCGTCGGGTGACGTGCAGACCCGCCTGCGCCTGGGCCAGTTCAATGAGGCGCTAGAGGCGGCCGCTATGTGGCAAGACATCTATGGCAAGGACAACTTCTTCTTGGAGCTCATGGACCATGGGCTGGACATCGAGAAGCGCACGCGCGATGGCCTGTTGGAGATCGGCCGCAAGCTGGACCTGCCGCCGCTGGTGACCAATGACTGCCACTACGTGCTGGAAACCCAAGCCCCCGCGCACGAGGCGATGCTCTGTGTGCAAACCGGCAAGACCTTTATGGATCCGGACCGCTTCAAGTTCGACGGCACCGGCTATTACATCAAATCTGCCGCCCAGATGCGTGAGCTGTGGGATCATATGGTGCCGGAGGCTTGCGATAATACTCTGTGGATTGCGGAGCGCGTGCAAGACTACGGCAAGATCTGGGAGGAACATACCCACGACCGCATGCCGATTGCCGACGTCCCCGAAGGCCACACCCCAACCTCCTGGCTGACCCATGAGGTTATGGAAGGACTCAAGGATCGCTTCCCCGGTGGAGATGTTCCGCAGGAGTACATCGACCGTGCTGAATACGAGATCAGCGTCATCGATATGAAGGGCTACCCTTCCTACTTCCTCATCGTGGCCGAGCTCATCAAGCACGCGCGGTCCATCGGCATTCGCGTTGGTCCGGGACGTGGTTCGGCGGCCGGTGCACTCGTGGCCTACGCGCTGACGATTACCAACATTGACCCCATCGAGCACGATCTCCTCTTCGAGCGATTCTTGAACCCGGAGCGCCCCTCCGCGCCGGATATCGATATCGACTTCGATGATCGCCGCCGCGGCGAGATGATTACCTACGCCGCCGAGAGGTGGGGCGAGGACAAGGTGGCGCAGGTGATCACCTTCGGCACCGTGAAGACGAAGCAGGCTATTAAGGACTCCGCGAAGGTCCACTTTGGCCAGCCCGGCTTCCAGATGGCCGACCGCATTAACGGCGCTCTGCCACCGGCCATCATGGCCAAGGACATCCCGCTCGCCGGCATCATGGACCCGGAGCACGAGCGCTATTCGGAGGCGGCCGAGGTCCGGCAGATGATTGAGACCGACCCGGACGTCAAGAAGATCTACGAGACCGCCCGTGGTCTTGAGGGCGTGGTCCGCCAAGCCGGCGTGCACGCGTGTGCCGTGATTATGGCTTCGGTGCGCCTCATGGACCACATTCCGATGTGGAAGCGCCCAGCCGACGGCGCCTACATCACCGGCTGGGACTACCCGGCCTGCGAGGCCATCGGGCTGCTGAAGATGGACTTCCTGGGCCTGCGCAACCTCACCGTGATTGGTGACTGCCTGGAGAACATCAAGAAAAACCGTGGCGAGGAAGTCCACCTCGAAGACCTTCACGCCGACGACCCGAAAGCCTCGAAGGTCTATGACCTGCTCTCGCGCGGCGATACCCTGGGCGTGTTCCAGCTGGACTCGGGCGGCATGCAGGAGCTGCTCAAGCGCATGAAACCGACTGGTTTTAAGGACATCGTGGCCTCGCTGGCGCTCTACCGCCCGGGCCCGATGGGCGTGAACGCGCACTGGGATTACGCGGACCGCAAGAATGGGCGCAAGGAAATCACTCCGATCCACCCCGAGCTGGAGGAGCCGCTCAAGGAAATCCTCGATGAGACGTACGGTCTCATCGTGTACCAGGAGCAGATCATGCGTATCTCGCAGAAGGTGGCAAACTACACCGCCGGCGAGGCAGACGGCTTCCGTAAGGCCATGGGTAAGAAGAAGCCCGAAGTCTTGGCGCAACAGTACGACAAGTTCTGGGGCGGCATGAAGGACAACGGCTACTCCAAGGAAGCGATGGACGCTCTGTGGGGCACCATCGAGCCCTTCGCCTCCTACGCGTTTAACAAGTCCCACGCCGCAGGCTACGGCTTGGTGTCCTTCTGGACGGCCTATCTCAAGGCCTACTATGCGCCGGAGTACATGGCTGCGCTGTTGACCTCGGTGGGTGACAAAAAGGATAAGTCCGCCATCTACCTGGCCGACTGCCGCCACCTGGGCATCCGCGTGCTCTCCCCGGATGTCAATGAATCGGTGGAGACTTTCCAGGCCGTGGGCGATGATATCCGCTTCGGCATGGGCGCTATCCGCAACGTTGGTGGGGACGTGGTGGATTCCATCGTGAAGACTAGGCGGGAGAAAGGCGCCTATGCGTCCTTCTCCGACTACCTGGACAAAATCGAGCTGGCGGCCTGTTCGAAGCGCGTCACCGAATCCCTGATCAAGGCCGGTGCCTTCGATTCTTTGGGGCATCCGCGCAAGGGACTCATGCTCATCCACGAAGATGCCGTGGATTCGGTGCAGACGACGAAGAAGGCAGCCGACAAGGGTCAATTCGATCTCTTCGCCGGCTTTGGTGGGGAGGAAGGGCAAGGCGAGTCCGCTTCCGCCTTCGCCATCGATATTCCGGACGAGAACTGGGACCGCAAGCACGAGCTGGCCCTGGAGAGGGAAATGCTGGGCCTGTATGTCTCCGGCCACCCGCTCGACGGATTCGAAGAAGCCCTCAACGCGCAGACCGATACCCCGATTACGAAGATCCTCAACGGTGAGGTGGGCAATGGCCAAGAGCTGGTGATTGGCGGCATTATCTCGGGCGTTGACAGGCGCTTTTCCAAGCGTGATGGCTCGCCCTGGGCCATCGTCAGCATGGAGGACCACAACGGTGCACAGGTAGACATCCTCGTGTTTAACCAGGTGTATTCGTTGGTGGCCGCGCAGATCGCGGAAGATAACATCATCCTGGCCAAGGTGCAGGTGAAGATCCGCGATGAGCGCATGTCCCTGTTCTGCTCCGATATCCGCATCCCCGATCTTGGTCCCGGCAACGGTGCCGGCCTGCCGCTGCGCCTGACCATGCGCACGGATCAGTGCACGATGGACAACATTGCGCGCCTCAAGCAGGTCCTGGTCAACAACAAGGGCGAGTCGGATGTGTACCTCACGCTTGTCGACGGCGAAGAGTCCACCATGATGGTCCTTGGTGAGCATTTGCGTGTGGAGCGCTCCAGCAACCTCATGGGTGATCTCAAGGCGACGATGGGCGCCGGCATCCTGGGCTGAGACAGCATGCTTCGTTCGGGTGCTGAATAAAAGTACAGAATGAAGCGGGCTGCGCCTCGCCCGTGGGTTACGCTAGACAGCACAGTCTAGTTGAAAGGGAGACCGTTTCCTCATGGTCAATAAGATCCGCACCACCCACGTTGGCTCGCTGCCGCGCACGAAGGAGCTGCTGGAAGCTAACCTCGAGCGCTCCGCAGGCACCATCTCCGATGAGAAGTTCCACGAGATTCTGGAACGCTCGGTCGCAGACGTCGTTAAGCGCCAAGTCGATCTCGGCATCGACATCATTAACGAGGGCGAATACGGCCACATCACCTCCGGCGCCGTGGACTACGGCGCGTGGTGGAACTACTCCTTTACCCGCCTGGGTGGTCTGACCATGACGGACAAGGACCGCTGGGAAATCGGTGACAAGATTCGTTCCGAGCCGGGCAAGATTCGCCTTTCGTCGATGAAGGATCGCCGCGACCGCGCCCTTTTCGCCGAGGCCTACAACGACCCGGATTCGGGAATCTTTACCGGCCGCAAGAAGGTGGCCAACCCGGAGTTCACCGGCCCGGTTACCTACATTGGCCAGGAACAAGTCGAGGCAGACGTGAAGCTGCTTGCCGACGCCCTGCCAGAGGGCACCGAAGGTTTCGTCGCCGCCCTGTCCCCGGGTGCTGCGGCGCGCTTGCCTAACAAGTACTACGAGGATGAGACCGATCTCGTGCGTGCCTGCGGTGAAGCGCTCAAGGTGGAGTACAAGGCCATCACGGATGCTGGCTTGACCGTGCAGTTCGACGCCCCGGACCTGGCTGAAGCCTGGGACTCCGTGGTCCCGGAGCCGACGGTCGCGGACTTCCAGGCCTTCCTACGCGAGCGCATTGAGATCCTCAACGAGTCCATCAAGGACATCCCGCGTGAGCAGACTCGTCTGCACATCTGCTGGGGTTCCTGGCATGGCCCGCACGTGACGGATATTCCGTTCGAGGACATCATTGAGGAGATCCTGCAGGCCAAGGTCGGCGGATTCTCCTTCGAGGGTGCCTCGCCGCGTCACGCCCACGAGTGGCGCGTGTGGAAGGACCACAAGTTGCCGGAGGGCACCGTCATTTACCCGGGTGTGGTTTCTCACTCCACCAATGCTGTGGAGCACCCACGCTTGGTAGCAGACCGCATCATCCAGTTCGCTGAACTGGTCGGCCCAGAAAACGTGATCGCATCGACGGACTGTGGTCTCGGCGGCCGTCTGCACCACCAGATCGCGTGGGCCAAGCTGGAGTCCCTCGTGGAGGGTGCGCAGATTGCCACCGAGGAGCTGTTCTAATCAGCGAGCGGCCATGAACCAGTGAGCAAACTAAATAAACGCGCGAACCTGCTCGGTTCGCGCGTTTAATTTTTGGTGGGGAGGCGGTTACTTCGCAGCCGCTTTCTCGCCTTCCTTCTTCTGGGAGTTATCCCAGTGGAAGCCCTGGCTCTTCAGGAAGGCGCGCAGACCATCGAGAACGGATGGGTCGAATTGTGCGACCACGGTCAGCGCATTAATAGCGACGGCGACCAGAGCGATAATGCCGCCGACCCACGCAAAGACCTCTTCGGCTGTGTCATTGGGGCGGGCGGACTGTACCCATTCGGGCATCTCGTCCCATTCCTTCTCCAACTCGGCGTCCTTTTCCGCTTGGACGCAGTCTGGCTCTGCTGGCATGCCAGAGGAACCATAACCGTTAAGGATGCCGAGCCCCAGCTCCTGCGGCCCCATGAAGGAAGAACCCGCGGTGCCATCGGCAACCGCCTTTTCGTGCTCCTCACGCGCCTTGTGCACAGCGTCCGCACATTCCTTGGAGAGATCGGAGGTGTCGATGTGACCGACGTTCATCGAGCTTCCACCGTTGGGGCCCTGAGAGCTTCCGCCACTAGAGCTTTGGCTCTGGGAGGAAGCGGAGGACTGGCTGCTCTCAGCAGATTCTGCGGCTGTGGCCAACGGAGTGACCAGGGCCATCGTCGTCGCGCACACTGCGATAAGGGAGGTGGAAAGGCGCATAATCAGGAATTCTCCTTGAAAGAAGGTGCGAAGGGGGTGTGAGAAAAAAGGGGGCTAGCTTGTCCTAAGCCCACTTCAATGTAGCAGCCCGCCCCGAGGAAAAGTAGGGATTACAGGAACTTCTCCAGCTGCTCACGCAGCGGCGCCGGTGCAAGGCTGAGGACGGTTTCGCGGATACCCGGAGTGTTCAGCAGGCCTACCGCGGCAGCCACCGCGGCGATGACTCCGATGACAGAACCGGCGATGATGCCCGCGGTGGATGAGTGGGAGCTGTGGTTATTCTTGCCCTCGTCGTCCTTGTTGTCGGCAGCGTCTTCGTCGTCGAGCACATCTTCAACGGAGTAGATGGTGGTGGTTCCGGAGACTTCGTTGCCCACGATGAGCAGGTGCTCGCCGTTGGGGGAGTTGGCCTTGTCGACGAAAGTGAAGCCCTCCGGGCCCAAGTCACCGGCAGCGGCGAACTCATCGGTGGAGAAGTCGCGATTGTTGACATAGGTGACGAAGGAGGCATTGGCCGGGTCAGTGACGTCATAGACGAAAACGCCGCCGACGCGCTCGGCGCCAACGAAAGCATAGGTGCGATCCCCAACCTTGCCGATTGTCAGGGCCTCCGGTTCAGGGCCCTTGTTGTCAGAGCGGTCATCAAACTCGGCCGCTTCGTTATCGGCGTTGTGGTGGAACACACCCGGTTCATTCAGCTCAGCGGTGATCTTTTCAAAATCGCTACCGGAGTCGAAGACGACCGTGCCGTTGGCATCGTAGATGCTAAAAGACCGGGAGCCGTAGGCATAGAGTTCATCGAAGCAGCCCTTCTCTTCATTCCAGCCGGAAGCAGTACTCAGCTTCAGGTTGCCGGCCTGTTTCTTATCGGCGAGGTCTTCCGCAGAGACGTCGCCCAGCGCGCCCTCGCACACCTTGCCGTCCTCGATGAGGTCCTTGAGCTCGACTTCATCGGTGTAGACGCCGGAACCACCGTCCTTTTCCTTGACACCCCACTCGCGGGCATCGCCTTCGTTCGCGGTAGCAAAGTAGGTCTGGCCACCGGCGGTGAAAGCGCCGATGGAATCCGGCATGGACAGCCCCTTGACCGGGATGGTGCGCAGCTCAGCCGAATCATCCTTGTTGGAGGAGTCGAGCGGCACCTGCGAGTGATCCGCAATGTGAGCCGGCAGGATCTTCTCCACGGTGGCGGATTCAATATCGATGACCCCAATGGCATTGGCCTCCTGCAGTGTCACGTATGCCTTGCCCGCCTGGGAGGAGATGTACTCCGGTTCGAAGTCAATGGAGGGCTTCGCCTCGTGCCCGGAGGGACCAAAGACGCGCACCCCCTCAGGCAGTGGCTTGCCGTCGAAAGCCGTGAAATCAGCGATGCGGGCATCCGCCTGAGCCGGCGCCGCAACTCCCGCCGGCAGCTTGATAACGGAGACGGAACCTTCTGGGTCGGCGACGTAATCGGTGCCCTCGGCGTTGAGCTCGTTCGACGGCTCGCCCTCGTTGGCCACGAGAGCGTAGCTTCCGTCCGCGGTGAGGTGGACGTTATCCGGCAAAGCCCCCACCGCCACGCGCCCCAGCTCGGCGGCGGCCAGGTCCTCGGCCGCAGCGTTGAAGAAGAGCGCCTCGCCGTTCTCGGTCTTGTCCGCCTGCTGGACGGCGGCCACAGCTAGGCCATCAGGGCGCACGGCTACGGAGTTGATTTCCTTGCCTTCACCGGCAGAAATCGAGCCGAGCAAGGTGGGCTTGGCCGGGTCAGCGGCGTCGAGGACGTCGATCTGGCCCGCGTGCGCGTTAACCGTAAGGATGCGCTTGGAGGCTGGGTGGAAGGCCACGATTTCCGCGGCCGATTCTGCGTACACGCCGGACTCATAGGTGCCGATCGGCGTCACCTTGAGGCTGGCGTCAGCGGCGGAATGCCCGATGACGTTGTCCACAATCGCGGCCGAGGATGCCGGCACGGTCAGGCTAAGGCTAGTCGCGGTCGCAGCACACAGCGCGAGAGCGCGGCGGGAGAAAGAGCGAGACATTGAGAAAGACTCCTTGAAGCGGAACGAAAAAGTTTCCGAACCACCGTACGTTGCACCCATGGTGCTTTTGGGGAACGCAGCGTTGCAAACAAACGATATCTAGGTAAACGTTCGGTGAATCGGTCGAATGCTAGGTAATGTGCGACGGGAGAAAGCTGGGGCGCTAAAATGAGCCACCATGACAAGCACCCCGCAAGACTTCGAGCCAATCCACGCCTCTGATATCCAACTGGCACAATCGCGAATTAGCTCGGAGATTGCCCCGACTCCGCTGCAGTATTGCCCGCGCCTGTCCCAAGAAACCAGCTATGAGGTGTACTTAAAGCGCGAAGATCTGCAGGACGTGCGCTCCTACAAGATTCGCGGCGCTCTGTACGGCATGTCGAACTTAAGCCAAGAGCAGCGGAAGCAGGGGATTGTCACCGCCTCTGCCGGCAATCACGCCCAAGGCGTGGCTTATGCCTGCCGCACCATGGGGATCCACGGCAAGATCTTCGTGCCGGAGCCGACCCCGAAGCAAAAGCGCGACCGCATCCTGGTCCATGGCGGTGACGTCGTGGAACTCGTGGTCACCGGCGCCAATTTCGATGAAGCAGCAGCCGCCGCACACGCGGATGCTGCGGAGCGCGGTGCCTTCTTTATCGAGCCTTTCGACGCACGCGATACCGTTACCGGCCAGGGAACCGTCGCCGCGGAAATCGTGTCCCAACTCTCGTCCATTGGTAAATCCCTCGACACCGTGGTTGTCCCCGTGGGCGGCGGCGGCCTGATCTCCGGCATCACCTCCTACCTCGCTGACATGGCCCCCCGCACCGCGGTAGTTGGCATTGAGCCGGCCGGGGCGGCGTCGCTCAGCGCTGCGTTCGCTGCCGGCGAGCCGGTAACGCTCGACACCGTCGATCCTTTCGT
Source organism: Corynebacterium sp. HMSC062E11 (assembly GCF_001811845.1). Lineage (NCBI taxonomy): Bacteria > Bacillati > Actinomycetota > Actinomycetes > Mycobacteriales > Corynebacteriaceae > Corynebacterium > Corynebacterium sp. HMSC062E11. The sequence goes on from NZ_KV806774.1 coordinate 281,355, forward strand.
CGATGGAGCTGCAGTCAAGCGCATCGGTGAGCTGCCCTTCAAAATCCTGGAGGCCAATCAAGGACGCTTGCACTGGGATGTCGTCTCCGAAGGCGCCGTGTGCACTGAGCAGTTGGCGCTGTACCAGAACGAAGGCATCATCGCCGAGCCCGCCGGCGCGCTGAGCGTGACCGGTCTGCGCACGCTTAACCTGCAGCCGGGCTCAACGGTGGTCTGCGTTATCTCCGGCGGCAACAATGACGTGCTGCGCTACGCCGAAATCATGGAGCGCTCCCTAGTGCACCGCGGCCTCAAACACTACTTCTTGGTGAACTTCCCGCAGGAGCCAGGCCAGCTGCGCCACTTCCTGCAGGATGTACTCGGCCCTGAAGATGACATCACGTTGTTCGAGTACCTCAAGCGCAATAACCGCGAGACCGGCGCCGCGCTGGTAGGCATCGAACTGGGCAGCGCAGCGGGCATCGATGGTCTGCTGGAGCGCATGGAGAAGTCGAAGCTGAATTGCCAGCAGCTTAAGCCGGGCACCCCTGAGTACGACTTCCTCGTCGCGTAATGCTGGAGAGTTATCAACGCCCGGTCGCAGGTGACGTCGTCGAGCACGAGATTGAGATCAAACGCTCGCGGTTTATCACCCTCATCGGCCGCGCCACGAATGAGGCGGAAGCACGCGCGCTTATCGACGCCGCCCGCGACCGCTTTCCCGACGCCCGCCACCACTGCTCGGCGTATATCTACCACGTCGATGGCTCGAATCCAGTGGAGCGCTCCTCCGATGATGGCGAGCCTTCCGGCACCGCCGGTAAACCGATGCTTGATGTTTTGAAAGGCTCGGGGCTGCTTGATATTTGTGCGGTGGTCGTGCGCTATTTCGGCGGTATCAAGTTGGGCGCGGGCGGGCTCGTTCACGCTTATGGCGGCGCCGTGAGCGAGACGATGGAGCAGGTTGAGCATGTTACGCGCGCCTTGCGCGAGCTCTATACTGTCGAGGTTTCCCACGCGGAGGCCGGCCGGCTGGAAGCGGAGCTGCGCAACCGCGGCGTCGACATGGTGGATACCGCTTATGGCCAGGCAGTGACTTTCACCGTGTCCGTTGAGCCCGGCGGTGAGGAGAAACTCGCTGCAACGCTCGCGGCACTGACTCAGGGTGGGGTAAAGCCGAAGGAAGCCGGAACAGCCTGGGTGGAGCTTTAAGGTTGCGGGCTTCTGGCCATGTAAAATAAGCCCCATGACTATGCAGCGACGCCCCAACAATCCCATTGAGCAACGCAAACAAGCCGTACGCACCCACGCACGCAACGGCGCTGTGTGTGTCGTGGGAGGCGTCGCCGGCGGCATCCTCCTGGGTTGGGCATTGACTGGTTTCTGGACCTGTATGGCCATTGGCCTCATCGTCGCCGTGGTGGGTGGCGTGTACAACTGGGTCAAGATCCAGAAGATCGTCAACGAAAACCACAACCTTTAAGCGCCTATGGTGAATCAGCCCGACGGGCGGCCCGTCCGCATTGACGCCTGGGTCTGGTCCGTGCGCATGTTCAAGACTCGGTCAGAAGCTGCCACAGCGGTGCGCGCCGGGCACGTCAAGCTTAACGGCAACGCCACCAAGCCCGCACAGCAGGTTGTCCCCGGCGACCGCGTGCGCGTGTGGCGCAACCACCACGAACATGATCTCGAGGTGCTCGCCACCGTGTCCAAGCGCGTGGGCGCTCCCATCGCGCGGACCTGCTACATCGACCACGCACCGCCGCCACCGCCGAAGGAGTTTTTACCCTCGGTTCCGGTTCGCCCGCGCGGTGCCGGCCGCCCCACGAAGAAGGAGCGCCGGCAGATGGACAAGTTCCGCGGCGGATTCCGCTAATTATTCCGGAAGTTTTTTAAGGCCTTCAGGCGCGCGTTCAGGCGACGCTTGCGATCCTTGCGGTCGCCGGCTTGGGCGGTGGCCTCGATGTGCTGGGCACCGAACTTGTTGAGCAGCAAATCGTCGATAAGCCTGACTTGGCCCGGGCGGAAGCGGTAGCGCATGGCGTCATGCACGTGGGCGATGGCGTCTTCATCGAGGAGCTGCTTGAGCTGGCTTAGACGATTGATGCCGTTGTTTTCTAAAAGCTCCGCCAGGAAGCGGTAGTGCTCCGAGCGTGAACGCGGAAAGCGGTTACCCAGAATGATGGCGAGGACGCCGGGGAGGGTCTCTGCCGTGATTTCCACGTCATCGTCCGCCTCGGAGCTGGGGGCCTTAAGCGCCGCAATCTCATCGAACTGCTGGTCCGCCAACTCAATGAGGCCCGCAGCGAGCGTGAAAAGGCGATCCACCTGTGGGGATGGCGGGTTTGGTCCCTGCTTGTACCGGATATCGTGCTCAAATTCCGCCCAGGCGTGCTGCAGCACAGTGCGGATTTGAATCTCAAAGGTCCAGCCAACATAGGCTTCAAGTTCCTCAAGGGCAGCGGCACTATCTTCAGAGACCTTGAGCACTAGGTGGTGTGAGCCATAGCCAAAGCCGCCGGAAATCCGCGTTTCTGCTGCCTTGTCCACCGAGCGAAGCACGGTGAAGGTTTCTCCCAGAACTTCGAGGGCCTCCGGAATAACCGTGGAGTGGAAGACGGTAATCCGCACGCCCAAGACATCGTGGATATCCTCCCACGGAGTGGGGTACATGAGCTCGCCGTTGCTGCGACGCTTCTTTGCTTTGGCCTTCAGGGACGGCCAAAGCTTGACGCGGGTAGCTACGCGGTCGAAGATAATTCCGGCGTCGTTAAGCAAGTCCTCGATGGCATCGCGGAAGTCCTGCGCCGCAGTGGGATGCGCGTGCACCCAGGAATGGTACTGGTTGCTCAAGCGGGACATGGATGATTCAGCCATCGTGAAACGTGACTCCTTTCGGCCACGGCGGAAAAGCGCGGGGGTGCGTCTACACCTCCAATGGGAAGCCGTTAGCTAATACTAGCGGTTGCATGCTGAGCGGGGCTCGATGGCGCGGGCGCAATTCAGCAGCGCGCCACGCTAACTCTGTGGCGCGATGCGGGGATACGTTGAACAACGCATAAAGAGTGTGCGCATCAGGCACGAGGTACGTGATACTTCGAGCCTGGCTGAGCCTCTGAAGATGATTGTCTAGGATAACGAAAGCCTGCGGATGGGCCAACCAGGACGATATCGTGCAGCGATGAGCTCGCACCTCGAGACCTGCCTCGGCCCCCATGAAGCCCAGTTCGGCAGGGCGGGTGAAGAATCGCAGTCCCTGCTCCGTCAACGCTCGCCGCTGCAGATTCAACGCTGCGGAATCCCATGCCTGGCGTACGGTCAAGCCCATATCATCCAGAGCGCGCTGGCTCACACGCTTGGCCTCCGTACCCGTGCCGCGCACTATGGACATCGATAGCGTGCGCGATAGCTGGAGGCTAGCAGGTGAGTCCCCAAAACCATCATCACACAGCTTATTTCCGGTCAGCTCTTCGCTCGGGCAGAGCGAGGGGAGAAGGCGATCGACGTGGAGGGAAGTGGATAGCGCGATGGTCATAAGGATTTATCTCCGTAACGGTTGGGCAGGTGCAGATTCCTTATGCTTATTGGACTGCGCTCCACGCCCACCGGTTCCCAGCGAAGAGGAGAATTCCTTTGTATTGGGGCTTATCGCGGATGCCTTGAGGCCAATCGCGGGTTAAAACGGAGGTGCTTCATCGAGTTGAAGCTCCTCGAGGAGCTTGTCTGTCTGCCAGATCTCAATATCCTGGCCCTTGCCTTGTAGCTCTTCGGCGCGCTTTTCCTTCGATGTCTTGGTGGCCCACTGGCCTACGACGAGGATGGTGGTCTTCTTCGTGACGTTCTTGCCCACCTTTCCACCGCGCTCAGCAATCTTGGACCACAACAGACCTTTATCAAAAGGTTCGAAGTCACCAGTGAGGGTGACATTCTGGCCAAACAATGCGCCTTCTGGATCGGCGTCGGGGTTCGGATCCGGGATGGTGTCTGGCGTGGATACGGACTGCCATGGGGCCGGCCCGCGGCGCTGTGCGGACCCGGAGCTCTTCTTTTTCGCACCCGAGGTCGTTCCGGCCATGCGCGTCTTGTCGCGGAAATCCGTGCCTGCGCCTAAGTCCGCTGCAGACAGCGGAGCAGTGTTAGCGCGCAGAACTGGGATGACGGACTCCTCGCTCAAGGTGCCCAGGGCAAAGTCACGGATGGTGAACAAGTCCTCGATGGAACCAGAGTGACCAAAGCGCTGAGCCAGGGCGCTAACAATTTCGCCGGCTGCCCGGGCATCCGCTGTGGCTTCGTGGTGGTGGAAGTCCTCGGCCCCGATACAGGAGGCGACGGTCGGAAGCTTATGGTTGGCCACGTCGATGACGCCGGCGCGGGAGGCATCGCGAGCCAGGGCCAGCGAGCACGCCAAGCGAATCTCCGGAACTGGCGCCGCAGATTTCTTAAGGCCGCTGCGCAAGGCCGTGGAATCGAACTGTGCGTTGTGGGCCACCATCGTGTCAGAGCCGAGGAAGTCGAAGAGCTCGGCAGCAGCATCCGCAAAGGGCGAAGCATCTGCGACGTCATCTGGCGTGATGCCGTGGATACTGATGTTGACGTCGTCGAAGTGCTCTAGGCCCGGCGGGGGAGTGCACAACCACGTACGGGACTCGGTCTCTTTGCCATCGCGGAAGCGGACCGCGCCGATCTGGCACACCGAACCCCAGTTGTCATTGGCCGTTTCCACATCGACGGCGGTGAAGTTCAATCCCTGAACACGAGTGCTGGCGGCCGGTGCTTCGCCGCGCAAGGCAGCCTCCACCGCCTGCGCGAAAGCCGTGGCATCCTGGCCGGGTGCAAAACGGATGACCGTGTCACCAACACCACCTTCGGCACCGCTAGTGCCGTGAACGATGACCTGCCCAAAACTCGTTGCCGTCGGCTCCGTGCATTCCACGCCCGTGGCTCCAGCGAGGGAGAGACTCTCGTGGGCTGGTGCGCCGAGGGAAGAAGCAAGCAAAGAGCGGCGGAAGACAAGGGCTTCGGCGGTGACATCAATGACGGCACCGTGGGCAGTGTAGGACACGGATTCCTTTCAAAGCATGGTGTTGGTGGTGGAGAGCAAGCGGTGAAGAAGTAGCCAAAGCTTCAGCTGCTTCTTGCCGAAGCAACCGATTATGCAGGTTCGTCGTTGTCGTCGAAGACTGGGGGCTCGGTCTGGCGCAAAATCAGCGTGGAGCGCGGCTGCACCATGATGGTTCCTTCGGCAGAGATCAGCTTTTCCTCGTCCGGGTATCCGCCGGAATCAGAAGTATCGACGATGAGCCGCCAGCTAGCGCCCAAGTCCTTCTTCGGCAGGGTGAACTCAATGTCCTCGTGGTGGGCGTTGAAAATCATGATGAAGGAATCATCCGTGATGCGTTCGCCGCGGGCCGTCGTTTCCGTGATGGCGTTGCCATTGAGGTAGACCATGAGGGCCTTGCCGAATTCAAAATCCCAGTCCTCAGAGGTCATCAGCTTGCCGGAGGGCACGAGCCATGCAATATCGCGGTCTTTCACCTCAGAACCAAAGGGGCCACCGGCCAAGAAACGCTGGCGACGGAACACCGGGTGGTTCTTGCGGATGTTAATCAGGCGCTTAGTAAAACCGTGCATGGCGATGTTCTTTTCCTGCTCCAACATCGACCAATCGATCCAGGAAATCTCGTTGTCCTGGCAGTACACGTTGTTGTTGCCGCCCTGGGTGCGGCCTAGTTCATCGCCGTGACACAGCATCGGGGTGCCCTGGGAGAGCAGAAGGGTAGTGAGGAAGTTGCGGACCTGGCGGCGGCGAAGCTTCTTAATTTCTTCGTCGTCAGTCGGGCCCTCCACGCCGTGGTTCCACGAGCGGTTGTGGGATTCACCGTCGCGGTTGTCCTCCCCGTTGTCCGCATTGTGCTTTTCGTTGTAGGACACCAAATCACGCAGCGTGAAGCCGTCGTGAGCGGTGATGAAGTTAATGGATGCGGTGGGGCGGCGGCCGTTGTTGGCATACAAGTCGGAAGAGCCGGTCAAGCGTGAGGCAAACTCACCCATCTTCGACGGTTCCCCGCGCCAGAAATCACGGACGGTATCGCGGTACTTACCGTTCCATTCGCTCCAAATGGGCGGGAAGTTACCAACCTGGTAGCCGTTATGGCCCACGTCCCAGGGCTCGGCGATGAGCTTGACCTTGGAGACCACCGGGTCCTGCTGCACCAGATCGAAGAAGGTGGCGAGCTTGTCGACGTCATCCAGCTCGCGCGCCAGAGTAGACGCGAGATCGAAACGGAAGCCATCCACGCGCATCTCCGTCACCCAATAACGCAGCGAATCCATAATCAGCTGGAGGGAGTGCGGGTGGCGGACATTGAGGGAGTTACCGGTGCCGGTGTAGTCCATGTAGTGCTCGGGATTGTCATCGACCAAGCGGTAGTAGGCATGGTTATCAATACCGCGGAAGGCAATGGTTGGCCCCATGTGGTTGCCTTCGGCGGTGTGGTTGTAGACGACATCGAGGATGATCTCAATCCCTGCCTCGTGGTAAGCGCGAACCATAGCCTTGAACTCAGCCACTGCCTCGCCTGGCTTCTTGGCGTAGGCGTAGTCCGCATGCGGAGCGAAGAAGCCGAAGGTGTTATAGCCCCAGTAGTTGCGCAGGTCCAGCTGGCGCAGACGATCATCCTGGAGGAACTGGTGGACCGGCAGCAGCTCGACGGCCGTCACACCCAAGTCCTTGAAGTAGTTGATGATCGCCGGGTGCGCCATGCCGGCGTAGGTGCCGCGCAGCTCCTCTGGCACATCCGGGTGTGTCATCGTCATGCCCTTGACGTGGGCTTCGTAGATGATGGTTTCGTTATCCGGGGTATGCGGCCGGTTGTCGCCGTGCCACTCGAAGAAGGGGTTGATGACCACCGACAGCATCGTGTGGCCCAAGGAATCATCCTCGTTGCGCCCGGTACCGGGCTCTTCAGCGAAGATATCGTAGGAGTACAGCGAGGCATCGCCGTCAAAATCACCGTCGAAGGCGCGGGCATAAGGATCGACAAGTAGCTTCGAGGGATCGCAGCGCAGGCCGTGCTCCGGTTCATAAGGGCCGTGGATGCGGTAACCGTAGCGCTGTCCGGGGCTGACGTTGGGGAGGTAGGCGTGCCAGACATGGGCGGTGACTTCAGTCAACTCAATGCGCTCTTCGCTGCCATCGTGGTCGATGAGGCAGAGCTCAACCTTTTCCGCGATTTCGGAAAAGATAGCAAAATTAGTTCCGGCTCCATCGAAGGTGGAGCCGAGCGGGGAGGGGGAACCAGGCCACACCTGGCGAGATGGCGTTAGATCAGCACGGGTCTCAGTCATGAGGCTCAGCTTAGTCAATTCTATTCGCAGCGATCGGTTCGCAGTGACTTTAAACCGGCAACCATGAGTTCCGCGGCACGCACAGAGGTGGCGTCCACGGGCGCGGTGCTTGAGATACTTGGAGAGGGAAAGACCGTGCTTGGCGACGCCTCGCTGGACGACGCCCCACTGAGCTGCTCGCGGGATTGCTCCATGAAAGTAGCGCCCAGTGTGTAGTGGATCAGCGTGCGGGCGGCGACGGCACTATCTTCCTTCGATGCATCGGGGGCTTCTTTCTGCAGTGCCGTAGTGAATAGCTCTTCTAAGTCAGCGCTGACTGAAGACTCTGGGAAAGCGGCGCCAGCAATGGCTACCTCGGCGCCATCGCGCCAGCGGCGCAGCTCCCGGTGTAGCGAGCTGACCAACTCCGCCGTGGTTTCACCCGCGACGGGGGAGAGGATCTCAGCGGTCATGGCGGCGATGAGCGATTGCTTGTTAGCTACATGCCAGTACAAGGCGCCGGGGGCCACGTCGAGGTTGGTAGCGACGCGACGCATGGTGACGTCGGCAAGCCCGTAGCGGGTCAAGAGTTCGAGGGCAGTGGAAACGATAGCGTCGCGAGATAGATGCACACGACCAACTCTACGCGGCGCAAGAAACCCCTAGTGGGGCTCACAGGAAGCTTCAAGGTGTAAAATATGATTTCTTCAAACAGCCCTTGTTAGGGTTGTCGGAGATGCCCAAGAGCAACCACCACGCCTAGCGTGGATTCACCTATCGCTCTCTATTTAATTTGAGGAGTTATCCCTTGTCCTTTTTGACACCTGCCAAGAAGTCCCTCATCGCTGTTGCACTCGTTGCACCGCTTTCCTTGGCTGCTTGTGGTTCCGATGACGAGAACGCAGGCGACACCGCTTCCTCTGCGGCAAAGACCACCACGACGACGAAGTCCAAGGAAAAGACGTCTGAGAAGAAGACGGAAGAGAAGACTTCTGAGGATAAGAAGGAGGGGGAAGAGAATAAGGACGGCGAGAGCGCTGCTCCGAAGCCGGAGGGAGAGAACCCTGAGGGCGGCGACCAGGCCGTGGCCAACCCCTTCGAAGAGGGCGCGGACCCGTTCCAGAACATGCCAAAGGTTGAACCGGTTCAGGGCGAGGCCGCAAGCCAGGAGGATATCGACGGTATCAACACCCTGGTACGTGGCATGTATGAGCAGCAGACCATGCGCTCCTTTGTGAAGTACCTTCCGGAACACACCTGCGCGGCCGTGCGTAATGATCCAAACTCCGGCCTCGACCAGGTGGACTACAACCAGGTCCCGGATGTGCCGATGAACCAGCTCAAGGACATGATGGCCGCAGCTGGCCAGGACACCTCCCAGATGGAGGGCTTCGACTGGTCCAAGACCGGCGTTGAGTCCATCAATGATGTCGTGGTTAACGGCGATGACGCCTCCGCGACCGTGAACGTCAACACCAGCCAGGGCATGGATAGCTCCACCATGCGCTTCAAGCGCGAGAATGGTAACTGGACCTTCTGCGGCTAGAGATTATCGTGCCTGCACTGCGTGCACCTAGCTTTCATATACCCCGCGCCATTGGATTCGGCGCGGGGTTGCTCGCGTTAGCGCTCCTTGGTTTCTCCGCTGTTGGCGCTGTCTGGGGGCTGTGGCGGCCTACTCTGGAGGGCCATCGCATGGAGGATGGCGGCTATGTCCTGCGCAACGTTGCCGACGTGCAATTCGATTCTTATATCACCTTCGTGCTGATCACCGGAGTCCTCGGTATGGCCTTGGGAGCAATCGCCCACCGTTGGGGAGAGCGCTACCGTGGCGTCGGTGTGCTGCTGTGGGTGGCGCTGGCGGCTTTGGCCGGTGCGGCGTCCTTCTATGTCTTCGGTGGGGCGACGGCCACTGATGTTCCGGAGAACCCCGGGGAATTCGTGGAGTTCGTGCCGAAGTTTTCGCCCGGCATCGCGTGGCTTGTGGGACCATTTATGGCCATGTTTGTCTACTGGTCCGCGCTGTTCTTTGAGCCGCCCAGCGTGGCGCTCGAAAGTGAAACGGAAGAAAATGAGGCAGCGGTCGACGTGCGCTAGGGCCACGCGACGGGGGAGGAGCCCACGGCATCGCGTGAAATGTCGTCGATGCCGTGGAGGACGTGCTTGATGCCGCGGCCGAGGGCGGTTATCAGTTGGGCGTCGGAAAGCCCGGCGCCCGTCATGACCGCGTAATCAATGCGCACCTGCAGCCCGTCAACGTTGGAGTGGCAGAAGGCCGAGGCCGAGTGATTGTTCCGGTTCCAATCATTGCAAATGAGGAAGATCTTGGAGAACTCGCTGCCCTGTAGGTTCGGGTCCCAATGGCCTTTGATGATGAGGCTTGGGCCGGAGTCAATGGCGAAGGCAAAGAGGACGTCATTGATCCAGGCATAAACTGCTTCATCGCCATCTGATTGGAAGCGCGAAATTCCCAGAGCGGGTAAGAGAGCTTCGAGGCGGGCCGTATCGACGCTGGCGACGGGGCCGTCGAGTTCTGTCTGTTCTTCCGGGACTGCCGGGCGGGGAAGCGTGAGAACGGGGAAATGTTTAGCCAGTTCTTCGAGGCAGGCCGCGGCGTTGTGGAGCGCTGGCACTACCGAAGCGGAGAGTTGGGCGCTCGTGGGTTTCTGGTGCACCACGAGGAAGGAGTGACCCCACACTTCGACTTCGGTAGGGGAGGAATAGTTGAGCACGAGGTGCGGCGAGAGGCAGTCGTGGTTCCAGTCGTTGACGAACTCGCTGAGACTGGGGATATCGCCGAAACCAAGAATGCCATGGTGGGTGGTGTAGAAACGCAGGATCGGCTCGCCCTCAGTGTCCATGAAAGCGCGGGTTTCCCCGAGTGGCGAGTGCGGGAAGAGGAGTTCGTGTGCGGTTACCCGTATGCAGTCAAGGTTTTCCCGGCGCGTGAGGCGTTCGACGCGGGCGAGCAGGTCTGACGGGGACTGGCGGTCCAGGCCGTCGGCGCCGTTGCTCATTTCGCCACCTCCCTCTACCGATTCGGGATGCCGGAATGTGTTACTAGTGGCACATTCTATAACCCGCACCTGCCGGTTCGCTGGCTTTTCGGTCCGGGTATAGTAATGGGAAGGTATAGAAACCACTGCATATTATAAAAAGAGGTCCCAGCATGCTACGAACCATCGACCTGCGTGGAGAGGCACTTACTACCTCCCGTTTGCGCCGAGTATTGCCGCGAGGGGGCACGGACGTGTCCTCGGTGATGGGCACTGTTATCCCCATGGTGGAGAAGGTCCGTGACGGCGGAGCGGCGGCCGCCCTCGACTTCGGCGAAAAATTTGACGGCATTCGCCCGGCCGCGGTGCGAGTTCCTCAGGAGGAGCTAAAGAAAGCAGTCGATGAGCTGGACCCGAAAGTGCGGGCAGCCATCGAGGAATCCATCGCGCGCGTGCGTGCTGTCCACGCTGACCAGAGGCCGGATTCGCACACGACCACCCTGGCGCCGGGGGCAACGGTCACCGAGGTCTTTCACCCCATCGAGCGGGTGGGGCTGTATGTCCCAGGCGGCAAGGCGGTGTATCCGTCTTCCGTCATTATGAACGCCGTCCCCGCCCAGGAAGCGGGCGCTGAGGCGATGGTCGTGGCCTCCCCACCACAGAAGGAGTTTGGTGGTCTGCCGCACCCGACTGTCTTGGCAACGTGTCACATGCTCGGCGTGGACGAGGTGTGGGCAGTAGGCGGCGGGCAAGCCATTGCCCTTCTGGCCTATGGCGATGATGAACCGGTTACCGGTGAGGAAGCACTGGAGCCTGTCGATATCATTACCGGTCCAGGCAACGTGTTTGTTGCCGCTGCTAAACGCGCAGTGCAGGGCGTGGTGGGCATTGATGCGGAGGCCGGGCCCACGGAGATCGCCATTTTGGCAGACGATAGCGCCAACCCCGTCTACGTGGCCTATGACCTCATCTCCCAGGCAGAGCATGATCCCATGGCTGCTTCCGTGCTCATTACTGATTCAGAGGAGTTTGCCGCCGCCGTGAACGCGGAGGTAGCGCAGCGTTATACCGCCACCGCCAATGCCGAACGCGCCGCCGAGGCGCTGCGCGGTGAGCAGTCGGGCATTGTCGTGGTTGAGGACCTTGAGGCGGGAATCGCCGTCGCGGATGCCTATGCCGCCGAGCACTTGGAGGTGCACACGATAAACGCCCGGGCAGTTGCGGAGCGCATCCGCCACGCCGGTGCCATCTTCGTTGGCGACTATTCGCCCGTACCTCTTGGTGATTACACCGCGGGTTCCAACCACGTTTTGCCAACCTCTGGAACCGCGCGGTTTAGCGCCGGCTTGTCGACGCACACCTTCCTTCGCCCAGTAAACCTCATCGAGTATGACCGCGCGGCACTCGGCGAGGTAGCGGAGAACGTTATCGCCTTCGCCACCGCGGAGGCGCTGCCCGCCCACGGTGAAGCAATCGCCGCACGATTCGCCGAAGACACAGATGCCCAGAAAGGAGAGGCTTAAACCATGGCTGAGCTGAAGGATCTTCCCCTGCGTGAAGAATTGCGTGGCTCCAGTGCCTATGGTGCCCCGCAGCTGACGGTAACCAACCAACTCAACACCAACGAAAATCCTTATCCGCCGTCGGAGGCGCTGGTGAAGGACATGGTGGAGGCCGTCGAGAAGCACGCACGCCAACTCAACCGCTACCCGGAGCGCGATGCCGTCGAGCTGCGCACGGCGCTGGCGGAATACGTCAGCGAGCAGACCGGTGTCACCGTGGGCGTGGAGAACGTGTGGGCAGCCAACGGTTCCAATGAGGTGCTCCAGCAGCTGCTGCAGGCCTTCGGTGGGCCGGGCCGCAGCGCGCTGGGATTTACGCCGAGCTACTCCATGCATCCGATTCTGTGCGCAGGCACGCAGACCGAATTCATTTCCTGCCCGCGCGATGAGGACTTCCGCATCGATGAGGAGGCGGCTCTGGGGGCCGTCGCCAAGCACAGCCCCGACGTCGTCTTCATCACCACCCCGAACAACCCCACCGGTGATGTCACCCCGATCGAACTAGTGGAGAAGATCGTGCAGGCCGCGCCGGGCATCGTCATCGTGGACGAGGCCTACATGGAATTCTCGCCCTCGCCGTCAGCTACAACACTGCTGGCGAAGTACCCGACCAAGCTCGTGGTCTCGCGCACGATGTCCAAGGCCTTCGATTTCGCCGGCGGGCGCTTGGGTTACTTTGTGGCGGATCCCGCCTTCGTGGAAGCCGTGATGCTCGTCCGCTTGCCCTATCACCTCTCCGTTTTATCCCAGATCGCGGCCACCGTGGCTCTTGCTCACAAGGAGGAGACCTTGGGTACCGTGGCGAAGCTTTCGGCGGAGCGGGATCGGGTTGTCGCACGGCTCCAGGAGCTTGGCTATTACGTTGTGCCGAGCGAATCCAACTTCGTCTCCTTTGGGCGCTTTGCCGACCAACACGTGGTGTGGCAGGGATTCCTCGACCGCGATGTGCTGATCCGAGACAACGGCGTACCGGGTCTCCTGCGCGCCACGATTGGGCTGCCCGAAGAGAATGACGCCTTCCTTTCGGCCGCGGCGGACTTGGCAGATACAGTAGAGATGACTAACTGAGAACTGAAACTTGAGCCCAGGAAAAGGCTCATGATGAAAAGAAGGAGCGTGGGACAATGAGCGCTGGTGAAGCTACACGCCACGACTTAGGCGACCGCATTGGCCGCGCAGAGCGCGTGACTGGGGAGACAAAGATCTCCGTCGAAATCAACCTCGATGGCACCGGCCAGGCGGATATTTCAACGGGGCTGCCGTTCTTTGACCACATGCTCAACGCTGTGTGTACCCACGGCTCCTTCGACCTTAAGGTCCATGCCGAGGGTGATATCGATATCGATGCCCACCACACAGTGGAGGACACCGCGATTGTGCTAGGCCGCGCTTTCCTCGAAGCACTGGGGGATAAGTCCGGCATCCGCCGTTTCGGCTCCCAGCTTCTGCCCATGGATGAAACGCTGGTGGAGGCCGTCGTTGACATTTCTGGGCGGCCCTACTTTGTCATGAATGGCGAGCCGGAGAACTTGGAGTGGCAGGTTATCGGCGGGCACTACGCCACGGTGATCAACCGGCACTTCTTCGAAACCTTTGCCACACACTCGGCGACGACTCTGCACGTCAACGTGCGCTATGGGCGCGATCCGCACCACATCACGGAAGCCGAGTACAAGGCAGTGGCCCGCGCCCTGCGCCAGGCAACCGAGCGGGATCCGCGAGTAACCGGAGTTCCTTCGACGAAGGGAGCACTCTAAGACGCTATGAATGTCATGGTTCTCATTCTCTTTCTCGTCGCCGGTCTGCTCGTCGGCGGCGCGTGGGCGGCGTATCAGAACGGTTCAGTATTGCTGACTGTGGTCGCGGGCGCGCTCGCGGCGGTCGCCGTGGCCGCCGCGTTGGTCTGGTTCCTCGACATCTTTTCGGCAGGATTGGCGGCAAAGTGACAGATAACGCCCCTCAGAGTGTGTGGAAGGTTGCCGGCTTCAAGGAAACCATGATCGCGGTGGTTTCCGCCTTCGGCGCGTGGTCAGTCTTGCTACCCGTGGTGCCGTTGGCTGTGTTGGATTCCGGCGGATCGGCCACGCTGGCTGGCGCCACAACCGGCGTGTTCATGCTGGCCACCGTGCTTACCCAAATGGCGACTCCGATGCTGCTGCGCATCTTTGGCTACCGGCCGATCATGGCGGCGTCGGCGCTGCTCTTGGGCGTGCCGGCGTTGGGCCACATGCTGGGCGACGCCGCCCCAATCGCCCTAGGCTTTTCCGCACTGCGCGGTATTGGCTTTGGTGCCCTGACGGTGTCGGAAAACGCGCTCATCGCGGAAATCACGCCGCGGCGCTTGTTGGGCAAGGCCACTGGAATCTTCGGCCTTTTTATCGGCGCGGCACAGATGGCCTTCCTGCCCGTCGGCCTTGCCGTCGCCGCAGCGTACAACTATAACGTGGTGTACCTCTTGGCCGCCGGCCTCGGCCTTCTGGGTTTCTTCACCTGCATCCTCGTACCGCAGATCAAGGCTGCCCCGGTGGGAATGCCGGACCCATCGGATACCACTCCGCGTGCTCCAATGTGGAAGCTTGTGCTCGTGCCGGCACTGGCGTTGATGAGCTTCTCCGTGAGCTACGGCGTGGCCTCGAATTTCATTTCGCCGGCCGTGCGCGAATTGGATCCTGAACGCGGCGCGGTTTTGGGCGGCTTCATGCTGTCCGTGATTGGTGGCGCGGGCATGATTGCGCGCTACGTCGCCGGTGTCGTGGCGGACCGGGTGGGCAAGCCCGGCACACTCATGATTCCGGCCCAGGCTTCCTCGGTCGTGGGTGTGGGACTCATCGCCGCCGTGCTGTGGCAAGAGTGGTCGGTATGGCTGCTCGTGTTCGGTACGGTCATCTACGGTGCCGGCTTCGGCATCGTTCAAAACGAGGCGCTGCTGTCGATGTTTGACCGCCTCCCACGCGAGCGGCTCTCCGAGGGTTCTGCGGTGTGGAACATCTTCTACGACGGTGGTACTGGCCTTGGTTCGACGGTCCTTGGCGCCGTCGTGGCGATGTCAGGATACAAAGGCGCTTTTGCCGCAGGTGCCGCCATCATTGCAGTGGGCTTGCTCATGACGGCTGCTGACCTAGCTTTGGGTAAGACTCGCGTGAGCGAACTTAATGACATCCAAACGCGCTTGCGCAGGATTAGAAGGCCGAGGAGGCCCGGAAAGGAGCCACGATGAGCTCACACGACGTAGTTGTCCTTGATTATGGTGCCGGCAACCTCCGCTCGGCTTTGCGCGCACTTGAGCGGGTCGGTGCCACCGTGACGGTGACCGCAGACCCGAAGCTAGCGGTGGAAGCCGATGGCCTGTTGGTGCCCGGCGTAGGCGCCTTCGCTGCCTGCATGGAAGGCCTGCGCGCAGCCCAGGGGCCTCGGATCATTGGTCAACGCTTAGCTGGCGGCCGCCCAGTTCTCGGTATCTGCGTAGGAATGCAGATTCTCTTTGAGTCCGGTACAGAACACGGCGTTTATACGGAAGGCTGTGGTGAGTGGCCGGGGGAGGTGACCCGCTTGCAGTCGCCGGTTCTGCCCCACATGGGCTGGAACACCGTTGAGCTTCCCGACGATAGCCTTATGTTCCATGGCGTGAGCGCGCAGGATCGCTTCTACTTCGTGCACTCCTATGCCGCGCGGAGCTGGGAGCTCGAGACTGAAATCACTGAGCCGCCGAAGGTGGCGTGGTCCGAATATGGCGGTGACCGTTTTGTCGCCGCGGTAGAAAACGGTGCGCTATGGGCCACGCAATTTCATCCGGAGAAGTCGGGTGACGTCGGCTCGCAGCTGCTAAAGAACTGGATTGGAACGCTTTAAAGAGCCCACTCGAAAGGTAGACTACCCACCATGAGCTTTACACTGTTGCCCGCGGTTGATGTCGTCGACGGTCAGGCGGTTCGCCTTGATCAGGGAGAGGCCGGAACTGAAAAGCCCTATGGCTCGCCGCGTGAGGCCGCCCTTAAGTGGCAGGCCCAAGGCGCGCAGTGGCTGCACGCAGTAGATCTGGACGCAGCCTTTGGCCGCGGCTCCAACCACGAGCTGCTCGCTGAGATCACCACGAGCGTGGACCTTAACGTGGAGCTGACCGGAGGTATCCGGGATGATGACTCCTTGGCCCGTGCACTCGCCACCGGAGCCCGCCGCGTCAATATTGGTACCGCGGCTTTGGAGAACCCCGAATGGATTGCCAAGGTCTTGGCAGAGCATGGTGACCGCATCGCGGTCGATCTCGCAGTCCGGATGGTGGACGGCGAGTGGCGCACGCGCGGTAACGGCTGGGTTTCCGATGGTGGCGACCTCTGGGAGGTGCTCGAGCGCCTTGACGCCGCTGGTTGCACTCGCTTCGTGGTGACGGACGTGTCCAAGGACGGGACGCTGCAAGGCCCCAACATCGAACTGCTGCGTGAGGTTGCGGCCGCCACGGAGGCAAAGGTAACAGCCTCCGGTGGGATTTCCACCCTTGATGATCTGCGTGAATTGGCCCTCTACGAAAATGAGGGAATTGATTCCGCCATCATCGGCAAGGCTCTCTATGAGGAGCGCTTCACACTGGAGGAGGCGCTCGCGGCGGTTGCGGAAGTTACGCCGTTGCCGGGTGAAGAATACATTGACCCGATCGAGGAGAGGTAGGCCAATGGCCCCGATGTCAGGAACCTCCGCGTCGGATCCGCGCGAACTCGTGGCCTTTGCAGAAGCAGCGGTGGACCAGGTTGATGATCTCTTCCGCCGGGGCCTCGGTGCAGCGCCCGCGCGTTTCAAGGGCGAAGGGGACTTTGCCACCGAGGTGGATTTGCTGATTGAACAGCAGCTGCGACTGACGCTGAACCAGCTCACCGGTATCCCGGTACTCGGTGAAGAATCAGGCGGCAGCCTTGAAGAGACGGTGTGGGTTGTGGATCCCGTGGACGGAACCGCGAACTACTCAGCCGGGAATCCATGCTGCGGCATTCTTGTCACGCTTATCCACGAAGCAAAGCCGGTTGTTGCAGTAGCGGATTTCCCCCTGCTACACCGCCGCGTCGTTGCGGCGCAGGGCATGCAGCTGCGAACCAGCGGCGGCCCCTCCTCTGGATTCGGTGGTGGCGAAGATGCCCAGGGATTCGACGAGGCTCGTGGCCACGTGGGCTGCTCCTCGCACCTGCCTACGGGCCTGTTCAATGATCTCCGGGAGACCGGGCTGCGTCCCCGCATGACCGGGTCCGTGGGTCTGGATAATGCATTTGTGGCTCAAGGCGTGTTTGACGGCGCGGTGAATTTCTCGCCGCACCCGTGGGATAACGCGGCGGGTGCTCTCATGATCAAGGCTGCCGGTGGCCGCGTGAGTGATCCAGAAGGCAACGAGTGGACCGCGCATTCACAGGGATTCGTGGGCGGTACCCCGCAGGTGCATGCCACGATCTTGGATGCCATCGCCCGAAACCCCCGCGGAAGCCGTTGATACGCGTTTGGCTTGCCTAGGACGCTAGCGCTCGTCGCTGGCGCCGCATACCGGACTTGAATTACATCAATCGGCAGTTCGATTCGAGCTGCCTTTCATTTCGCTTTGAGCTTTAGGAGGATTGTCACCATGGCTCTTGCCGTGCGAGTGATCCCGTGCCTTGACGTTGATAATGGCCGCGTGGTCAAAGGCATTAACTTTGAAAACTTGCGTGATGCCGGCGACCCAGTTGAGTTGGCCGCCCATTACGACCGCGTGGGTGCTGATGAGCTGACTTTTCTCGATGTGTCAGCGTCGAAGGACGGCCGCGGTACCATGCTTGACGTCGTACGCCGCACCGCCGATCAGGTCTTTATCCCGCTGACCGTTGGCGGTGGAGTGCGGTCTGTCGACGACGTCCGTGAACTGCTGCGTGCCGGCGCCGATAAGGTCTCCGTCAACTCCTCTGCCATCGCGCGCCCGGAGCTACTGCGTGAGCTTGCGGATGTGTTTGGCTCGCAGTGCATCGTGTTGTCGGTGGATGCGCGCCGTGCTGCAGATTTCCCTAGCGGATTCGAGGTCACCACGCATGGCGGAACGCGTTCTGCGGGCCTCGATGCCGTGGAATGGGCCAAGCGCGGTGAGGAATTGGGTGTCGGCGAAGTCTTGCTGAACTCCATGGACGGCGACGGAACCAAGGCGGGCTTTGATATCGAATTGATCGAGGCAGTGCGCGAGAAAGTTTCCGTTCCGATCATCGCCTCCGGCGGTGCGGGAAAGGCCGAGGACTTCCCACCGGCTGTCGACGCTGGGGCAGATGCGGTGCTGGCCGCCAGCATTTTCCACTTCGGAGAAGTGGAGATCTCTGAGGTCAAGCAGGCGCTAGCCGCGGCAGGCAAGGAGGTGCGACGGTGACGAGGAACAGTGACAACCCCACCACCGACCCAACGGCTGTCGGGGCTTATGAGCTGAGTGATGAGATTGCTCAGCAACTTAAGCGCAACGAGGCGGGGCTTGTTCCAGCCATCGTGCAGTCGGAGCGCGGTGAGGTGCTCATGTTGGCGTGGATGGATGACCATGCCTTGGCCTACACGTTGGCGACGCGCCGCGGAACCTACTATTCACGTTCCCGCCGCGAGTATTGGATCAAAGGCCTAACATCCGGCAACACCCAAGAAGTGGTCGGCGCGCGCTTGGATTGCGATGGTGACACCATCCTGCTCACCGTTCGTCAGCGCGGCGGGGCATGCCATACCGGTGACCGGACCTGTTTCGATGCACGTGATCTCTTAGGGGAGGAGAATGATGGCTAAGCGCATTGGACCCCTGTTGATGTTTGTCGGTGCCATCCTATTGTGGCTGTCTTCCCGCATGACGTGGGTAAAGGCTGCGGTTGAGGATGATAAGGCCGGCTCCAGCGTTGCGGAGCTATCGGGTTCCTTGTGGTCCCTCGAGCTCATCGCGTTGAGCGTTGTGGTCCTCGCTGGCGGTGTTGCGGCCTTCGCGCTACGGCGCACCGGCCGCCGAATCGTATCTGGCCTCACAGCACTTGCCGCGGCGGCTGCGGGATGGCGGCCTGTTGCGTTGCTGACCGCCGGCCCGGAGGCGGAGCGCGCCGAGGAACTGCTGCAGGGAGGCACGAATGATACCTCCGTGGAGTCCACGACCATTTCTGACTGGGCCACGGTGCTCTCCGCGGATGCCTCGACTGCCGGCCCTGTCCTCGCCCTCGTCGGCGCTGCACTCGCGCTCTTTGGTGCGGTCATGGTGGCCAGCAATCCGGGAGGCGATAAGCCCCGCTCCGCCAAATATGAGACACCAGCTGTACGGCAGGAGCGCCTGCAGGAAGATCTAGAAACCTCCCAGGATTCTGGCCGCGTGATGTGGGACGCTTTGGACGCCGATATCGACCCCACAGATCCTCGCACCACCTAGGGGAGGTGGCGGCACGAGCCACCGGCTCGTCTCATCTCCACCACGGGGTGTTGCGCTGATAGAAGGGGACCCCGGATTTCTGGTTGGAGGTAAGAGCGCGCTAGCCTAAGTGTGATCTCGAACTCCATCCTGTTTCTTTCATTGAGTTTCCTTCGGGGAAGGGAGGTGCTCCATGCCTACCCCGATTGCCGTCGATCACCTCGTGGCCGGCGTACTAGCTGATGTCGCCGCGCGGGAGGCCCGCGTTCCCTTCAAGGAAGTAAAGGCGCGTTCCCGAGACATGGATGCCCCGCGCGATGCTGCACAGGCTTTGCTGCGTCCGGGATGCTCTATCATTACCGAAATAAAGCGTGCCGTACCTTATGGCGGTGAAATTGCGCATTTGGAGAGCCCGCAGTCCGTGGCAGCGTTGGCGCATAGCCTGGAGGAAGCCGGAGTGCATGTGATGGCGTGTCAAACGGATCGCCGCCGCTTCCACGGTTCCCTCGAAGACATGCGGGCGGCCCGGTCCGCCGTTGACATACCGATGCTATGCCGCGACACCATCGTCGACCCCTATCAGATCCATGAGGCGCGGTGCTATGGGGCGGATGCGATTCCCCTGCAAGTGGAGCTGCTCGACCAGGCTCGCCTCGAGTCTCTCCTAGACCGCGTGGAATCTCTCGGCATGACCGCCATCCTGGAAGTTCGTACGTGCGCTGAGGTGGATCGCGTCATTAAGGCAGGGGGAACTGTCGTGGCGATCAACGCGTGGTCTTTGGCCTCCGATGCTATTAATCGGGAGGCCTTTTCTACTATTTCGCCGGGTCTTCCTGAGAGCATGACGCGCATCGCGGTGGGTGGGGTCAATAGCCCGCGAAACGTGTTGTCTTATGCTTCTCAGGGCGCTGATGCCATCTTGGTCGGTGAGTCCATCATGGCTGCCCAAGACCCCATGGCCTTGGCGCGTTCTTTGGTGGCTACCGGCCAGCATCCGGCGTGCCCTTCGCGCAGGACCTAGACGCGTTGTAGTGGGCGTTATTTTCAGGCACACTGTTTCCCGTGCAAATTTACAATCTCGCCAACATTCCCTCTCCGCCGCAAGGCGTGTGGCATCTAGGTCCGGTCCCAATTCGCGCTTATGCCATGTGCATCATCGTCGGCATCCTCGTTGCGATGTGGATGACGCTGCGCCGCTATACTGCCCGCGGTGGAAACCCGGATGTGGTGTGGGATGCGGCCTTGGTGGTGATACCGGCCGGAATTATTGGTGGGCGCCTCTACCACGTGATTACGGATAACGAAAAGTACTTCTGTTCCACGTGCAATCCAGTTGATGCGCTGAAGATTACCAACGGCGGCCTCGGCATTTGGGGCGCAGTGGCGCTGGGCGCAATAGCGGTGTGGATCATGTTCAAGGTTAAAGGCATCCCATTGGGGCCATTTGCGGACGCCGTCGCGCCCGGACTTGTCTTGGCCCAAGCTATCGGGCGCTTGGGTAATTGGTTCAATCAGGAGCTCTACGGCCGTGAAACCACGGTTCCGTGGGCCTTGGACATCTACTACCGAGTAAATGACAGCGGCGCGTACGCACCAATCAGCGGACGCTCGACCGGGGAAGTAGCGACCTCAGTGCATCCGACCTTCCTCTATGAACTGCTGTGGAATGTGGCGGTGTGTGTGTTCCTGCTGTGGGCGCACAAGGCGTTCAAACTCGGCCATGGGCGTGTGTTCGCGCTGTACGTTGCCGGATACACGGCGGGGCGGTTCGTTGTAGAAAACATGCGCGCTGATGAGGCCACGCACATCTTCGGGTTGCGCGTCAACGTCATCGTTTCGGTGGTCTGCTTCGTTGTTGCGCTCATCGTGTACTTCCGGTTGCCACGTGGGCAGGAGTCACCGGAGGAAGTGGATCCCGCTCGTTCCGCGGAAGTTGAGAAGAATGGTGGCTCCGCAGGCTTTAATTAGGTACGGCTTTCGTAGCGTCTGCCTGTTTTAGGCGCTGAAAACAGAAAAAGTAGCCGGGATCACACACGGTGTTTTTGAGCTCTTATTCGGAAGCCTGAGGTTCCGAATGATGAGTACGAAATGCCCAGATGTGCCCGGGTATTCCCGTTTGTTGCCGAATATTTGGGGCTTTGCTCAGTCCTGGAGAGCACTCGGGACGAGGCTTGAAAACGCGCTATGAGCGTCATTCGTAGTGGCCGAGACCAGTAAACCGGGGTAGTTTGGGAACCGTTAGAAGCTCCCGATGTGAGTAAGGCATTCCATGTTGGATAGAAGAACCAAAATCGTTTGTACGTTGGGTCCCGCGGTAGCAAGCAAGGAAGGAATCCTTGGCCTCGTTGAAGCGGGCATGGACGTGGCGCGTCTGAACATGTCTCACGGCGAGCACGCGGATCATGAAGCGAACTATCGCTGGGTCCGCGAGGCCACCGATGAGACCGGCCACGCCGTCGGTGTGTTGGCGGACTTGCAGGGTCCGAAGATCCGTCTGGGTCGCTTCATCAACGGTGAAGAGATGTGGAAGGACGGCGAGATCGTCCGCATCACTGTTGAGGACGTGGAAGGCACGCACGACCGCGTGTCCACCACATACAAGAACCTGGCGAAGGACGCGAAGCCGGGTGACCGCCTGCTTATCGACGATGGCAAGGTCGCCGTCGTGTGCAAGGAAGTCGATGGCAACGACGTCGTCTGTGAGGTCACCGAAGGCGGTCCGGTCTCGAACAACAAGGGCGTGTCCCTGCCGGGCATGGACATTTCCGTCCCGGCCCTGTCGGAAAAGGACATCGCAGATCTCCGCTTCGCCTTGAAGCTTGGTGTCGACCTGATTGCTCTGTCCTTCGTGCGTTCCCCGGCCGACGTGGACAAGGTCCACGAGATTATGGATGAGGAAGGCCGCCGCGTTCCGGTCATCGCCAAGCTGGAGAAGCCGGAAGCTGTCGATGCCCTCGAGTCCATCGTGCTGGCATTCGATGCCATCATGATTGCCCGCGGTGACCTCGGCGTCGAGGTGCCGCTGGAGCAGGTTCCGCTGTTCCAGAAGCGCGCCATCCAGATTGCGCGTGAGAACGCCAAGCCGGTAATCGTGGCAACACAGATGCTCGATTCCATGATTTCCAATCTGCGGCCGACCCGCGCGGAGGCGTCCGACGTTGCCAACGCAGTGCTCGACGGCGCCGATGCAGTCATGCTCTCCGGCGAGACGTCCGTGGGCATCGACCCACAGAATGTCGTGCGCACCATGTCCAAGATCGTCGCGAATGCCGAGCAGGGTGGCCGCGTTCCTCCGCTGACGCACGTTCCGCGCACCAAGCGCGGTGTCGTGTCCTACTCCGCACGCGATATCGCTGAGCGCCTTAACGCGAAGGCAATCGTGGCGTTCACCACCTCCGGTGATACCGCAAAGCGCGTGGCTCGTTTGCACTCGCCGCTGCCGCTGCTTGCCTTTACCCCGCATCCGGCCGTGCGCTCGCAGTTGGCTTTGACCTGGGGCGCCGAGACCTTCCTGAGTGAATCGGTGGAGTCCACCGATAACATGATGGAAGCCATCGATGAGGCGCTGCTGGGGATGGATAAGTACAAGGAAGGCGACATGATCGTCGTCATCGCCGGTACGCCTCCTGGAATCTCCGGTAACACCAACATGATTCAGGTCCACGAGCTGGGTCAGACGCTGCGCGATAAGTAGGGCTCTCGCGCAGTAAGGCAACGCCGCCTCACTCGGCCTCTTTCCCGCAATGGCGGAAGGGGGTAATTGAGTGGGGCGGCGCTTTTGCCTTGAAGGAGTCTTGAAGGACTACCCATCTAAGGGTTAATAGGCACTAGCGCGCCTATTAACCCCGTCTACCTAGACGTTGGCGATGGGAGTCGGGGCCAGCTTCCACACCTCGTTGGCGTAGTCGGCGATTGTGCGGTCGGAGGAGAAGCGGCCGGAGTAGCAGATATTAAGCCATGCCTTCTTGGCCCATGCCAGCTCATCAGCGTCATAGTCGGCTGCCATGCGGTCGCGGGTCTCGCGGTAGTCGGCAAAGTCCCCAAGAACGTAGTAGGTGTCCTGGGCGTGCTCGCCAAATCCATCGAGTAACGAGGAGCGAAGATCCCCAAACATGCCCGCATTTTCAGAGCCCAGCGTGCCATCGGTGAAGGCGTCGAGGACGCGTGCCAAGCCCGGAACCGTGTTGTAGAGCTCACCCGGGTTGTACTCGGCGCGCAGCTGCGGGATCTCCTCGTTGCGGGCACCGAAGATGTAGGCGTTTTCTTCGCCCACTGCCTCGACGATCTCCACGTTGGCGCCGTCCATGGTGCCCAAGGTCAGGGCACCGTTCATCATGAACTTCATGTTGGAGGTACCGGAGGCTTCCTTGCCAGCGACGGAAATCTGCTCGGAGACGTCAGCGGCCGGGATGATGTGCTCGGCGGGGGAGACGTTGTAGTTCTCAACGAAGACCACGTTGAGTACGTCCTTGGTGGCTGGGTCGTTGTTGACCAAGTCACCGATGGCGTTGATGAGCTTGATGATGGCCTTGGCGCGGACATAGCCCGGGGCGGCCTTCGCGCCGAAGATGAAGGTGCGCTTCGGGACGGTCTCGCC
Organism: Corynebacterium sp. HMSC062E11; assembly: GCF_001811845.1. Lineage (NCBI taxonomy): Bacteria > Bacillati > Actinomycetota > Actinomycetes > Mycobacteriales > Corynebacteriaceae > Corynebacterium > Corynebacterium sp. HMSC062E11. The sequence goes on from NZ_KV806774.1 coordinate 305,178, forward strand.
GTCGACCTTGATGCGGAAGTACAGGTCCAGGATGTAGAGTGCGTTCATCAGCTGGCGCTTGTACTCGTGCAGGCGCTTAATCTGGACGTCGAAGATGGAATCCGGGTCTACGGATGCGCCTTGGTGCGCGTCAATCCAGGCGGCGAAATCCTGCTTGTTGGCGCGCTTGATATTGATGAGTTGGCGCAGTACCTTCTCATCCTCAGCCAAAGGAGCCAGCTTCGCCAGCTCGGTCAGATCGGTGACCCAGGCATCGGAGCCAGCTTGTTCTGTGAGCAGGTCGGACAGGCGCGGGTTGCACATGCGCAGCCAGCGGCGCGGGGTCACACCGTTGGTCTTGTTGTTGAACTTCTCCGGCCACAGCTCGTGCCACTCGGAGAGCGTGTCCGCCTTGATGATTTCGGTGTGCAGGGCGGCGACGCCGTTGATGGAGTACGCGGCATAGCAGGCGATCCACGCCATGTGCACGTGGCCATCGGATACCGGGGCCATGTAGTCGATGCGGCCCTGATCCAATCCGCGTTGGGCCATGTCCTCGCGGAAGCGGCGGTCGATCTCTTCCACCAGTTCCCAGATGCGCCAGAACAGCTTCTGGAAGATGGACACTTCCCAGCTCTCTAGGGCCTCAGCCAGCACCGTGTGGTTGGTGTAGGCGAAGGTTTCGGTGACGACCTTCCATGCGTCATCCCAGCCCATCCCGTGTTCGTCGAGAAGCAGGCGGAGCAATTCCGGGATGGCCAGCACCGGGTGGGTGTCATTGAGCTGGATGCAGTTGTACTCAGCGAAGCCGGTGAGGTCCTCGCCGTGGTGCTCGATGTAGTTATCGATCATCTGCTGCAGCGAGGCCGATACGAAGAAGTACTGCTGACGGACGCGCAGGACCTTGCCCTCGTAGGTGGTGTCGTTGGGGTAGAGCACGCGGCAGATGTCCATGACGCGCTCGCGCTCCACGATGGCCTCGGTGAAGCGCTGCGAGTTGAAAGCATCGTAATCGAATTCATCGATGGGTTCGGACTTCCACAGGCGCAGGGTGCCCACGTTATCGGTGCCATAACCGGTGATCGGCATGTCATAGGGGATGGCGCGCACGTCCATGTCGTCGAAGTGGACTAGGCGCTGCTCGGAAGCGCGGCGAATGATGAAGTCGTAGCCGTTTTCCATCCATGCATCCGGCTCCTCGCGCTGGAAACCGTTGTCGAAGGACTGGCGGAACAAGCCATAGCGGTACAAGAGACCATAGCCGGTCACCGGGTAGTCCTGGGTGACGGCGGAGTCGAGGAAGCAGGCGGCGAGGCGGCCCAAGCCGCCGTTGCCGAGTGCGGCATCGTGCTCGGCTTCGAGGACATCAGCCAACTCGTGGCCCGCAGCCTTAGTAGCGGCGCGGGCCTCATCGACGAGACCGACGTTGGTGAGGTTGTTGAGCAGGGCACGACCCTGCAGGAACTCAGCGGAGAAGTAGTGCTGCTGACGAGTGGCAGCGTAGGCGCTGCGGGTGGCCTCCCAATTGTCTGCAATCTGCTCCATCACCGAGGAAGACAGACCGGACCAAAACTTGCGGTCGGTCGCACGAGAGGGGGAGACGCCGGCTGCGGCGCGAACGTGTCCAGGAACTGCGGATTGGAAATCGGAGTGCTGGGGTTGACTCATGAGAATCCCTTCACTTGAGGCATATAAATGCGGAAAAAATACCAACTCCCAAGCTTAACCAGTTCTGTATGCACCTGCAGACCAGGACACTGACCAACGTTTCACGCAGACCGTGATGCCGAGTGGCGTTGGGCACAGAGGCTTAGCGTCCAAGGAAAGACAGAACGGCGGCGGCCCCAGCGCGAGTGGCCGAGCGCATCGTGGGCTCATAGTCCGGTAGGAAGGTGGCCTGGTGGTTAACGGGCGGGTTGTCGAGGAGGTTTTCCGGTGTGGAGCCGATGAACCAGAAGTAATAAGGCACGCCCCAGGCCTGCGGGAGATAGCAAAAGTCCTCGGAGACGGTGGAGGGCGCGGCGGTGACGGAGAGCTTGCCGAAGACCTCGTCGAAGGCGGCGCGAACAGCCTGGTGGGTGGCAGCGTCGTTATCGGTGACCTCGCCGTGAGCGAAGTATTCGAAGGTCGGTGCTGCCGGGCACCCGGACGCCTCGCATTCGGCGCGCACCATGCGCTCGAGGGAGGCGTAGACGCGCTCGGCCAATTCCGGTTTGTAATAACGCGTGTTGAGCACTAGCTCGGCGCCACCTGGAATGATGTTGTTCTTATCACCCGAATGTAGCTCGCCCACCGAGATGACGAAGAAGTCATGGGGAGGAACTTCGCGGCCGACGATGGCCTGCAGACGCGTGACCACCATGGCGGCCACATAGGAGGGGTCGATGGCTTCGTGCGGCATGGAGGCGTGCGCCGAGCGCCCCGTGATGCGAATGCGAAGGGAGTCGCAGCCGGCCAGGATGGGGCCGGCGGTGGATTGGACTTGCCCGGCGGGGCCCGGCATGACGTGCTGGCCGAAGCACACATCCGGTGCAGGGACGCGCTCGGTGAGCCCGTCGGCGATCATGTATTTGGCACCCATGGACGATTCTTCGGCGGGCTGGAACAGTGCTAGGAAGGTGCCGCGCCAGGTGTTGCGGTGGGCGTCGAGAATCGCGCACGCGCCGAGCAACGCGGTGGCGTGCACATCGTGCCCGCAGGCATGCATCGCGCCGTTGGTCGAGGCGAAGAGGACGCCGGTTTCCTCGGCTACAGGGAGAGCATCGAAATCCGCCCGCATCAGCGCGGTGGGGCCATCCCCATTGCGGAAGATAGCGACGATACCGTGTCCGCCGATGCCGGTGACGAGTTCACAATCGTAGTTTTCTAGTTGTTCCAGAATCCGCCCGGCGGTGCGTTCCTCCTCATGGGAGAGCTCAGGGTGGGCATGCAGATCCTCGTAGAAGGTCCGTTGCCAGCTGAGATCGACGGAATCGTCCACTAAGAGCTCGGTCAGACGGGAAAGTGTGGGATCTGCCATAGTTACTGTCCTCCAAGTTTGGGTAGGGTTACCTACATGCCATTGATTCACTTTGATGTTCTGGTGCCGGATGCCCAAGCCGAGCGTGTGGCCGAAATCTTTAGTACTGCCACCCACAAGCTGGTGGACAATAACTCGCTGGCCTCTGCTGAGGTTACTCGCGTGCACGAGCCCGCACTCCCGGCGGGGCTGGAAGAGCAGCTGCGCCAGACCTACCGGGAGGAGCACGAAGAACGTGACCTCGAAGACGCAAATGTTTACCGCTACGCCATCGACGTCGATGGCGTGAAGGGGTCCGTTAACCAGCTGACCATGGTCCTCGCGCGCCTGTTAACTCCGCATTCGGTCTTGCCGAAGGATCACGTGTTGCTGGAGGATGAGCTCGCCCACGAGCGCCCGGCCATCTTCCCGTGGGCGGTGCAGGTAACCCCTTAGTCCTGCAGAGAAGGTTTAGCCCCGAAGAGAGCTAGCTCTGTAGAAAGCTGCGGACGAGGCGTTCGGCTGCGGCGCTCAAGCGCTGGGCGACGTCCCCGCGTCCCTCCCCGCCGAGCTCCTCTAGCAGCGCGCCTTGCGGCGCCGGTGCCGTAGCGGAGCCAGCGATGATGCCCAGCGTCGGCGGCCCGGTCATCTCCGCCAGCGTGCCCACGACTTTTCCTGTGAGCGATTGCTCGTCGAAGCGCCCCTCACCGGTGAGGACGAGATCGGCCTCGGCGATGCGCGCGGGCAGGTCGAGCGCCTCGGCCACATAGCGCCCGCCGGGAACGATGCGGCAGTGCTCAGCCGTGCCCCACAGTGTGCGTGAGAGCCAGCTTAAGGCGATGGGGATGCCGCCGGCGGCACCCAAGAACTCCGCTTGCAGGTCGGTATCCGTGACCTCGCATAGCTTCAGCATCGCGCCGGCGAGCAGCGCCACCTGTTCGCCCTCGGCGCCCTTTTGAGGGCCGTACATCGTCGCGGCCTGGATGGGAACGGCGCGCGTGTCGGTGACCAAGGTGTAGTCCAGCATGGCCGCCTTCATGTTGAGCTGTGCGGTGTCAATGTGATCGAGGTTGACCAGCGGGGCGCCGCCTTTGGGCAGGGCGTAGCCGCGGGAATCGTGGGCGGCGGCGCCGAGCGCGGCGAGGATGCCGAGCCCGCCGTCGATGCTGGCGCTGCCGCCAAGCCCCAAGACGATGTGCTTGGCGCCGCGCGATTCGGCGTCGGCAAGCAGCACTCCCGTGCCATAGGAATCCGCGTGGAGCGGATCGAGGGCGTCGGAGACAGCGGGCAGGCCGGTGGCCGCCGCGACGTCGATGAAGGCCGTGTCACCCACGAGCTGGTAGCTGGCCTCGGTGAGGCGCCCGATGGCATCGGTGGTGGGCAGCGTAATGGTCTGGCCCGCCGTACCGTCGCGGTGAACGGCAGCGCTGGCGAGTACCTCCGCGGTGCCCTCGCCACCATCGGCCATAGGGAGAGTGGTTACCTGTGCCGTAGCGGCGTGCGGGGAGGAGCCGAGGGCGCGGCGCGCGCCCAAAGCAATGGCGGCAGCGGCTTCGGCGGCAGTGGCGGTGCCTTTAAAAGAGTCGGGGGCAACAAGTATGCGCATGTTCATGAGTATATGGAAGCGGAAACGGGAAAAAATTTTCGCCCTCTGACCTGCCTTTAATAAATTTCCCCGTACGCTCGTCTTGCAATTTAGGTCGATTGATAGAAAACTAGCGGTTGTTCAACGGAGGACGCACCAGCAGCTAAACACGGTGCCGAATGAAAGGATTGCCATGTCCATCGACCAGCAAATCTCCGACTATTACAGCAAGCTTCTCAAGCGCAATGCTGGTGAACCGGAATTCCACCAGGCGCTCGCTGAGGTCCTGGATTCCCTCAAGATCGTCCTCAACAAGGACCCTCACTACGCTGATTATGGCTTGGTCGAGCGGCTGTGCGAACCCGAGCGCCAGCTCATCTTCCGTGTCCCGTGGGTGGATGACAACGGCCAGATTCAGGTCAACCGCGGCTTCCGCGTGCAATTCAACTCGGCCCTCGGCCCGTACAAGGGCGGCCTGCGCTTCCACCCGAGCGTGAACCTGGGCATCATCAAGTTCCTTGGCTTCGAGCAGATTTTTAAGAACTCGCTGACCGGCCTTCCCATCGGCGGCGGCAAAGGCGGTTCTGACTTCGACCCGAAGGGCAAGTCCGAAGCCGAGGTCATGCGCTTTTGCCAGTCCTTCATGACGGAGCTGCACAACCACATCGGTGAGTACCGCGATGTGCCGGCCGGCGATATCGGCGTGGGCGGCCGCGAAATCGGATTCCTGTTTGGCCAGTACCGCCGCTTAGAAAACAAGCACGAGTCCGGGGTCCTCACGGGCAAGGGGCTGACCTGGGGTGGCTCCCTCGTGCGCACTGAGGCCACCGGTTACGGCCTGGTGTATCTGACCTCGGAGATGATGAAGACCCACGGCGAGTCCTTCGACGGCGCCAAAGTCATTGTTTCCGGCTCCGGCAACGTTGCTATCTACGCCGCCGAGAAGGTTCAGCAGCTCGGCGGAACCGTCGTGGCGATGTCCGATTCCTCCGGCTACATCACGACGCCGAACGGCGTGGACTTGGAGCTGCTCAAAGACATCAAGGAAGTACGCCGCGAGCGCATCTCTACCTACGTCGGCGAGGCTGGCGCGGGCGTGGAGTACCACGAGGGCGGCAACGTATGGGAGATCAGCGCCGACGTTGCCCTGCCGTGTGCGACCCAAAACGAGCTCGACGGCGATGACGCCAAGCTCCTAGTAAAGAACCACATCCGCTACGTTGCTGAGGGTGCAAACATGCCGTGTACCCCGGAAGCCGCGCACTACTTCGGGGAGAGCGGAATCGCCTTTGCGCCGGGCAAGGCCGCGAATGCGGGCGGTGTGGCAACCTCCGCGCTGGAGATGCAGCAGAACGCATCCCGCGACTCCTGGTCCTTCGAGTACACCGACCAGCGCCTGCATGAGATCATGTCCAATATCTTCCGCAACATCGACAAGACCTCCAAGGAATACGGCCTGGAAGGTGACTACGTGGCGGGCGCCAACATTGCCGGCTTCAAGAAGGTGGCCGACGCCATGCTGGCCCAAGGCGTAATCTAGCCGTTTCCTTATCTCTGTATCCGCGCTTAACCTCCTCGCTTGCCGGGGAGGTTTTCGCCATTTCTTCCCGCGTGGGATACGTCGCAGTGTGCGTGCGCTTGGATAGGCTGGTGCCATGTACCGCGTATTTGAGTCCCTCGATGAACTTGTTCGCAATCTGGAACAGGCCTATGCCGTTCCCATGACCTCCAACTGCATGGTTCCGCGCCACGAAATGCTGGCGCTTCTCGACGATCTCCGCAACGCCCTCCCCGTTGAAATGGATGACGCCCAGGACGTCCTAGACAAGCAGGACGAGATCCTCCAGGGTGCTGAGGAGCGCGCGGAGCAGATTATTTCTGAGGCCACCGCCGAGGCCGATGACACCGTTGCCCGTGCGCGTGAGGACTCAGACGCCATGCTTGCCGACGCTCAACACCGCGCCACCACCTTGGTAGCCCAGGCGGAAGATGAGGCCACCAACCTCGTAGAGAACGCACGCTCCGACGCCGAGCGCACCCGCGCCCAGGCGGATGAGGAGTACCAGCGCGCCGTCGCAGCAGGCCAAGCCGAGCAGGACCGTTTGGTCTCCGAATCCGAGGTTGTGCGCCGCGCCGACGATGAGGCGCACCGCATTGTGGAGACCGCGCACTCTGAGTCCAACCGCCTGCGCACCGAGTGCGATGAATTCGTTGACGCCAAGCTCGGGGAGTTCGAGACCACCTTGTCCGATCTCTTGCGTACCGTCAACAACGATCGCTCCGCGCTGCGGCGGGGCGCCGGCGTGCGTTCCCGCGGTGAATCACATGGTGAGGGACGAAGCGCTGTGCGCGAGACCCGGGAGCCTGTGCGCCGTGCGCCGCGTGCGCCCCGTGATTACTAAGCCGAATTGTTGAATTAAGGTGCGGGCAACTACCTAGTGGTGACGCTTCGGCGTAGCCGAAGCGAGGTCGAGTGAAGCGAGGTAGAGTCCTGCGCCGCAGCGCGCGCCTGTTCCGCGCGGCGAATCCGGGCGGCTTCCTTGGCCGGCATGGTGCTTAAGGCTGCGGCCAATCCCGCGGCGACGAGGCCCGGCAGTGCATAAAGCACCCACATAATGCCGAAGTCCGTGCCCGTGGTGTGAGGCTCGGGGATGGGGCCCCAGGCGGCGTCGACAAGCAACAGCACCACATCGACCGCACCGACGGTCAGCATCATCACACCAATCCCCATGCCGGCGGCAGAAAAGGACTCGCGCGCGCTCCACGCGATGAGCGCGGCACACAGCGAGAACAGCGCCGATGAGAGTATGACGATAGGCCCAAAATGCAGGGGAAGAAAGGACACCGCGCCCACGGCCAATCCCGCAAGGGCGCTGGCGAGGGCCGCGCGGTGCAGGGAGAGGCCGGCATCGCCGAAAATGCTGGGGCGGACTCGCGTGATGAGGTGGCGGCAGGTCACTCCTACGACGGTCAGGACCACGGCGGGGACAAGGCACTGCAAGGGAAAGCTGAGCGCGAGTTCACGTGCCGTGGCGCCCAGAGACGCCGTGTCGGTCGCGGTGTAGCTCATGGAGTTTTAGGCTAAAAGCCACAGGCGAAAGAATCGAGCCTTGTGGGCAAGCGCTTAAGCGGCTATGACCCAACATTCAGGCCCTTGCCAGTCTAGGGCGCGTGGGTCAGCACAGGGTAAGCTGGTGGGCGTTATGAAATCACCATTGAAGTTCGACGTGACGGAATTGCTCCGCAGCCAAGGAGCTGAAGCGCTGCCTGAGCACCGCGTGCAAACCGGACCCGCCCCCGAGCGCATCGGCGTGGAAATGATCGGCATCCCGGAAGGTGCTGAGGTTAAGGTGGACGCCACCTTGACGCCGTTGGGCTCCGGCGTGTTGGTGGACGCTGATATCACCGGCACCCTCAGCGGCGAATGCGCACGCTGCTTAGCTGAGCTACATCCAGCACTAGATCTCCACGTATCCCAGGTTTTCTCCGCGGATGAGTCCTTCATCAGCGGAGATGAAACAGAGGAAGAGGATCGCGGTTCCGGCGATGAGATCCCCGAGATTGAGGACGGTGTCCTTGACCTCCTGCAGACCGTGATCGATGAGGCAGGTTTGGTGCTTCCTTTCGCGCCGACGTGTGAGGATGGCTGTGAAGTAGATGTTCCCGAAGGCGTGACCACGGGGGTCTCCGGGGAAGAAGAGCGCGTCGATCCGCGGTGGTCTGGGTTGGAGAAATTCCTATGAGCAAGAAGAAGAAACTCACCGGCGAGCAGGCACTTGCCGTAGCATTCGCGGAGGTAGACCACGGTCCGCTGCTCAAGGCACTCGGCGTGGAGCTCAACGATGAGCTGCTGTGCTTGGCGCTGACGCACCGTTCCTTTGCCAACGAGAACGGTCACCTGCCCAACAATGAGCGTCTGGAGTTCCTCGGGGACGCGGTCTTAGGCTTGTCCATCGCGGCCAAGCTCTACGAAAAGTTCCCATCGCGCCCCGAATCCGACATCTCTAAGATGCGCGCTTCCATTGTTTCGCGCTACGGCTTGTCTGACGTAGCCCGTGAAATCGGGGTGGGTCAACACGTCCTGTTGGGCAAGGGTGAGCAATCTACCGGCGGCCGTGACAAGGACTCCATCTTGGCCGATACCACCGAGGCCATCTTGGGGGCCATCTACCGCCAGCATGGTTTCGAAGTCGCCCGCGGGGTGGTGCTGCGGCTGTTTGCCGCCAAGGTTGAGAACGCCGTGGTATCCGGCCGCCACATGGACTGGAAGACGACCTTGCAGGAGCTGTGCGCCGAGCTGAAGGCAGCGATGCCGGTGTATTCGGCCACCTCGACTGGCCCCGAGCACGATCAGACCTTTAATGCCGTTGCCACGGTGGCCGGTTTGACCGTGGGTAGGGGAACGGGACACAACAAGAAGCTTGCGGAGCAGCAGGCGGCGGAAGAAGCCTGCCAGGCGCTGCGTGAGACTCCGTTACTGGTGCAGGGCACCGCCGGCAAAGAGAACTAACCCACGAGGACTCTATGCCGGAGCTGCCTGAAGTTGAGTCCGTCCGCCGCGGGCTCGAGCCCTACGTCGTGGGGCGTTCCTTCGCGGCGGTCGATGTCCTCCACCCGCGCGCCAATCGCAAGCAGGAGGCACCGCTGTCCGCGCTGCTCGTGGGCAGGAGGATCGCCGCCGTGGCGCGCCGCGGCAAGTTCATGTGGCTGGAGTTCGCCGACGAGGACCGCACTGATCCTGCCCGCGATGTGCTCTTTATCCACCTCGGAATGTCGGGGCAGGTGCGGATCGGTGAGGTGGATTCACCCCACGTGCGCATCGCCGCCGTGCTTGGCGACGCCACCCGCATCAGCTTCGTCGACCAGCGCACTTTTGGCTATTGGCACCTCGGCCCGTGGCTCACCATGGCGCATATCGCGCCCGATCCCCTCGAAGCAGACTTCGACCTTATTGCGGCGGGCAGGCGCCTGCGCGCAAAACGTACGGCGGTGAAAGTTGCCCTGCTGGATCAAACTGTGCTCAGCGGAGTGGGCAATATCTATGCGGATGAGGCGCTGTGGGCGGCCCAGATTTCTCCGCTGAAGAAGGCCAGCGCCCTGCGGCAGCGCGATGCCGTCGCGGTGATTTCCGCAGCCGCCGACGTCATGCGCTCCGCCCTTGAGGTTGGCGGGACCAGCTTTGACGCGCTGTACGTCAACGTCAACGGCGAATCCGGGTACTTTGACCGTTCCTTGCACGCCTATGGGCGGGGCGGGCAGCCCTGTGATCGCTGCGGCGAAGACATCGTGAAAACCGTGTTGGGCGGGCGCGGTACCCACTATTGCCCGTCCTGTCAGCGCCGTGGGGTGGGGAAGTAGTCAGGCTCCAACTAGGCCGATGGCGGGGGTTGTCACTAGTGTGTAACGTATGCAAGAAATCTTCAGCACCGTGATCGGTGTCATTAACGACAGCCTGTGGTCCTATGTCCTGCCATGGCTGCTTATCGCTGCTGGCCTTTACTTCGGTATCCGCACCGCTTTGGTGCAGGTCCGCATGGTGCCGGATATGTTCAAAGCGGTCGTCGAAAAGCCCAAGGGGGTCGGCGTCGATGAGGACGCCGATTACGGCGGTATTTCTGCCTTCAAGGCGTTCACCATCTCGGCGGCGTCGCGTGTGGGCACCGGCAACGTCGCGGGTGTGGCCGTAGCAATTTCTGTGGGCGGGCCCGGCGCGGTGTTCTGGATGTGGCTCATCGCCATCCTGGGTGGCGCAACTGCGTTCGTGGAGTCCACGCTGGCCCAGCTGTGGAAGGTCCGCGAGGGGGATACCTACCGCGGCGGCCCGGCCTACTACATGTCCCGCGGTCTGGGCTGGAAGCCCTTGGCAACCATTTTCTCCGTCGCCATCGCCATTACTTTTGGTTGGTTTTACAACGCTTTCCAGACCAACGCTATCTCTGATTCCTTGGCGGCCTCCTTCGGACAGGATTCCGGTGCCTTCAAGGCGGGCGTGGGTATTGCCGTCGTTGCCGTAGCTGGCCTCATCATTATCGGTGGTGTTCAGCGCATTGCCTCGATGACCCAGTTCATCGTGCCGTTTATGGCCGGTGCGTACCTCATCATGGGCTTCATCGTGGTGGTGCTTAACTTTGACAAGGTGCCGGACATGTTCGTCTCCATCGTCGGCTCTGCCTTCGGCTTCCGTGAGGCTGCTGGCGCGACACTGGGCATGGCCATGCTGAAGGGCATCCAGCGCGGTCTGTTCTCCAACGAGGCCGGCGAAGGTTCGGCGCCGAACGCGGCAGCAACGGCGACGGTCTCCCACCCCGTGAAGCAGGGCCTTGTGCAGACCCTCGGCGTGTACTTTGACACCTTGGTGGTGTGTACGATTACCGCCTTCATCATTTTGCTGGGTACTGATTTCGAAAGCTTTGGTTCCGACGCGATTGAGGGCGTGACCCTGACCCAGAACGCGCTGTCCAATGTGGTCGGCGAGTGGGGCATCCACTTCGTCACGTTCATCCTGTTCTTCTTGGCATTCTCCTCGATTCTGGGTAACTACTACCTTGCAGAGTCCAACGTGGAGTACCTCTCCGGGAAGAAGTGGGTGCTGTGGGCCTTCCGCCTCATCGTGTTGGCCTTCGTCTTCTACGGTGCGGTGGCCCCGCTGGGCACCGTGTTCGACCTGGCGGATACGGGTGCCGCCATCATGGTGCTGCTCAATGTGTGCGCCATCGTGCCGCTGTGCGGCGTGGCCATCAAGCTGCTGAAGAACTACAACGAGCAGCGCCGCAAGGGCCTGGATCCCGTCTTCCACCGTGATATGCTGCCGGAACTGCAGAACGTCGAGTGCTGGGATGGTACCGATCCTGTGACGCGCCGCAGCGCGGAAGACCGCCGCCGTCTCGATCACGAATTCGACCTGAGCGACCGCACAAACTTGAGGGAGTACTAGATGGCAGACACGGCAGCAGCCTCTGCGGGTCATGAACGCCTCACAGCTTTCGTCCTTGGCCACGTCCAAGGCGTGGGCTTTCGCTGGTGGACGCGTTCCCGGGCCCTCGAACTAGGGCTGGCTGGGCACGCGACGAACCTTCAGGACGGACGCGTCCAGGTGGTTGCTGAAGGCCCGCGAGCTGACTGCGAGAAGCTGCTGTCCTTGCTGCGCGAAGAACCATCAACCACGCGCCGCCCGGGCGCTGTGAACGCCGTGGTGGAGCAGTGGGCCGCACCGCGCGGTGAGTCGGGCTTTATCGAGCGCTAAACTAAGTCGAATGCACCTCAAATCGCTCACGCTCAAGGGATTCAAGTCTTTTGCGTCCGCGACGAACCTGAAATTCGAGCCCGGTATCTGTGCCGTGGTGGGCCCGAATGGCTCGGGTAAATCTAACGTCGTCGACGCACTGGCGTGGGTCATGGGTGAAGGCAGCGCCAAGACGCTGCGCGGCGGCAAGATGCAGGACGTCATCTTTGCTGGCGCCGGTGAGCGCAAGGCCCTTGGCCGCGCTGAGGTCACACTGACCATCGATAACTCCGATGGCGCATTGCCCATCGAGTACTCGGAGGTCTCCGTCACCCGCCGCATGTACCGGGATGGCGCGAGCGAGTATGAGATCAATGGGTCAAAGGCCCGCCTCATGGATATCCAAGAGCTGCTGTCGGATTCCGGCATTGGCCGCGAGATGCACATCATCGTGGGCCAAGGAAAACTGGCGGAGATCCTGGAGTCCCGACCAGAAGATCGTCGCGCTTATATTGAGGAAGCTGCGGGCGTGCTCAAGCACCGCCGCCGCAAGGAAAAGGCGCAGCGCAAGCTCACGGGCATGCAGGCCAACCTGGACCGCCTGCAAGACCTGACCGATGAGCTGGGAAAACAGCTCAAGCCGCTGGCCCGCCAGGCGGAGGCCGCCCAACGCGCAGCCACTGTGCAAGCGGATTTGCGCGATGCTCGCCTGCGCCTCGCCGGTGACCGTGTGGTCAGGTTGCGTGCCACGTTCGAGGATGCCGAGAAACGCGCTGTGGTGCTCGCCGAGCAGGTCGAGGTAGTCACGGCGCAGCTGGAAGAGGCCACGGAAATTCAGCTCGAGGTAGAGGCCGAGTTGGGGGATGTCACTCCGCGCGCGGAGGCCGCGCAGAAGTTGTGGTTCGAGCTATCGACGCTGAGCGAACGCATCTCTGCCACGCAGCGTATTGCGGCCGAGCGCGCCAGCAACGTCGGATCCCAGGTGGCCTATGCCGGCCAGGATCCGGAGGAGCTGGAGGCGCGCGCCCGGCGTGCCGACGAGGAGCACGACGAGCTGCTGGCCGCTGCCGAAGAAGCGGCGGAGCGCTTGGAATCGATCCGGGAGGAAGTGGCTGAGCGCCGGGAAGCCTTCGAGGCCGCGGACAAGGAGCACATGGCGCAGCTGCGCGCCATTGCGGATCGCCGCGAAGGCGTGGTCCGCCTCATCGCGGCCGAGGAAAACCTGGCGGGTCAGGTAAGCTCCGCGGAATCTGAGTTGGCGCGCCAGGAAGAAACCCTGGCGAACACGAAAGCGCGCACCAGGGGAGCGCAGGCGGAGGCCGATGAGGTAGCGGACAAACTAGAGCACCTGGCTGCCGAGCGTGAGCCGCTGGAAGAAGCGCACGTGCGCGCGGCCAGCGAGTCCGCCGCGGCCGATAAACGCTTGGAGCAGCTGCGCGATGCCCAGCGGGAGCGCGAGCGCACCGTGTACAGCCTGCGAGCCAGGATCGATACGCTGGGCCAGACCGCTCCGGAAGCGCTCGAGCTGGGGGAGGGTTTTAAGCCTCTCGCGGAGTTCATCTCTACGCGTTATGAAACGGCCGTCGCGGCGGCACTCGGTTCCTTCGCGGAGGCGCAGGCCGGCGCGGTGAGTGGGGACATCGTGGGTGATCTCGCTGAGGCGAGCCGCACTCCGTTGATCGACGTCTCCACGGAACCTACCGGTTCAGCCTGGCGCCTTGATGCGGACTTGCCCTCCGGTGCTAGCTGGTTGCTCGACCAGATGGTCTTGGTCCCGGAAGTATCGGCGGCGGTGACACGGTTGCTCTCCGACGTCGTTCTGGTGGATGACTATGCCGCGGCCCGCGAGCTCATTGCTGAAGATCCGCGCCTGCGGGCCGTCACCGCCGAGGGCTTGCTGGTTGGTGAAGGCTGGGTCGAGGCCGGAACTGGTGCCGTCTCCACGGTCGAGGTGAGCGGCCAGATTACAGAAGCCGAGCAACAGTTGGAAACCGCCACCCACGAGCTGGAGGAGCTATCAGGCACGCTGGAAGGCGCGAAGCTAGCCGCCGATGATGCCCGGGTAGGCGCGGCGAGCGCTAAGGCCGCGCTGCGCGAGCACGATCACGAGCTCGAGGCGTGGAAGCGCGACCACCAGCGCTTGCTCAAGCAGTATGAGGCGAACAAGGCGGAGCACGAAAAGGCTGCCGCCCGCGCCACGGATATCGAGGTGCAGTTGGCCCGCCTGCGCGAAGAACTGGCGGAGGCTCGTGACCGCTTGTCGCGCGTGGACGCTGATGAGCAAGCGGATGAACCTTCCTCGGTGGAACGCGATGCAGCCTCGGCCGCCCTTGAACAGGTCAAGGCCATGGAGGTAGAGGCTCAACTGGCGGCCCGCAGCGCGGAGGAAAAAGTAGGCCAGGCAGCTGGCAAGGGAGAGGCCCTGCGGCGCCAAGCCCAACATGAGCGCCAGGCCAAGGCACGCCACGATCAGGCGATGGCCCGCCGGCAGGCGCAGGCGCGGTTGGCGGGGGCCGTCGACAAGCATGCCCAGGACCTAGCCGCCCGCACCACTCAGGCACTCGAGCGCGCAGCTGAGGAACGCGATGAGCTAGTGACCCAGCGCGGTGTGCTGCAGGGGCGTGCGCAGTCGGCGAAGCAGGCGGTCTCCGCGACCCGTCAGCAGCTTGATCGCCTGACCGATTCCGCGCACAACTCGGAGATTGCCCGCAGCCAGGCGCAGGTGCGCGTGGATGAGGCTGAGGGCAAGATCGTGGAGCAGCTGGGCATATCTATCCCGGATTTGCTCAAGGACTACACGCCGGGCGAGGACTTCGATCGCTCCGCCGAGACCAAGCGGTTGAAGCAGGCCGAGAAGGACCTCAACTCCTTGGGCAAGGTGAACCCGCTGGCCTTGGAGGAGTACAAGGCTCTGGAGGAGCGCTATAGCTTCCTGTCCACGCAGCTCGATGACGTGATTCATGCGCGCAAGGATTTGGCCGGAGTCATTGAGGACGTTGACGCGCAGATCTTGCAGCTGTTCACGGATGCCTGGCACGACGTGGAGGCGGAGTTCCCCAAGGTTTTCCAAACACTCTTCCCCGGCGGCGAGGGCCGACTCATCCTCACTGAGCCGGATGACATGCTGGCCACCGGCATCGAGGTGGAGGCTCGCCCGCCGGGCAAGAAGGTCAAGCGCCTGACGCTGCTGTCGGGCGGCGAGAAGTCACTGACCGCGCTGGCGATGCTCGTGGCTATTTTCCGCGCGCGCCCCTCACCGTTCTACGTCATGGATGAGGTGGAGGCCGCGCTGGACGACGTCAACCTGCGCCGCCTCATCGCCCTCTTCGAGGAATTGCGCAAGGATTCTCAACTCATCGTCATCACTCACCAGAAGCCGACGATGGACGTGGCCAACGTCCTTTACGGCGTGACGATGCGTGGTGATGGTGTCACACGCGTGATTTCACAGCGCATGACCCGTGCGGGTGAGGCGCCGGGCACGGCTCAGGCGGCGGAGGACGCCACGCGCCTTGGCGTGGATGCTCCGCGCTAACGGCGCGGTGCCAGACCGAGGCTTTCGCCCTCCTCATCGTGCCGGGCGCGAACAACCCTGGCACTATGGAGGGCATGAATACTACTTTTCTGTGGATTGCGATAGCAGTCATCGTCCTGATTCTGCTGGTGGTCTTGTTCATCGTCCTGGGCAAGAAGCGCGGCGAGTCGAAGAAGGTCTCCTTCGAAAAGCCCGCGGAGGAGCCGAAGGAGCTGACCCAACAGCAGAAGTCCGGCAACTACCAGGCCAAGTCTGGCTTTAACTTTGCCCCTGCTGGTGGCGGTACAACTAAGGAGCCTGTCACCGCCTCGAAGCCCGAGCAGCCGGCGCAGGCCCCTGCTGAGCCCAAGCCTGAGCCGCAGGCGGAGCAGCGTGATGCCACTGAGCTGGCGAATGCGCAGTTAGAGGGCACCGAGGAAACACCGAAGGGCACGAAGCCTAAGGCGGAGCCGGAGGCGGAGGCACAACCAACGGTAGAAACTAAGCCCGAGGCGGAGGCTAAGGCTGAGGTTAAGCCGGAACCGGCGGCAGAGGCCAAGCCAGTGAGCGAGCCGGAGCCGGCAAAAGAAGAAGAGGGAAAAGACTCTTCCGCTGGCGTTGTCGCGGCAGGTGCCGCGGGCGCCGCAGCCGCTGGTACTGCCGTGACCGGAGCCGCTGCCGCTGACAAGGATGATAAGGACGCTCTAGAAGAAGGCGCGGAGGACGATGCCCCAGCCGCCGAGCAAGAAACCACTGAGCCGGAGCCCGAAGCTCCCGAAGCTGCTGAGGCAGAAGCAGTGGACGAGGCCCCGAAGGTAGAGGAGGAGCCTTCTGCTCAGTCTGAAGCCGAAGAAGAGGCAGCGGAAGAGGTAGAAGTACAGCCTGAACCAGAAGCGCAGCCCGAGCCAGAGGAGGCTGAAGCAGAGGAAGCCGCTGCGGCGGCGGGGGCGCAGGCGGCGTCGGCAAGCGCGGCGCTCGAGGCTGAGCCCGAGGAGCTGGAAGTTTCCGAGGACGCCGAGGTCGTTGAGGCCCCGGCATCTCAGCCGCAGGAGGATATCGCACCGGCCGCCGGCCGCTTGGGCAAGCTGCGTGGGCGCCTGTCCCGCTCGCAGAACGCCATCGGCCAAGGCCTCATGGGCATTCTTTCCGCTGGTGATCTGGATGATGATGCCTGGGAAGAGATTGAAGACACCCTCATCATGGCTGATCTGGGCACCAAGTCCACGATGAAAGTCACCGACTCCCTGCGCGAGAAGATCGCTGAACGCGGCGTGAGCTCCGAGGCGGAAGCACGCGCCATGCTGCGCGAGGCACTCATCGAGGTTGGCCATCCGGAGATGGACCGCTCCATCAAGGCCATGCCGAACGACGGCAAGCCTGCCGTCATCATGGTCGTTGGCGTCAACGGCACCGGCAAGACCACTACGACGGGCAAGCTCGCGCGCGTGCTCGTGGCGATGGGCCACAACGTTTTGCTCGGCGCGGCGGATACCTTCCGTGCAGCGGCAGCTGATCAGCTCGAGACCTGGGGTCGCCGCGTAGGCGCATCGACGGTGCGCGGCAAGGAAGGCGCGGACCCGGCTTCCGTGGCCTTCGATGCCGTCGCCGCTGGTGTGGACCAGGGCGTGGACGTGGTCCTCATCGATACCGCTGGGCGTCTGCACACCTCCGTTGACCTCATGGACCAGCTGGGAAAGGTCAAGCGCGTGGTGGAGAAGAAGACCGAAGTCGACGAGGTCCTGCTCGTCCTGGACGCGACGGTGGGGCAGAACGGCCTGACGCAGGCGCGCATCTTCCGCGACGTTGTCGACATCACCGGTGTTGTCCTGACCAAGCTCGATGGCACGGCAAAGGGCGGCATTGTCTTCCAGGTTCAGGAAGAACTGGGTGTGCCGGTCAAGCTCGTGGGCCTTGGCGAAGGAGCCGATGACCTTGCGCCGTTTGAGGTTGAGGGATTCGTCGATGCCTTGCTGGGGGAGAAGTAAGACCTTATAGATCCCTGGGCTATACCTAAGTTCTTTCGAGACGCAGCGCCTCTTTTGTGAGGCGCTTTCGTCGTCTCCATCCCATTAAAGATGTGCTTTGGGAGAGGTCACAATGGTAGTCTAGGACAGTCCTGTCTATGTGAGGCTGAGTTTTCAGCCCTAACAACGGTTCGTGAGGCTACTCTTTCGTGACACTCTTGTATGTCGTCCTCCTCGCAGCTGTCGCAGTGGCGCTAGCACCGGTAGCCGTCAAGGTTGCTGATCGCGCAGCCGGCTACCCGCTAGCCGGCATTTTTATTATCGCAGCGGCACTGTTGGCTAAAGAATTTCCGGCACTGGCCCGTGGCGAAGAACTGTCCTATTCCGTGACGTGGGTGCGTGACGTCATCGCACCAGGCGTCGACGTGAACCTCGCCTTCCGCGGCGATGCGTTGGGCGTTTTCTTTGCGATGTTGGCTCTCGTCATCGGCGCGGTGGTTTTCACCTATTCCGCTGCCTACCTGCCCAAGGGGAAAGGCAACGTCAGCTTTTATGTGCTGATGACCGCGTTTACGCTGTCGATCCTCTTGCTCGTGCTGGCTAATGACGTCGTCGTGCTCTTCCTGGCGTGGGAGCTGGTATCGCTGGCTTCGTTCATGTTGATCGCACGCAGCGGCAAGTCCGGTGAGGCCGGTTCGCAGCGCACGCTCATCCTGACCTTCATCGGCGGCCTCACCTTGCTCACAGGTGTGGCGATTGCCGCGACGGCAGCGGGGACGACGAACCTTGAGGGCATCTTGGCCTCCGATGTGTGGGCCGAACGCCCAGGTTTGACCACCGGGGTTGCCATTCTCATCGCGGCCTCGGCATTCACCAAGTCCGCGCAGTTCCCCTTCCACTTCTGGCTGCCGGAGGCCATGGCGGCTGCCACGCCGGTCTCGGCCTTCCTGCACGCGGCGGCCGTAGTCAAGGCTGGCGTTTACCTGTTGATTCGTTTCTCCACCATCTTCCACGACGTTGCCGCGTGGAACTGGCTGCTCATCGTCGCCGGTATGGGCACCGCCGTCATGTCGGCGGTCTTCGCCGTGCAGAAGACGGACCTGAAGAAGCTGACCGCCTACTCCACCGTGTCCCACCTGGGTTGGATCGTGGCCACGATTGGTGTTGGCACGCCCTTCGCCATCGCAGCGGCCCTCGTGCACACGCTGGCACACGCGCTGTTTAAGTCCTCCATCTTCATGCTCATTGGCGTGATTGACCATGAGGCTGGTTCACGTGACATCCGCCGCCTCGGCGTGCTGTGGAACAAGATGCCGTGGACCTTCGGCTCCATGCTCATCGGCGCTGCCTCCATGGCTGCGGTCCCGCCGCTCTTCGGCTTCGTGTCGAAGGAAGGCATGCTGACCGCTTTCGAGGACGCGCCCATCGGATCGGCCGGCCAGGTGCTCTTGCTCATCGTTGCGGGTGTGGGTGCATTCTTCACGTTTACCTACTCCGCCAAGATCATCTTTGGCGCTTTCTTCGACGGCCCGCGCGATATGTCGAAGGTCCACGAGGCGCCGGTGCGGTTGTGGCTGCCCGCGGCTCTTCCCGGCGTGATGTCGGTGCCGATCATCTTCGTCATGGGCGCGCTTGATGGACCGCTTGATGACGTCGTGGCGGCCATCGGCATGGAGGGGCATTCTCACCTTGCTCTGTGGCACGGTCTCAACGTCCCGCTGCTTATTTCCGTCGTGGTTCTCATCGCTGGCGTCGTCGGTTTGTTCTTCCGCGGGCCGCTGTGGACGGCGATGGAGGAGCGCCAGCTCCTGCCGCGCACTGGTAACCAAATCCTGAAGTGGATTCAGGACGTGTGCGCAGCCTTCGGCCGCTTCGTCGGCCGCATGTCGGATACCCACAACCCATCGAAGCTCATCCTGCCGATTGTCCTCCTCGTCATCATTCTTGCGGGCTCCACTCTGGTGTCGACGGGCGTCGACGGCGTGGCCTTGAACCCGCGCGTGGATGGCCTGGACAACCCGTGGGATCTGCTGCCGCTGGGCATCGTGGCGCTGTCGATGTTTGGTTTGGTTCGTACCCGCAACCGCCTCACGGGTGCGGTCATGATTGGTACTGCGGGTACCGGCGTGACCTTGCAGATGTTCCTGTTGGGTGCACCGGACGTTGCCTTGACTCAGTTCACGGTGGAGGCGCTGTCCGTCATCGTCATGATGATGGTCCTGCGCTACCTGCCGGAGAAATTCCACCCGGTACAGAACACCAACCGCAAGGTTGGCTCCATCGTGGTGGCGGTGCTCGCGGGTATCACCGCATTCCTCGGTGTGTGGGCGCTGATGGGCCGCCACGAGCGCTCCGACTTGTCCATGTGGTACCTCAATAACGCCCCAGACATCACTGGCGGCGATAACGTCGTGGCCACCATCATCGTGGAGTTCCGTGCACTCGATACCCTGGGTGAGCTGTCGGTGCTCGGCATGGCCGCCGTGGTGATTGCCGCGGTCACGTCGACGCTGCCTCGCTTCCCGTTTACCTCCGGTACGCGTCCGGCGCCGTTCGGTCAGTCGCAGCTCAACTCGGTTCCGCTGCGCAAGGGAATTTCCATTGCCATCCCGATTCTGGTGGTCATGTCCTTCATCGTGTTCTACCGCGGGCACCAGGCTTCCGGCGGCGGCTTCCCGGCTGCTCTCATCATGGGCGCGGCCATCGGCCTGACGTATCTCTCTCGCGGCACCGATGAGATCGTCTTCGGCCGCATGACCCCAATTCACCTCACCGGCGTGGGCATCATCGTTGCGCTGACGGCTGGATTCATCGGCTACATTCCGACCTCGCACGGCTCCGGTGGTTTCTTGACTGCCATCCACGGCCACGCCCTGGGGCAGCACTGGACCACGTCGCTCATCTTTGACCTGGGTATCTACCTGGCGGTCCTGGGCATGCTCACCATGGCTATCAACGCCCTGGGCGGCTACTTGCGCCCGGGTACTGAGCGGGACTTCCTGCCGTGGGTCCACGACGATGATTCGGCGCTGCCGAACACGCCGCGCGTGGTGATGGAGGACGTCGATGATCCGTACCCCGAATCCATCAACCCATCCTCGGATCCACTGGCCTTGCTCAATGAATCCGAGGCGCGCCACCGCGCGTCTTCGCCCCACCACACTCCGGCTACAGAGGAGAAGAATTCATGATCCTCGCACTGACTATTGCACTGCTCATCGGTAGTGCTGTCTACCTGATTCAGCAGCGCGGCTTGGTCCACATTGTGTTGGGCATGATGGCCTTTGGCCACGGAGCCAACCTCATGCTCTTGGCCACCGGCGTGTACTCCTACCGCGGTGAGTCCTTCCCGTCACAGGTCCCAGCGGACCAGATGGCGGACCCGCTGCCGCAGGCATTCGTTCTGACCGCCGTGGTGATCTCCATGGCCACCTCCACGATTCTGCTGACCATGGCGGCGATGGGCGCCAACGATGACACGGATGTTGTCGAGCCGGTGGATGACAACACCATTGACCACGCCTTCTCCACGCTGGGCCGCGATACCCAAAACCGGGAGATTCTGCAGCGTTCGGCCAACAAGATGGACCGTCTGAAGGAACTTGACCACGAGGGGGAGAAGTAAATGTATGACACTGTAAGCGCTCTTCTTCCGCTCTTCCCAGCGGTTCCACTGGTATCGGCGGCGCTGGCGCTGCTCGCGCCGTGGCACCGCGTGCGCGATGCCATCATGCTCATCGTGCCGGGCGTAGGCATCTTCGCCTCCTTCGCGCTGCTGCTCTACACCATGAACAACGGCGTGGTGGCGCACACGGTGGGCAATTACGTGGGCAACGCGGGTATCGCCTTTGCTGCCGACACCTTCTCGGCTCTCATGCTCATCACGACGATGATCGTGGCCTTCGGCGCCAACTGGTTCGCAATCGTTGGTGGTGAGACCAAGTCGCGTTATTACCCGTCGCTGACTCTTATTCTGATCACCGGCGTGTGCGGCGCCCTGCTCACCGCTGACCTCTTCAACTTCTTCGTGTTCATTGAGGTTATGTTGCTGCCGTCCTATGGCCTCATCACGATGTCGGGCACGTGGTCGCGCTTGGCCGCAGGCCGCGCTTTCGTGCTGGTCAATCTGTTCGCCTCCACGCTGCTTGTGGTCGGCGTGGGCTATATCTATTCGGTTACGGGCGTGGTCAACTTGGCGGCGCTGACGGGCGCTGCTGCCGGCAACGGTCCGGTGACGGTGGCCTCCGGCATCATCGTTATCGCCATCGCCGCGAAGGCCGGCGTATTCCCCGTGCAGTCGTGGCTGCCGCGCACCTACCCGGGTACGTCGGCTGCCGTCATGGGCCTGTTCTCTGGCCTGCACACCAAGGTCGCGGTGTACATGCTCTACCGCCTGTGGGTGCAGCTCTTTGATATGGACCAGCGGTGGGGGACACTCATCATCGTCATCATGATCATCTCTATGCTGGTTGGCGCTTTCGGCGGCTTGGCTGAAAACTCCATCCGCCGCGTGCTGGGATACCAGATGCTCAACGGTATGCCCTTCATCCTCGTGATGATGGCCTTCACTACCCACGATGCGCAGCGCGCGTTGGCTGCCGGCATTCTCTACACGATTCACCACATGCTCACGGTGGGCTCCCTCATCTTGGCCTCCGGTGCCATCGAGGAGACGTACGGTACGGGCAGGCTCAACAAGCTTTCTGGCTTGGCGCGCCGTGATCCGATTATCGCGTGGATCTTCGCCGCCGGTGCCTTCTCCGTCGTGGGCTTCCCGCCTTTCTCCGGTATGTGGGGCAAGGTCCTCATCGTCGCGGAAATCGCCCGTACCGGCGGGGGATGGGCCTGGACCGTTATCGCGGTGATTATCATCGCCTCCTTCGCAGCGTTCCTGGCCATGTTGCGCGTGTGGCGCCGCGTCTTCTGGGGCAAGGACCTGCCCAAGGAGAAGGTGCCCGATGAACTTGTGATTCGCAAGAAGCTGATGGCTCCCTCGGCGGCGTTGATCTTGGGCTCGCTGACCATGTTCATCCTGTCCGGGCCGGTCATTAGTGTCACCATGGAGGCATCGGAGGATTTGTTGGACACGGAGGCCTACGCACACGCAGTGCTTGGCGACGACCCCGTAGCCCTACCCGATATCGACTCCCTTCAGGAGGGCCGTTAAATGAAGAGTGCTGTGCATGCCGTTGTCTACGCGCTGTGGCTCATTAAGGAGATCTTCGTCGCGGGCTTTTCGCTCGCCATGGAATCCTTCAAGCCGCATAACAACTATCGCCCAGTGGTGCTTCGGTACCCCTTGCGTGTGACGAGCGCCTGGGAGATCTTCTGGTTCACCTCGTCCATTACCGCAACGCCGGGCACCTTGTCGTTGGGCTTGCGCGAGCCAGTTGCCGAAGGCCTTCCGCGCATCGTGCTGGTCCAAGCCGTGATGGGGGATGACCCGGCCAGTGTCATGGCGGACCTCGCGGACATGGAGGAGCGCCTCGCGCCACGAGTGAAGGGCATCGATTATGGCGTGCCTGGCCAGGGTCCGACGGAGGAGCTCGCCCCGACGTTCTACGAGTATCCGCTGGATACGCTGGGACGTCATATGCGCGCCCCCGATATCGCGAAGGCGGACGATACCCCGTTGGCAGCGAACGACGTGGAGAAGTATTCCGTGTGGCCGCTGCGTCAGGTCGTGCCGGGCAAGGACGCCCGAAAGGATGATAAGAAGTGATTGATTTTTCCTCGATGAGCGCCTTTCAATGGGTTGTCTTTGTCTGTGTGTTCCTCATTGGCGCATCGGTGTGCTCGGCGTTGGTGCTGGCGTTGCGCTCCCGCGATGAGCTCACCCGTACCGTGATGAGTGACATGGTCTTCTACGGCATGATGTGCATGTACTTTGCATGGGCCATGACCAATCACGCGTCCATCGTCTACGACATCGCGATGCTCGCGGGCATCGCGGCGGGCGTGCTGCCGACGTTGTCGATGGCCCGCATCATCTCGAAGGGCAGGAGGTAAAACCATGACTATCGCGGAGATTATTGCTTCGGTCCTGCTGGTTGTGGCCACGGTCCTGGTTATCGCGACGGCCATCGCTTTGTGGCGCGCGCCCGATGCCTTGACCCGCGTTAACCTGCTGGGGCCGACGGTCGGTTTGGCCGTTCCTCTTCTGCTCGTGGCGAAGCTGGTCGTTGACTTTGCCGAGAACGGGTTCTCGCTATGGTCGCTGGTCCGTGTCCTCATTGCTTGTTTCGGCGTGTGGATCATCGGTTCGGTGGGCTCTTTTTACATGGGCCGTTCCATCTACGGCGTGACCGTCACCGACGTGAAGTACGCCAAACGTATGCGCCAGCAAGCACAGACCGTGGAAGCGTCCGAGGAGGAAATCTAGGGCGCACGCTTAAGTGAGCGGCGAGGGCAACAATGCTCTCGCCGCTTTTTTGGAGCCCAGATGTGATCTGTGACTCATTCCTCTTTCTAAATCTATAGGCCTATAGGCCTTTTGAGAACTGTACCTATCAAGTTATAGAAAAGAGGTTAGTTGAAGTATGACTCCTGATGCATTCTCTTCCGGTGATGCAGCGTGGATGCTGGTCAGCGCATCATTGGTTTTGCTCATGACCCCCGGATTGGCGTTGTTTTATGGCGGCATGGCGGGCAATCGTCATGTCCTTAACATGATGATGATGTCCTTCGGCGCGCTCGCGCTTGTGCCTGTGCTCTATGTCTTGTGGGGCTGGTCCATGTCCTATGCGGGAAGCTCTTTTGCCGGCATCGTGGGCAACCCGTTTGAAGCGTGGGGCTTGCGTGGCCAGATCACAGGTCCTTCCAACGAGTATCTTCTTGGTAGTTCTGGCTACCCCGCCGTCATCGATATCGGCTTCCAAGCCACCTTCGCTATTATTTCGACGGCTATTATCTCCGGTGCCATCGCCGGCCGCGTGAAGTTCTCGGCCTGGTTAACCTTCGCGGGTATCTGGGTAGCCTTTGCCTACTTCCCGCTCGCCCACATGGTGTGGGGAGGGGGAATTCTCTCCCACGCCCCGCGCTCCCTCGCGGCGTGGCTCTTCGGTGTCTCGGAAGGTGAGGCGCTCATCGCTCCCATCGACTTCGCCGGCGGTACCGTCGTGCACATTTCTGCCGGAGCTGCAGCCCTAGTCCTCGCGATTGTCGTGGGCCCGCGCGCGGGATTTCCGAAGCACGTCGATAGGCCGCACAACCTCCCGATGGTGATGCTCGGCGCCGCGTTGCTGTGGTTCGGCTGGTTCGGTTTCAATGGCGGTTCTGCCTTCGCTGCGGATGGCCTTGCAGGTGTGGCGTGGTTGAATACCACCGTTGCTGCGGCCGCCGCGATGCTCGGCTGGATGTTGGTGGAGCGAATTCGTGACCGTGCCGCCACTTCACTCGGCGCTGCATCCGGAGCTATCGCAGGCCTCGTCGCCATCACCCCGGCGGCAGGAGCGCTGACTCCGCTCGGTTCCATCGCCCTCGGCTTCCTCGGCGGGATTATCGCCTGCTTGTGCATCAGCCTGAAGTACCGCTGGGGCTTCGATGATTCCCTGGACGTCGTCGGGGTGCAACTGTGCGCAGGATTGTGGGGCACGATTGGCCTAGCCTTCTTCGCTACGGATAACGGCATCCTCACCGGTCACTTCACTGAAGGGCTCAAGCTGCTCGTCGTTCAAACGCTGATTGCGGTTGTGGCGATGCTGGTGTCGGGGCTCGTCACCTTGCTTGCGGCGCTCCTCATCCGCGCCACCATGGGCTGGCGAATCGAGGATGAAGCGCAGGGTATCGACCTGGGCGAGCACCGCGAAACCGCATATGATTTCCGCGAATCCGTGGCGTCGCACCGCCGCCACGCCCACGACGCTAGGATTAGTCCTGCACCAACCGTCCAGCCGCGGGTCGACACCGCCGGAGCTAAGGAGTAACAGATGAAGCTCATCACTGCCATCGTCAAACCGTTCACGCTGCCGGACATTCGCGAGGCCCTCGAACAGCACGACGTGCATGGCCTGACGGTGACCGAGACCCAAGGCTTTGGCCAGCAGCGCGGCCACAGTGAGGTCTACCGCGGCGCCGAGTACGCCACCGATTTCGTTCCCAAGGTCAAGCTCGAGGTGGTGACCTCTGACGAACAGGTTGAGGATATCCTCTCCACCATCGTGGACGCCGCCTACACCGGAAAGATCGGTGATGGCAAGATCTGGATCACTCCTATTGAGGACGTCATCCGCGTGCGCACCGGCGAGCGCGGCGAGGCGGCCCTGTAACACGTGTCTACGGCCGCTCAACTGCGTGAGGACGCTTATGCTGCGGCGATGCGCCTCACGCAGTCCCTGCAGCTTCCGCCCGGCTGCGCGCTTGCAGCCACCGGTTCCTTTGCGCGCCGCGCGATGACCCCGTTTTCCGATCTCGACCTCATCCTCCTTCACCCGGATGACACGGAGCTGCCCGAGGAAGTCGTTTCCGAGGTCTGGTATCCCATCTGGGACGCTAAGTATCGGCTCGATTATGCAGTGCGCACCCCGCGCGAATTCGGCGCCATCGCCGGTTCCGATCCCGCCGCCGGCTTCGCGCAACTGGATCTGGCCTTCGTTGCCGGAGACAAGCAGCTGGTGGATTCCACCCGCGCCCAGGTCTATGCCTCGTGGCGCCGCCTGTTGCAGAGCAATTTCGATGCCTTCGTTGATCTCGCCATTGCGCGCTGGCGCCGTTCCGGCACCTTGGCCACGATGACCCACCCGGATATCAAGAATGGGCGCGGTGGTCTGCGCGATATCCAATTCCTCCGGGCCCTCGCCCTAGGAAACCTCGCGGACGCCCCAGCGCTCGAGGAGGAGCAGGCCCTGCTTCTCGACGTCCGCACGCTCCTCCACGTCACCGCCCGCCGCCACCGCGACATCCTCGACCCAGAATTCGCTGCGGAGATCGCACACGAACTGGGCTTTGCCGACCGCTATGAATTATCAGCGGCCGTCGTCACCGCCGCCGCGGCGGTGGATAGGGCCGTCGAGAGGGCGCTCGCGACGGCTAGGGGAGTGGTGTCTAAGCGCAGCCACAACCGCACCCGCAAGCCACTCGACATCGGTGTCGTGGATGTGGGCGGCGAAATCAGGCTCGCCCGCACCGCAGACCTAGACGAGCCGTGGCTACTCCTGCGCGTCGCCGCCGCTGCGGCGCGTTCGGGCAGGAGCGTGCCCGCTCACGTTTGGGAACAACTACGCGAGCTGCCAGACCTGCCGCAGCGCTGGCCCGCGGGAGCAACGGATGCCTTCTTCAGCCTGTTGTCCTCGCCGCTCAATACCCCGCGCCTTATCCAGGAAATGGACGCCCATGGCTTGTGGGAGCGAGTCGTTCCGGAGTGGGAGCACATCCGCGGAATGCTGCCTCGGGAGCGCACGCACTCTCATACCGTGGACTATCACTCCATCCTTACCGTCGCTCGGTGCGCTGAAGCCCGCACGTCCGTAGCGAGGCCCGATCTGCTGCTCTTGGTGGGGCTCTACCACGACATCGGCAAAGGCTACGGCCGCCCGCACGAACTCGTGGGAGCGGAGATGGTGGCGCGCGCTGCCGCCAAGCTCGGCCTCGACCTGGCGGATCGCTCCCGCGTGCAAACCGTGGTGGCAGAGCACACGACTTTGGCGCGCATCGTCTCCCGCACCGATCCTTTCTCCGACGAAGCCCGCGATGAGCTTCTCGAAGCCGTGCGTTATGACTACCTGACCCTGGCGCTCCTCGTCGTGCTCGCCCGCACCGATGCCGAATCCACCGGCCCAGGCGTGTGGAACCGCAGGCTCGAGAATGGAATCGAGGCGGTCAGCGCCCGCGCTTTTGCGCAGCTGGAGGCCCTGAGTCCGGTGCGGCCGCTGGTGGCCGTTGACCGCGACATCGGCCTGCGCCACAACCCGGAGGATGATAGCTTCACCGTCCTGTGGCGCGGCAGCTACCAGCGGGAGGCCGTGCGTCCACTAGCGCTTATCGCTGCCTTGGGATGGAACATTCTGTCCTCGCGCTTGGTGCGCACGGAGGAGGGCTACGCCGGCGAGTTCGACATCCGCGCGCTCCACGGCGCCATCGATCTCGCGACGGTGGAGGAGCGCTTGGTGCAGTCTTATAAGTCCGGAACCTATACCGTGCTGCCCGATTTCGTATCGGGGCCTGCAACCGCCATGTGGACCAGAGGCGTTTTCGAGCTCAGAATCGATGACTACCCGGGTACCCTCGGACACGTGCTCGCGCTGCTTCCGGAGTGCGAGTGGCTATCCACCACCACACCGGGCGCCACGATGGTGCTTCACGCCGTGCCGCTTGGCGACGTCCCCCGTGCCACCCTCGTCCGGAATGTGACCCAAGCACTGGTCAACGGCTAAGCTGGGGAAGTTATAAATTTATCCACGATAGTTGAGGGAGCACTCTAACGTGTTTGAGTCTTTGTCTGACCGCTTGCAATCAGCCCTGTCCGGCCTGCGCGGCAAGGGCAAGCTGACCGAGGCGGACATCAACGCCACAGCGCGCGAAATCCGCCTTGCGTTGCTGGAGGCGGACGTCTCGCTCAACGTCGTGCGCGGCTTCATCAAGCGCATCAAGGAGCGCGCGGCAGGCGCCGAGGTCTCCGAGGCGCTCAACCCTGCGCAGCAAGTGGTCAAGATCGTCAACGAGGAGCTCATCGAGATCCTCGGCGGCGAGACCCGCCGCCTGAACCTAGCCAAGAATCCGCCGACGGTCATCATGCTCGCCGGCCTCCAAGGTGCTGGTAAGACCACCTTGGCGGGCAAGCTGTCCAAGCACCTGGCTTCCAAGGGGCACACCCCGATGCTGGTGGCCTGTGACCTCCAGCGCCCGGGTGCGGTGCAGCAGCTGCAGATCGTCGGCGAGCGCGCCGGGGTCGACGTCTACGCGCCGGATCCTGGCACCTCCCTGAACTCCCACGAGCATGAGATGGGTACCTCGCACGGGGATCCGGTGGACGTCGCCAAGCGCGGAATTGAGGAAGCCAAGCGCACGCAGCACGATATCGTCATCATCGATACCGCCGGCCGCCTCGGCATCGATGAAACCCTGATGACGCAGGCCCGCAACATCCGCGACGCCGTCAACCCGGACGAAGTCCTCTTCGTCATCGACTCAATGATCGGCCAGGACGCCGTGCAGACCGCCGAGGCCTTCCGCGACGGCGTGGACTTTACCGGCGTCGTTCTGACCAAGCTGGACGGCGACGCCCGCGGTGGCGCGGCCCTGTCCATCCGTGAGGTGACGGGCAAGCCCATCATGTTCGCCTCCACCGGCGAGAAGCTCGAGGATTTCGATGTCTTCCACCCGGAGCGTATGTCCTCGCGCATCCTGGGCATGGGTGACCTGCTGACGCTCATTGAGCAGGCGGAGTCCAAGCTGGATCAGTCCAAGGCGGAGGAAGCCGCCAAGAAGATGGGCTCCGGCGAGATGACGCTCAATGACTTCTTGGACATGATGCTCATGGTCCGCAACCTGGGGCCGATGGGCAACCTGCTCAAGATGATGCCGGGCGGCAACAAGATGAACCAGATCGCCGACATGGTCGACGAGAAGCAGCTCGACCGCATCCAGGCCATCATCCGCGGTATGACCCCGGAGGAGCGCGAGAACCCGAAGATTCTCAACGCTTCGCGCCGCAAGCGTATTGCGCTGGGCTCTGGTGTAGCTGTCTCTGACGTCAACCAGCTCATTGAGCGTTTTATCGAAGCCAAGAAGATGATGTCCCAGATGGCCGGCCGCTTCGGCATGCCGGGCATGGGCGGCGGGCGCTCGGCTACTAAGAAGAAGCCGAAGGGCCGCAAGGGCAAGAACGGCAAGCGCAAGCCGCCGAAGCGTCGTGGTGGCGGCGGAATGCCAGGCATGGGCGGCGGTATGCCGTCGATGCAGGAGCTGCAGAAGATGCAGGAGCAGCTCGGCGGCGGCATGCCCGGGCTAGGCGATATCAAGATGCCGAAGGGCATGGAGAATATCGACCTCAACAACCTGGACTTTGGCCAAGGCAAGAAGAAGTAGGCGATTACCCACGCGACAATATGTCCGACTAAAGTTGGATAAAACTGTTCTCGCGTGGAAAGGTCCTCACTGTGAAGGCCAGCCCTGTGGTGCGCCAGATGCGCCACGACATCACTACCAAACCGTTCATCGCCATCTGGGAGGTCACCCGTGCCTGCCAGCTGGTGTGCCAGCACTGCCGGGCCGACGCCCAGCACGACCCCGCACCGGGCCAGCTCACTACCGCCGAAGGCAAGGCGCTGCTGGATTCCCTGGCCAGCTACGACAAGCCACGCCCGCTCGTGGTGCTCACGGGAGGGGATCCGTTTGAGCGCGGCGACCTGGAAGAGCTCACCGCCTACGGCACGTCCCTGGGACTCAACGTGTCGCTTTCGCCGTCGGTCACGCCCCGTTTGACGCGCGAGCGCCTCGAGGGCCTGCGCGCGGCGGGAGGGGCCGCGCTGTCGCTGTCTCTCGACGGCGCGAGCGCTGCAACCCACGACTACTTCCGCGGCTTCTCCGGCATCTTCGACCGCACGATTGAGATGGCCAGCGTGGTCACCGACGTGGGCTTCCGCCTCCAAATCAACTCCACCATCACGAAGAACAACGTCCATGAGGCCCCGCAGCTGTTGGAGCGGGTTATCGAGATGGGTGCCAAGCTCTGGAGTGTGTTCTTCCTCGTACCCACCGGCCGCGGTACGGGCTTGGAGGCGCTGACCCCGCAGGAGCGCGAGGACGCGATGCAGTGGCTGCACAGCGTGTCCACGCGGATTGCCATTAAGACCACGGAGGGGCCGCAATATCGGCGCATCGTCCTGCAAGCCCAGCGGGGAGAGAAGTACGAGGGCGGCGAACTGTACCGCTTCCTTACCGCGGAGACCGAGCGGATTTTGGGCCCCGATCCTCACACGCGCCGCCCGCGGCCGCCGATGGCCATCAACGCGGGTTCCGGCTTTGTCTTCATCGACCACGTGGGGGACGTCTATCCAAACGGCTTCCTGCCGCTGCACTGCGGCAACGTCAAGAGTCACCTACTGCCGGACATCTACGCCAACTCGCCAGTGTTTAAGAAGCTTAGGGATCCCAACGCGTGGAGCGGCAAGTGCTCCGTGTGTGAGTTTGCTTCTGTGTGTGGCGGCTCGCGGTCCACGGCTTTTGCCATGACGGGCGACCCGCTCGCGTCGGACCCCACCTGCGCCTACGTGCCCGAAGCCCTGCGCTAGCGGCGGCTACTAGATGGCCTCGCCCGCAGGGAAGGCAGGGTAGGGGACCGGGTTGGCGGGAGTCGGCGCCGCCGGGGTGGACGGTGCTGGGCCCGCCTTCGTCGTGGAGGTAGACGTGGCGGTTTCCGGGGGCTGCTGTTGGACGGTCTCGCCATTGAGGAACGGGGTGATCGCTTCACGGATGAGCGGGATGGCCGAATCCGCGAATGCCGTGGTGAAGTGGTGCATATCGCGATACACCATGATATTGCCGATGATGACCGGGCAATCGCCGTTGGCATCGCAGAACCACTTCGAGGTGTCTACGGCCAGCATGTTCTTGTACTGGGAGAGGACCTCTGCGCCCGGATCGTAGGGCGCATAAAC
The DNA here is from genome assembly GCF_001811845.1 of Corynebacterium sp. HMSC062E11. Lineage (NCBI taxonomy): Bacteria > Bacillati > Actinomycetota > Actinomycetes > Mycobacteriales > Corynebacteriaceae > Corynebacterium > Corynebacterium sp. HMSC062E11. The sequence goes on from NZ_KV806774.1 coordinate 336,035, forward strand.
CTCCTCGAAGCGCATACCGCACCCGAGGGAATCCTGGGTGGCCACGTAGCACTCATCAAACTGGCGGCCATTGCCGTGCTCGTCGAATCCCCACGGATTATCGCGGAAACCGAGGAAAGGAATATCGTGCTTGGCCAGTTCGTCCCAGAAGGCCTGATATCCCGGCGGGACGGCGTCCGGGCCGTGGCCTAGGGCCTGCCCGGGGCGCGTCGAATTCGACACCACGAGGGCTGGGTCCGCGTCGATGATGCGCTTGACCACTTCCTTGCTCCACTCGGCGCAAGATGGCTTGACGCTGAGCTCATCGCCCAACTCGATGGGGCAACCTACGCGGGTGAGCGGCACCAGCTTGAATCCCATCTCGCGGCCCAAGTGATCCAGGGCTGAGGAATACTGCTCCGCGTGCGAACCGCCCACCAAGTAGACCTCAACGTCGGAGTTGACGTCGCCGAAGACACACGGCGTTACGCCGTCCTTCTGCGTCTCGATGAAATAGTCCGACGGCTCCTGCTCTGGAATGAAGCACCAGTTATCGGCAACCGGTGGCTGGATGCCGCGCGCGAGAATCGGATCTGGCTTAATCTCCACGTTCTCAGGCGGGGTGATGTTCTCCACGAAGGTCGTTGCCCCAGGGTAGAGCTGCGGATCAAGAATCTCTTGGTTTGCCTCCTGGAGGCTGCGCTGCCACAGCGGCTGAACGGCCACGAGCGCAACGGTGCACGCCGCGACGACAACTCCACCGACGCCGCGGAGGGCACCAGTGCGGGTGCGGAGGTCGGCGAGGCCGCGGTGGACGGGGAGGTCGTCGGCAAGCGGGCGCTTGCGGTGCTGGCGCAGGGGCTTCTCGACGAATCTGTGCGTCACATCCGCCAAGCCCAGCGACACCGCGATGATGATGGCACCGAGCCACCATGGCGGGGTTTCAAAGCCGAGCGCGGCGGTGGAGATGATGAGGAGCGGCCAGTGCCACAGGTAGAGCGGGTAGGCGATATCACCGAGCCAGCGGGAAGGGCGAACCGTCAGTACCCGCGAGAAGGAACCACCGGAACCAATAATGATGAGCACCGCGCCGCCGATGGGCAGAAGTGACAGCGGGCCCGGGAAAGCCAAGCTGTCGGAGATGAGCATGCCGGTGCCAGCCAGGGCGGCTAGGCCGAGGGCGGTGGCGACGTTGGACAAATGCTGCGGCATCTTTAGGCGCGAGCCGTAGATGACGAGAACCGCGCCCAGGGTTAGCTCCCACGCGCGAGACCACGTGGAGTAGTAATTCTCAGGGGTCCCGTAGAGACCGTCGCGCGAGGCGTAGGCAAAAGAGGCGACGGTGATCACGAGGAGGATCGGGCCGGCGATAGAATTTACGGAGGGGAAGCGCTGCGCCTTAAGCCCCGACTTCTTCGGGCGCAACCGCATAAAAGCGGCCAGGCCCAGGGCAAAAAAGATGCCCATGAGATAGAACTGCCCCTGGACCGCCATGGACCACATGTGCTGCAGCGGCGACGTGGTTGCGGAGGCGGCAGCGTAGTCGGCGTTTTGCCGTGCTAGCTCCCAGTTTTGGTAGTAAAAGACTGTCGCCGTGATCTGCTTGGTGAGCTCGGTGTTCATGAGCTTCGGGGTAAATATCCGAACAAGCACATAGCTCACACCGATGACGAGCACGAGGGCAGGTGCCAACCTGCGCAGCGTGCGCCAGATGGGCCACCACGGGTTCAGGGAGGCGTTCGGCCGCGCGGCATAGCGCAGCTGCGAGCCCAGGAAGAAGTACCCGGACAGGAGGAGGAAGACATCGACGCCACCGGAAACACGACCGACGAAGACGTGGTATAAAACAACCAAAGCGATCGCGATGCCGCGGAGGCCATCGAGGTCGTAGCGGTAGCGGAATGTAGATGGGGCTTGTTTATTCATAAAAAGAGGTTTGTGTGGCAGCGAAATAACCGCATTACAGGCTACCCCTTTCGCGGGGTAAGGCCTAACCATGCAAGCGGTAGGGGGGATTTCCTATTTTGCGTGCGTACCGCTAAAATCATTGGGGTTGTCCATGTGCAGCATGGAGGACACCTAAAACTTCATTTCTGCGTAACGCCGGTACCGCCCACGGACGGCCGGCATGTCACACGCAGGATAAATCCAAGGGTTGAACCGGCGCGCCACCAAGCGGCGCGTGTCTGAACTGCCCGGTGACTAGAAAAGGAGCCAATCATGGCCGTTAAGATCAAGCTGCAGCGTATGGGTAAGATCCGCAACGCTGAGTACCGCATCATTGTTGCTGATGCACGCACCCGCCGCTCCGGCAAGGCTATCGAGAACATCGGTATCTACCAGCCGAAGCAGGAGCCGTCCCTGATCCAGATCGATTCCGAGCGCGCTCAGTACTGGCTGGGTGTCGGCGCGCAGCCGACCGAGCCGGTTCTCGCACTGCTCAAGGTGACCGGTGACTGGCAGAAGTTCAAGGGCCTGCCGGGCGCAGAGGGCACCCTGAAGGTTGCTGAGCCGAAGCCGTCCAAGCTGGATCTCTTCAACGCCGCTCTGGCTGAGGCCAACAACGGCCCGACCATCGAGGCCATCACCGAGAAGAAGCGCAAGGCCAAGGAAGAGGCTGAGGCAAAGGCTGCCGCTGAGAAGGCTGCAGAGGAAGCCGCTGCCGCTGAGGCTGCAAAGGCAGAGGAAGAGGCTGCCGAGGCTGACTCCGCTGAGGAGTCCGCAGAGTAAACTACTCGCCTAACAGAAAATCCCCGCACCAGCGGGGATTTTCTAGTTTTGCGGGGCAGCGGGGCGTGCTTCCAAGGGGTTCTCGAAATCCAAACCGCGGATGGCGGAGGCGATGACCGACTGCGCAATCCTTTCCATCGCTTCTTCCGATACTGATGCCAAGTGGCCGCTCAAACACAACACCGTAAAGCCGTGCACCGTGGACCACCCAGCAAGACAATTTTGCATCATGAATTGCCGGTTAGGCTCCTGCCCAATGTAGCGTGCGTACTGCTCCATGTAGTCATAGAAGTTGAACGTGGCCTGGACCCGCGGATCCTCTCCCGGTCCCTCTGCGGCGGCGGCCAGCGCACCAGGGATGTCAAAGCCGCTCGTGGCCATCATGCACTCAAAGAAGCTTTGCTCCTCCAAGGCATAGTGGTAGTAGGCAAAGCCAGCCGCCTTCATCTTGTCGACAATGCTTCCCTCGGTATTCTCGAAGGCCTCACTCAGCTTGGTAATGAGTTCGAAGGTGGCGACGTCTGCGACGGCGTCGAGAAGCGCGGCCTGATCCTTGAAGTGGCGGTACGCGGCGGTGGGGGAAACGCCGACCGCGCGCGTTGCCGCGCGAATCGTTACTGCCTCTGGTCCACCCTCCCGGCCGAGCTTGATGGCCTCCTGGAGGATCTCTTCATGCAAATTTCCATGGTGGTAAGGCTTAGAACTACTCACAATCCAAGAATAATACTAAAAGTCTAGACATTCACGCCAGTGTTTGGCGTCAACATTGTGAGCAGCATTAGCGCAGGTTGATCGCTGCAGGACACCGCATGTGGGACATACGCTGGAAGGTGTACGATGCGCCCGGGAACGAGCACGTAATCTTCATCTCCGCAACTAAAAGTCACCGCGCCCTGTAGCACCTGGACGGTGATGGGGTGCGCGGCTTTGTGATCGGGCAGGACCTGCCCGGGCAAGAATGAAAAGAGGATGAGGTTCGCTCCGTCGGCACTGAGGACTCGCTTAACGGCTGGTCTCGGGCGCGATGGGCCCGGCTTAGGGGCCTCATCGAGCAAATTTAGCGTTGTGAGCGCGGCGCTGTCATGGGTGGCGGCACCAAAGGTGGCTGCATCATTGATCGGAAGCTCAGTCATGCCACTCCAGCGTAGCCCGTTAAGCTAGCAGTCATGGAACTACTCATTGGTCGCGTGGTGAAATCCCACGGCATTAAAGGCGAGGTCTCCGTCGAGGTGACCACCGATTCCCCCGAGACCCGTTTCGCCGTCGGCGAGGTTCTCCACGGCAAACAAGGCAAGAAAGAACACGAGCTCACCATCGCGGCGGTGCGCGCTCATAAAGGGCGCCTGCTCATCACCTTCGAGGAAATCCCAGACCGCACGGCCGCGGATTCCCTGCGCGGCACCCAGTTCTTCGCCGAACCCTTGGATGATCCCGAGGATGACGGCTTCTACGACCACGAGCTGGAAGGCCTGCGCGTCATTCTCGACGGCTCAGACGTGGGCGAGGTGACCGGCGTGACGCACGGTCCCACGCAGTCCCTTCTGGAAGTCACGCTCACCGATGGCAAAGAGGCGTTGGTCCCCTTCGTTGAGCAGATCGTGCCCGAAGTCGATCTGGAGGCCGGGACCTGCACCATCACCCCGCCGGAGGGGTTGCTTGACCTATGAGGATAGACGTTCTCACCATTTTTCCGGAGTACCTCGACCCGCTGCGCCACGCGCTGCTGGGCAAGGCCATCGAGCAGGGAAAGCTCGCGGTGGGGGTGCATGATCTGCGCCAGTGGGCCACCGACGTGCACAAATCCGTCGATGACTCACCCTACGGGGGCGGCCCAGGAATGGTCATGAAGCCTGAGGTGTGGGGGCCGGCGCTTGACGACGTCTCCTCCGGCACCGCCTCCACCCAGGACCTCCAAAGCGCGCTGCCGCACCTGAGCAAGCCGCGCCACGACGATATCCATGGCGTCGAGGCGCGCTCCTATGGTGAAAGCGAGGGTTCGGATAAGCCGCTGCTCATCGTGCCGACACCTGCCGGAACGCCCTTTACTCAGGCCGATGCCCGGGCGTGGTCTACCGAGGAGCACATCGTGTTCGCGTGTGGGCGCTACGAGGGCATTGATCAGCGCGTCGTCGAGGATGCCGCGCAGCGCTACCGCGTGCGCGAGGTGTCCATCGGCGATTACGTGCTCATCGGCGGCGAGGTAGCCGTGCTGGTCATTGCTGAAGCTGTGGTACGCCTTATACCCGGGGTGTTGGGAAACCGGCGCTCGCACGAGGAGGACTCTTTCTCCGATGGCTTGCTGGAAGGACCGAGTTACACCAAACCGCGGGAGTGGCGCGGTTTGGCGGTTCCGGATGTACTGACTTCCGGTGATCATGCCAAGGTGGACCGGTGGCGCCGCGAGCAGTCGCTGGCCCGGACGTGGAAGCGCCGCCCGGAGTTGCTGGACGCGGCGGACCTGAGCGATGCCGACCGCGCGTACGTGGAATCCTTGAAGGAGGAATGAGATGGACATCAGTACTGACTTGTCAATACTTATGACCGAAGCCGAATGGGGCAAGATTCTCAAAGATATGCCGCAGCGTTTGCGCGAAGGCGGCGTCGAGCCGCTCGATATCAACGCAGAGATCATCTCCTTTACCTGCGAGCCCGACAATATCCTGGTCAACGAGTACATGGATAAACATGGCCAGCCGCCGGTGGGTGAGCACGTGTGGAGGGTCATCGTCAACGGCTCCTCTGAGCTGCCGTTGACCAAAGTCACCGCGGCCGTCGCGGACTGCTTGCCGCCGCACACGCTGTGGTACGGCACCTCCGAAATCGGCCACACCGAGTTTGGGCTGGGTACTTCCTGCGCGTGGCAGGGCGGGGTATAGGGTAGGAAGGTCTTTTAGTCCCCGACCAAAAAGAGGTTTTGTGAATATCGCAGCCACCATCGCCGGAGAGCTGGGCGTCAAAGAAGCACACGTTGACGCCGCCCTGAAACTCATGGCGGAGGGCAATACCGTCCCGTTTATTGCCCGTTACCGCAAGGAAGCCACCGGCGGGCTGGATGACTCCCAGCTGCGTATCATCGAGGAACGCTCGACGTACCTGCGCGAGCTGGAAGAGCGCAAGGAAACGGTGCTCGCCGCGATTGAGGAACAGGGCAAACTCACCGATGAGCTGCGCGCACTGATCCAGGGCTGCGAGACCAAGGCGCGCCTGGAGGATCTGTACCTGCCGTATAAGAAGCGCCGCAAGACCAAGGCGGATATCGCGCGCGAGGCAGGACTGGAGCCGCTGACGGACAAGCTCATCGAGGACCCCTCGGCGGACCCGACCGAGCTGGCGGGGGAGTATCTCACCGAAGGTTTCGAGGAAACGAAGAAGGCCCTCGACGGCGCCCGCGCCATTCTGGTGGACCGCTTCGCACTGGATGCGGATCTGGTGGGCGAGGTGCGCGAGCGCATGTACACCAGCGGTTCCATGAACGCCGGCGTGGTCGAGGGTAAGGAAACCGAGGGCGCGAAGTTCAAGGACTACTTCGAGTTCTCTGAGCCTTTCGAGAAGCTCCCCTCGCACCGCATTTTGGCGCTGCTGCGCGGCGAAAGCGAGGGCGTTCTGCATCTCAACCTCGACGCCGGCGATGACGCCATGTACGAGGGCATGATCGCAGACCGCTTCGACCTGGACGTGTCTACCTCCCGCTGGCTTGCCGACGCCGTCCACTGGGGCTGGCGCACCAAGCTTTCCATCTCTTCCGGTCTGGACGTGCGCATGCGCCTGAAAGAGAAGGCGGAGGAAGGCGCGCTCAAGGTCTTCGCGACAAACCTGCGCGACGTTCTTCTGGCCGCCCCGGCCGGCCAGCGCGCGACGCTGGGCCTAGACCCGGGATACCGCAATGGCGTCAAGTGCGCGGTCGTTGACCCGACGGGCAAGGTCCTGGCCACCACGATTGTCTATCCGCACCAGCCGCAGCAGAAGTGGGCTGAGGCGGTGAGGGAGTTGGCGTCGTTAAGCGCGGCTCATTCGGTGGACCTCATGGCGATTGGTAATGGCACCGCTTCGCGTGAGACGGAGAAGCTCGCCGGTGAAGTCGCGGACCTCATCGCGCAGGCGGGTGGGAAGCGGCCGAACCCGGTCGTGGTCTCGGAAGCCGGTGCATCGGTGTATTCGGCTTCGCAGCTGGCGGCCGATGAGTTCCCCGACATGGACGTCTCCCTGCGCGGCGCGGTGTCCATCGCGCGCCGCCTGCAGGACCCGCTGGCGGAGTTGGTGAAAATCGACCCGAAGGCCATCGGCGTGGGGCAGTATCAGCACGATGTCAACCAGGTCGCGCTCGCCCGCACCCTCGATGGTGTGGTGGAGGATGCCGTGAATGGCGTCGGCGTGGACCTTAATACCGCCTCGGCTCCGTTGCTGGAGCGCGTGGCCGGAGTGAACTCCACGATTGCGGCCAACATCGTGGCCTATCGCGATGAGAATGGCACGTTTGCTTCACGCAAGGAGCTGAAGAAGGTGCCGCGCTTGGGGCCGAAGGCCTTCGAACAGGCGGCTGGCTTCTTGCGCATCAATGGAGGTAAGGACCCGCTCGATGCCTCGGCCGTGCACCCGGAGGCTTACCCGGTGGTGGCGCGCATCGCGGAGAAGACCGGGCTGGGGGTTTCGGAGCTCATCGGCAATTCGCGCGTGTTGACGAAGCTGTCGCCGGCGGACTTTGCTGACGATACCTTCGGTGTGCCGACGGTGACGGATATCATTGCGGAGCTGGACAAACCTGGCCGCGACCCGCGCCCAGAATTCAAGACGGCTACCTTCAAGGAAGGCGTAGACAAGGTCTCGGACTTGAAACCGGGCATGATTCTGGAGGGCACCGTGACCAACGTTGCGGCCTTTGGTGCCTTCATCGACGTTGGCGTGCACCAGGACGGGCTTGTGCATGTGTCCGCGATGAGCCACAAGTTCGTCTCTGACCCGCATGATGTGGTCCGTTCGGGCCAAGTGGTGAAGGTCAAGGTCATGGAGGTCGACGTGGAGCGCCAGCGCATTGGTTTGTCGCTGCGGCTTGACGACGAACCCGGCCAGCCCGCCCCCAAGCGCCGCAACGGCGGCGGGCGTTCCGAGGGGCGAGGCGGCCGTTCCGACCGGCGCAACGGAGGGCGTGGCCGCGCGGACCGCGGCGGCGGTGGCTCGATGGCCGATGCCCTCAAGAAAGCCGGCTTTTAAAGCTCATCTAGTCACGCGCCACAAACCCCTGACCGTTCAAACGGTTGGGAGTTTGTGAGTTTTTCGGCGGGCTGTTCTGCACGGACGGTGCATTGGACACGCCCGTGGGATGGAGCGATCGCCAAAGACTCGGAAGGCCTCAAGAAAGCTGAGGTTTCCGCGTGGCGCAGGGCTGAGTCCGCCGTGTTAAGAGGACATTCCGTGCTGGTGGGGAGCCGGTTCGGGGTGTGGACGTGTGCGGCTAAGCTGCCGCGAAGACTATCCGGGCGGTGACACAGTGCTGGGTGGTGATGGGTGTGGGTCCGGCGGATCGGGTGGTTGGCCTGGAGGAGTGCGCGTCGGGCTCGTGGCCTGCCGGTTTATGGCTTCTTGGTAGGCCGGCTGCCCGGTAATCGGTGTTCCCCAGGGCGGGATATAGTCAACGGGTCCTCTCAGCCGAAAGACATAGCCTCGGCCGGTTGGGCTGGTGGGGTCATCGTCGTTAATACCGTTGTGATAAGCGCACAACATGGTCAGGTTGGGCGGGTTGGTTTCTCCGCCCGCCTGCCAAGGGATGATGTGGTGGACCTGGCAGTAGTCCGCCGGTTTATTGCAGTCTTCGATCGCGCAGGTGGGGTGCTCCGCGCTGGCCATGATGCGTTGCTCGACGCTGGCAAAGCGCGAAAGACGGTGCAGCCACACCGGGCCGATAGTGGGGTGGACCAGTGTGGCGTAGCCAGTTTCGGCGAACTTGTAGGTGAGAAACTCCGCGCCGCTCATGCGCCCGCCGTTGGTGAGCTCGAGTTCGATGTCATCGCCGTCATGACGGACGATTTTGTCGAGCTCATCGAGTGTTATCACGACGTTCGTTCCCACCGCCGGCCGAGAGCCCACACCTTCTTTAAAGAAGACTTGACGGGTGGCGTCCAGGAGGTCAGTGGGGTTAATGGACTCCAGCGTGCTGCGCATGGTGGAGATGTTCAGCGCGGAGTCGGTAACCGTGAGTGAGTGCGGGCCGTTCTTGCGGTAGGTAAGGCGCACCCCAGGCGACGGCACGCGTTTCGGTTTGAGTTCTTTCAAACGTTCCGCCGCCACTGAAGGAATCCGTTCTGAAGGCGTGGATGCAAGTGTTACGCGCACATTCCAGACGTCGAGTTGCTTCTTCAGTTTGGCGGCGTAGGACTCAATGAGGCTTAGTGTGGCCAGGTCGTGGCCTTGGCGTCGGGCTGCTTGGCGGGCGGTGCGCTGCTTGCCGGTGAAGCGGGTATCGCCGAAATAGATGGCATGAAGTGACGCCAGCTCTGCCGCATCGCCGCGTGAGGCGCCCAGCGCGCGCAAGCTTTCGGGTGTGCTGGTTGCTGCTTCCACCAGCGCAATCCCCGAATTGCGAAGGCGGATGTAGGTCTCAATATCCCCCATGGGCACAGAGCCTAAAACAGGCCTTAAGGCCTCGCAACCGGAGGGGGAAACGCCCTGTTCATGTGCCTTGTAACTCGGAGCTCACGCGGGAGTAACCAGCACCCACACGGCCAAACGCAGTCACCAGGTCGTAATTCGGAGCTCACGCGGGAGTAACGGCATGGGGTGCAATGACACGAATGGCTATAAGTTCACAGAGCCAACATATTAGGTGGTATGTTTGGTGAAACAAATGAACTAGTGGTCCCGCTTATCGTTGTACTTCCTCTGAAAGTCCTGGGCAGAAGGCTATAAGCGGGCCAGAGCTAAAACCATGAGGAGGCGGGAATGCGCCGTGAGACGGAAGAAAGCCGGAAGAATACTTCTTCGCCTGGCAAGGCAGCTAAGGGGAGCGCAGCAGGCCACGACAGTGAGGCGATGGGGTGGCACCGCGTCCTCGATTGGCGCCCCACGAGTACCTTGTCGCGCGTGCTCATCGTTTTCCTTCTCGTAGCACCCATCGTCATCGCAGGCACCATGATGTGGGCCATGTGGGACCCCTCTAAGTACATGCGCAACATTGATTTGGCGGTGGTGAATGAGGACGCGGGCGTCGAGAAGCAGGGCACCTACACTAACTACGGTGACCAGGTCGTGGAAGGCCTAATGGAGACGCAGTACCTGAACTTTGCCGAAGTCAGCAAGGGCGACGGGGATGAGGGGCTGCTCAAGGGCACATACCTCATGGTGGTGACCATCCCGAAGAACTTCTCCGAGCAGGCCGTCACCATCATCAGCGATAAACCGGTCAAGCCGGAGATTCACTTCGCCACTAATGACTACTACGGCACGAATGGCTCGGTGATTTCTTCCAGCCTCATCCCGCAGGTGCAGACCAGCGTGGAGAATGCGATTTCCAAGAAATACGCCGACCAGGTTATTGAGGGGCTGAATAAACTCAGCGATGGTCTGGGAACCGCGGCCGAGGGCGCCGGCCGTCTCGATGAGGGTGCGGGCAAATTGCAGGAAGGCGGCGGGCGCGCGGTCGAGGGAATCGCCAAGTTGGACGCCGGCGCGGGCGATCTCAACAACGGTACGGGCCAGCTGCTGGACGGCACGAACCGCCTGAATGACGGAGTAGGGCGCCTCAGCGATGGTGCCGCGCAGCTCGATGATGGCGCCGCGCAGCTTGCCGACGGCTCCGACAAACTGCTCGCCGGAACCGGCCGCCTAGCGGATGGCGCGGGCCAGATCGATGGCGGCGTCAACCAACTGACGGGCATGCTCATCCCGGTGCTCAAGCAGGCGCAGGCCGTAGCTCCAGCGCTGCTGCAACTTGTCGACGTCCTCCGTGGCCTCGGCATGCACCAGCAAGCCGACCAACTCTATTCCCTGGTCTCGAAGCTGGACCCGGCCGTCAGTGGAAACATGGTGGCGCAACTGGAAAAGCTCTCTGACGGCACCGGTCAGCTCTACTACAACCTGTCCGATCCCAACTCGGAGTACCTCGGCGGCATGATGGCTCTCAATGATGGTGCGCACCGCTTGTCCGATGGCTCGCAGCAGTTGCGCGCGGGTGTTGGCGAGCTGGGCGACGGTGCCGCCCAGCTGCAGGACGGTGCTTCCCGCTTGCATGAGGGCACCGGCACGTTGAAGGACGGCACGAGCCAGCTGGCAGCCGGTGGTACGGAGTTGAAGGATGGCATGGACCAGCTCAAGGCGGGCTCCAATGAGTTGGCTACCAAGCTTGCCGACGGTGCCGCCAAAGCCCCCTCCATTAGCCAGCCGGATACGTCCGCACAGAACATGGCCGTGCCCATCAACTTCACCTCCTCCAACCTTCACCCCGTACAGACGGTGGTCGGCCCGGTTGACCCGACCGAGAAGAACATCACGGGTGGCGCCTCGCTACTCTTCGTGCTGGTCTTCGGCTTCCTTGTGATGCTGCTCCTGGCGATGACGCTGCCGTACTACCTGGGCCGTCGCGGCGAGGCAGTTACGAGCCCGGTACGTGGCATCCTCGCGGCCTTCGGCGTGGTGGCGGGGCTGAACTTCTTGGTCTTGGCCTTCATGGGCTTGATGTCCTCCACGATGGGCTGGAGTCCTGCCAGCTGGCCGATGATGTTGTTAGTCATCGCCGCCATCGCGGCCGTGGGTGCGGCGACCTACCAGTTCTTCCTCGTAACCTTCGGCCGCAAGATTGGTGCCGTCTTCGCAGTCGGTGCTTTTGCCCTAGGCGTCATGGTCTTCGGCGGCGTGTGGCCGGTAGCGGCTATTCCGCGGCCGCTGAGCATGCTGCATCCTTTCCACCCGATGTCTTATGCGAAAAACGCCTTTACCCGCGCTACCGACGGCATCCACGATGGGACGTTCTGGGCGGGTATTGCGGTGCTGTTCATCGTGACCGCTCTGGCACTGGTGGCCTCTTGCGTGATTTTCCGGGCCCGTCACCATGGCACGGCGCGCATCCTCGACGAGCATCTCTTCCGCACGCCGGCGGTGGCTGGCGCCTAGAAATCGTGTGCTGCGAGCCCACCGGGCAGGTTGCGCAACTCGATGCCCATGTCCGCGGCGAGATCGGCGTAGCGCAGGACAAAGCCAGCGCTGCGCCCACCGGAGGGGCAGGCCACGTAGACCAGTTCGGATGCGCAGGCGGATAGTGCTCGGCGCACGGCATCATCATCGGTGACAGTTTGCCAGGGCAGTGTCACTGTGGCATGAGGAAAGTTGGGCTCCTCGGAGATATCGAGGAGGGCAGCGTGGCCGGTGACAAGCTCCGGCGGCAGGGTGTGCCGGCCAGGTAGGGCAGTAACGAGGGAGCGGTCGGGATCGGCGACCACCCGCAATGTGCGGAAGCTACCGGGCAGCGCCTCATAGGAGGTGAGGCGGCCACGCAGCTCCTCGTAGTGCGGAAGCTTCCCCAACCAGCCCAGTGCCGCGGTGGCCATGAGCCCCGCGATGACCGATGTCGTAGCCCCCAGGACTCCCGCTGTGGAGCACTCGAGAGCCTCGCCACTAGGCGGGGCGGGGAAGAGATCGCGAAAGCCCACCCCGCGCCCGTCAGCACATGCATTCCCGGAGTGCCACAGCGCGGCTTGCCCGCCGTAGCGCAGCACGGTTCCCCAAGTCAGTGGGGTAGAGGTGAGCTCGCAGGCATCAGCGACGAGATACTTCGTATCGAAGGTATCTGAGCCGTCGAGGACGAGGTCGGCCTCGGAACACAGGTCGAGGACGGTGGAGGAGCCGAGGCGTTCTTTAAGCGCGGTGATGGTGAGCTCGGGGGCAAGCTCGCGGGCGCGCGCGGCGGCTACCTCGGCCTTGGGCTTGCCGAGGTCCCCTACACCAAACAGCACCTGCCTGTGCAGGTTGCTGATATCGACGGTATCGGAATCAATAATCGTGATTCGCCCGATGCCAGCCGCCGCCAGCTGCTGGAGGGCCGGGCAGCCCAGCCCACCGGCGCCCACGACGAGCACGTGCGCGGCATTGAGACGCTCTTGGGCCGCGTCACCGAAGCCGGGGAGAAGGCGTTGGCGCGCGGTGCGGGCGAGTTCATCTTTGCTGAGCATAGGTCCCTTGTGCGGCGGCGATCAATGTCACAGGTCTAGAGAACGTGGTCGGCCCAGGAGGCTAGGCCCTCGAAGGTGGAGGATGCCTGGGCGTGTTCGCGCTGCGGAATGCGCCCTGCACGTCGGGCTAGGCGGCCGGCTTCGACGGCGTAGCGCATGGCGGTGGCCATGGCCTCGGGATCTTGGCAGCGGTTGACCGCGCTGGCCAGAAGCACTCCGGAACAGCCGAGCTCCATGGCGAGGGTGGCATCGGAGGCGGTGCCGATGCCGGCGTCGACAAGCACGGGCACCGAGGCACGTGAGCAGATGAGCTCGAGGTTGTGGGGATTGAGGATTCCTAGACCAGTGCCGATGGGGGCTCCGAGAGGCATGACGGCTGCCGCTCCGGCGTCTTCGAGGCGCTGGGCGGCTACGGGATCGTCGCTGGTGTAGGCCAGCACGGTGAAGCCCTCGGCGCTCAGCAGCTCGGTGGCGTCGAGGGTTTCCACGACATCGGGCAGCAGCGTATGTTCGTCGGCGATGACCTCGACCTTGACCCAGGAGGTCCCCAGCGCCTCGCGGGCCATGCGGGCGGTGAGCACGGCCTCGCGCGCGGTGCGACACCCGGCGGTGTTGGGGAGTGGGGCGATGTCCAACCGGCGCAGCAGATCGAAGACACTCTCACCATCACGGGTACCAGCGTGGCGGCGCATGGCCACGGTAGTCAGCTCGGTTCCGGAGGCGACGAGCGCGCGCTCAAGGGCGTCGTGGCTCGTGGCCCCACCGGTGCCCATGATGAGGTGGGAAGAAAAGGTGGTCTCGGCGATGGTGAGCATTTAACCTCCTTGGACTGCGGTGAGGACTTCCACGGCCGCGCCTTCGGTGAGTGAGGTGGACTCCCACTGCGAGCGAGGAACGACTTGTTCGGACACGGCCACGGCGGTGCCGTCGGCTGCGATGTTCTGCTCGTCCAACAATTCGGTGATGGTCGTCGCTGAGGTGTCAGTGGGCTGGCCGTTAAGGATGAGGATCATGGCTGCTCCTTGAGGTGACGTAGAGGATCACAAGCGGTGAGATCGATGCTGGATTCGGTGCCTTCGATGAGCTCGCGTGTACAGCGCGCGGCCAGGGCCGTGAGCAGAATGCCGTGGCGGAAATAGCCGGTGGAGATGACGAGCTTGTCGCTGACGCGGCCGAGGTACGGCAGGTCATCCGGGGTTCCGGGGCGGGCACCCGCGCTGGCCTCGAGGAATTCGCATTCTTCGACGGCGGGCAGCACACGGATGGCGTCGCGAAGCAGCGCGTAGACACCGCCGGCCTGGGCCGTAGCAAGAGGATCCTCGCGGGTTGTAGCGCCAACCGCCAAGGTGCCGTCGCCGCGGGGGATGAGGTAAATGGGGCGGTCCTCCACGAAGCCGCGCACCACGCGGGTGAGCAGAGGCTGGAGCTCGTCCGGTACGCGCAGGCGCAGGATATCGCCGTATACCGGGCGCAGGTGTAGCGGAGATTCTTCGAGCCCGGCTGATGCAGCCCACTCGATGTCGCGTGCTCCCAGGCCTGCAGCGAGTACCACCTGTTCAGCTTCGAACTCGCCGACGGCCGTGGTGACCATGCCCGTGTCAGCATTGATCGACTGTGCTGCCGTGCGGAAGAAACGCACACCGAGTGCTTGGGCTGCGCTGAGCAGTGCAGCTGTCCACTGGCGGGGGAAAACCTGCGTGTCACCCGGAATACTCACCGCAGCAGCCAGACGTGGCGAGAGCAAAGGTTCGGCGCGCCGGGCTTCGCGCACGGTGATGCGCTCGACCTCCATGCCGTGGAGGGATTGATAGTCAGCCAGCTCGGTGAGGTGCTGAGCATCCGCACGGTCAGCGGCGACGACGAGGGTACCTTCGGCGCGGTAGCCAGTTGGGACCTCGGTGTGCTGAGCCACGAGATCGATAAGCTTCGGGTACCACGCGCCGGAGGCACGCATCAGCGGGAAGAGTGGATCCTGTTGGTAGACCACCTCCGCGGCGGGGGCGAGCATGCCCCCGGCATAGTGCGAAGCCCCAGAGGCCGGTGCCGGGTCCAAGATAGTGACCTTAAAGCCCCGCGCGGCCAACTCCACGGCGGTGGCCAGACCGATGACGCCCGCGCCGACGACGATGACTGAAGAATCAGAGCTAGTACTCATCGCGCACCTTCGTCAAAACCGGACAGCAGCGCGCGGCAATAAGCTTCTGGGTCCTCGGCATTCATGATGCCGCGCACGACGGCTAGTCCGGCCACACCAGTTGCCGCAAGATCGGCTGCATCCTCAGCGGTGACATCCCCGATGGCTACGAGTGGCACGCGGGAGAGCTTCACCAATTCCGGGTAGGCGTGAAGTCCTAAAGGCGTGCGGCCGGAGTCCTTCGTCGGAGTCGCGCGGAACGGGCCGCAACCGATGTAGTCAATGACATCTGCGACGTCATTGGCGGCCTCGACCAATTCGCGGGTGCCGGTGGTCAGACCGATAATCGCGCCCGGACCCAACAACGCGCGGGCAGCGGCGACGGGTAGATCATCTTGGCCGACATGCACGCCATGCACCGGCTCGCCGGCGTGGCGTAGGGCGGCGGCGACGTCTACGCGGTCGTCGATAAGCACGCGTGTTTCTGGGTTAGCCTTCGCCACCGCGCGGGCCACGTCGCGGCCTAAATAGAAAAGGTCGCGGGCAGAAATTGGCTTGGAGCGCACCTGCACGACCCCGGCACCGCCTCGCGCTGCTGCCGCAGCGATGCGCACGATCTCCGCAGGCGTGCCCGCGCCCGTGACGAAGTAGCAGCGAAGATCAGGCATGCGCGGTTTCTTCCTCCTGATAGAGCTGCGAACCTTGGGCCTTGAACTCTTCCGACATCTGTTTCTCACCGGCACGGGCAGCTGCCACGACCTCCGGATCAACGGCGTCCTTACCCGGAAAACTTGGCATACCAAGGGAGTCGGAGAAGGTATCCCGGATGTCCTGGCTGATGCGCATAGAGCAGAACTTCGGGCCGCACATGGAACAGAAGTGGGCGGTCTTCGCCGGCTCCGCAGGCAGGGTCTCATCGTGGTAGGCCTGCGCGGTGTCTGGGTCGAGGGAGAGCGCGAACTGGTCGTGCCAGCGGAATTCGAAGCGGGCCTTACTCATCGCATCATCCCAAGCGCGCGCACCTGGGTGGCCCTTGGCCACGTCGGCTGCATGGGCCGCAAGCTTGTAGGTAATCACGCCGGTCTTCACATCATCGCGGTTGGGAAGCCCCAAGTGTTCCTTCGGTGTGACGTAGCACAGCATGGCCGTACCACCCATGGCGATGTGTGCCGCACCAATGGCGGAGGTGATGTGGTCATAGCCCGGTGCGATATCCGTAACCAGCGGGCCCAGCGTGTAGAAGGGAGCATCCGAGGCCCAGTCCTGCTCGAGCTCGTTGTTTTCCTGAATCATGTTGAGCGGGACGTGGCCTGGGCCTTCCACCATGACCTGGACGTCATACTCCCAGGCGCGCCGGGTGAGCTCACCGATGGTTTTGAGTTCAGCGAATTGGGCGGTGTCGTTAGCATCCGCCAAGGAGCCGGGGCGCAGACCATCGCCGAGGGAGAAAGCGACGTCGTAGCGCGCGAAAATCTCACAGAGTTCGTCGAAGTTCTCGTAGAGGAAGGACTCCTTGTGGTGCGCCAGGCACCAGCCTGCCATGATGGAGCCGCCGCGGGAAACAATGCCGGTGACGCGGTTCGTGGTCAGCGGCACGTAGGGCAAAAGCACGCCGGCGTGCACGGTCATGTAGTCCACGCCCTGCTCGCACTGTTCGATGACGGTATCGCGGAAAATCTCCCATGTCAGGTCTTCCGCGACACCATTGACCTTCTCCAGCGCCTGGTAGATGGGCACGGTGCCGATAGGAACCGGAGAGTTGCGCAGGATCCACTCGCGGGTGGTGTGGATGTCGTCACCGGTGGAGAGGTCCATGACGGTATCCGCGCCCCAGCGGGTGGCCCAGCGTAGCTTGGATACCTCCTCGGCGATGGAGGAGGTCACCGCGGAGTTGCCAATATTGGCGTTGATTTTGGTGAGGAACTTCCGACCGATGATCATCGGCTCCGACTCGGGGTGGTTGACGTTATTAGGCAGGATGGCGCGGCCACGGGCGATTTCGGAGCGCACGAACTCTGGGTCGCAGTGCTCGCGTAGGGCCACGAACTCCATCTCCTTGGTGATGATGCCCTGGCGCGCATAGTGCATCTGGGTAACGCGCTTGCCTTCCTTAGAACGCAGCGGTTGGCGACGCTCCCCCTTCCACTCCTGGGAAGCCGCACCGCGGCGCTCGGCCGAGCGGCCATCGTCAGCGAGGTTGCGTGCGCGGCCCTCATATTCCTCAACGTCCCCGCGCTCCGCAATCCATTCGGCGCGCAGTGCCGGCAGACCGACTTCGGGCTCACACTCCGGGCCACGTGTGCGGTAGATACGGAAGGGCTCATTGGGGCCGGTAGGGGAATCATCCAGCTGGATCTCGGTCTCCGGTACCTCCAGGCCATTCTCCCGGATGGGGGAGTAGGAGTGCTTGGGGTGGATCTCGCCGGAGTTGGTGGACTGGATGGGGTTATGGGTAGCCGTCATGGCTGCTCCTCTCTTCCTTCGCTGGTGCTAACCAGACAGGTTCGAACGGTGCAGGCGCGGTATCAGCGCCACTCTCAGCCCACTTCCCGTGGGCACCCGTGGGGTGTCAGTGCGCCACCCACCTTAGAGCCCGCAATGAGGAGATGTCAGGCGTTTGACGGAATTTGTTCTTCCGGGGTGGGGTGTGGAAAGATGACGATGTTCTGTGTAATAGGCACGAACCGGTCAGCTGCCGCGAGGTGGCGCTAGGGTCCTCTGTCTTAAACTGAAAAGGAAAACACCAATGGCAAACCTCATTGACAAGGTTGATGCAGCTTCGCTGCGCGACGATATCCCGTCCTTCCGCCCGGGCGATACCCTCGACGTCAACGTCAAGGTCATCGAGGGCACCACCGAGCGTACCCAGCTCTTCAAGGGTGTCTGCATCCGCCGTCAGGGCGACGGCATCCGCGAGACCTTCACCGTGCGTAAGGTCTCCTTCGGCATCGGCGTTGAGCGTACCTTCCCGGTTCACTCCCCGAACATTGCCTCCATCGAGGTAGTCCGCCGCGGCCGTGTCCGCCGCGCCAAGCTGTACTACCTGCGCGACCTGCGCGGCAAGAAGGCCCGCATCAAGGAGCGCCGCTAATTTACAGCGCATCACAGCCCTTCGCCTTTATCCTCACCGCGAGGAAAGGCGGAGGGCTTTCCTTTTGCCTTCTCCTTTTAGCGTGCGCCGCGCGGGGCCACAAGGCCCGTGAGGGCAAGACACATTGCTAGGATTTAGCCCGTGGAAAAAGAAAACGACATTACTGAAAGTTCCCAGGGGGTTGGGAGAGAGGCGTCGGAAAGCGCGGCGCCCCCAGCTGAAGAAAAGAAGCAGATGCCCTGGTTGCTGGAGACTGCCCTTGTAGTGGTCTCCGTGCTCGCCGTCGTCGGAGTTTTCCAGAACTTTGTAGGCCGGCAGTACGTGATCCCCTCCGGCTCCATGGAGCCGACATTGCATGGTTGCGAAGGCTGCAATAACGACCGGATCTTTACCGAAAAGGTTTCCTACTACGGCGATAAGAGCCCGGAACCCGGTGATGTCGTGGTATTCAAGGGCACCCCGGACTGGGATAGCAACTGGGTTTCTCCGCGTTCCGATAACCCAGTGATCCACCGCATTCAGGATGCCCTGAGCTATGTGTCGCTCACCCCGCCCGATGAGAACACTCTGGTCAAGCGCGTTGTTGCCACCGGTGGCCAGACGGTGTCCTGCCAAGAAGGGGATCCGGCAGTCATGGTGGACGGCAAGCCCATTGAACAGGATTATGTGCAGGATCCACCGACCTATCGCGTTGATGAAACCACCGGTTCCTATGCCTGCGGCGGCGCGTACTTTGGCCCCGTGACCGTGCCGGAGGGCAATATCTGGGTGATGGGAGATAATCGCACGGCCTCCGCGGACTCGCGCTATCACATGCAGGATGAGTACCAAGGAACAATCCCCCTGGAGAATGTTCGCGGCAAGGTCATGTTCATCTTCTTCCCCTTCAACCGTATTGGTGGAGTCGATGACCCGGACATCCAGTCCTAGAGTTCGCGATGTTCTTTCGGCGCTGGCTGTCACCTTCGTGGCGCTGGCGTTGATTCAGGCCTTCGTGGGAAGGCTGTATCTCATCCCGTCTTCTTCCATGGAGCCCACCCTGCATGGCTGCCCGGGGTGTACGAATGACCGCATTGCGGTGCAGAAGGTGAGCTATTACTTCAGCGATCCGCGCCCGGGAGAGGTTGTGGTCTTTGCCGGTCCGGAATCGTGGAACACGTCTTTTGAGGTCAAGCGTTCCCACAATGTGTTTCTCCGCGGCATCCAAAATATGGCGGCTGTTGTGGGGCTGGCTCCCAACGGCGATAACATTCTGGTCAAACGGGTCATTGCCACCGGGGGTCAGACCGTGTCGTGCCAGGAGGGCGATCCGGCCGTCATGGTGGACGGCCAACCCACCAACCAGGACTTTGTCCTCGATCCGCCGGAGATACCCGTCGATGAGCGGGTGGGATCGCAGGCCTGTGGCGGCGCGTACTTTGGGCCCGTCACCGTTCCCGAGGGGCACCTGTGGGTGATGGGGGACAACCGCACAAACTCTTTGGATTCGCGCGCGCACCTAGGCGATAAGCTCCAGGGCACCGTTCCAGTGGAGAACGTGCGCGGGAAGGTCGCTGCCGTGGTGGTTCCGATTAGCCGTGCGCACACTATCGAGGACATGCCCCTCTAACCGCTATGCGCCGTCTAAAACAGAAGAGAACCTATGAGGTCGCGCTCTCCAAAGCAGGGTTGGGGCCTGTTGCCGGGGTGGATGAAGCTGGGCGCGGAGCTTGCTGCGGGCCAATAACTATCGCCGCGTGTATTTTGCCGGATCGTATCCTGCCCGGCTTGGAGCGGCTTGATGATTCGAAGAAGCTCACGCCGGCGGCCCGGGAAAAGTTGGAGCCGGTGATCAAACGCCGTGCGCTGGCCTGGTCAGTGGTGCACATAGGCGCGAAGGATATCGATGCCTTTGGCATTCAGCATGCCAACCTGTCAGGAATGCGCCGTGCGGTGGCGCAGCTGGGGATCCGCCCGGGCTATGTGCTGAGCGACGCCCTCTTCGTCCCCGGCCTGCCCACCCCGCAGCTGCCGATCATCGCCGGCGATACCGCCGCACGTTGCATCGCTGCGGCTAGTGTTTTGGCCAAAGTTTCCCGGGACCGTCTCATGGTGGATGTGGCGAAGCACTACCCAGGCTATGCTCTGGAAACCCATAAGGGCTATGGCACAGCTGTGCATCAGGATGCCATCGCCCAGCTGGGGGCGACGCTTGAGCACCGTATGAGCTATCGCAATGTTGCTGAAGCTCATGCACGATTCCTCGCGCGCGCCTGAAGGCTTAGGCAGCAAGTGCGAACTAAGCTTGTGCTCAATCTGTGACACCGTGATCCCGGGTAATTGTGAGCGAAGGAGAAGCACACCGTGAGCGCTGAGGAACTCGATAACTACGAGGCTGAAGTCGAGCTGTCGCTGTACCGCGAATATCGCGATGTGGTCAGCCAATTCTCCTATGTGGTAGAAACCGAACGCAGGTTTTACCTGGCCAATGCGGTGGAGCTCATCCCGCATACCTCCGGCCCGGATGTCTACTACGAGGTCCGCATGTCGGATGCCTGGGTGTGGGACATGTACCGCTCGGCGCGCTTTGTGCGCTATGTCCGTGTGATCACTTACAAGGACGTCAATATTGAGGAGCTGGACAAGCCGGACTTTGTTCTCCCTGAATAGAGTTCTAGGTAAAGGAGTGCGGGGAGACGCTATCGAGGTGACCCCGGACTAGTTATCCACAGATTTGCGGTGGCGAGGGAAGAAGCCCTCGCCACCGGACTGTTGTGTGGGGTGTTCTGGAAGTGCCGTAAGGGGTGTGCGGCACGGGGATTTTCTTGTGTCGTGCTTACGGCGTGTTGTGTACACGTTCAATTCCAAGGAGCACCATAGTGACAAGAAATCTAGCAGCCTCTCTGCATTCGCCGACCGTGGGGCAGACCATTCGCCCCGCGGATGCACTAGGAAAAGCAGGGGAGAAATTCGCTGCTGACTTTTACCGCGCACGCGGGGCGCAGGTTATCGCCGCAAACGTTCACTACCGCGTGGGCGAGCTCGATCTCGTTGTGCGCGAGAGCGATGGGACCATTGTCTTTTGCGAAGTTAAGACTCGGGCTACCCGCAACTTTGGAGTCGCGGAGGCGGTAACCCCACGCAAGCTAAAGCGCCTGCGCAAAGCAGCCGCGCAGTGGCTGAGTACTGCGCGGAGTGAAAACCAGACATTAAGCAAGGTTCGTTTTGACGTGCTTGGACTCGTGGCCACCGGGGCACACTCTGGGGAAGCCTTCGAAGTGGAATATTTCCAGGGAGTTGATCATGGCTCTCGGTAGATGCGACACGATAGCGCTAGATGGAGTCCTGGCCCGGGTGGTCACAGTGGAGGCCAACGTTGGCCCCGGACTTCCCGGAGTTCACGTTGTGGGCCTGGGGGATGCAGCGATCTCCGAGTCGCGAGACCGCATCCGCACCGCGGTGAGCAATTCGCATTTGTCATGGCCTAAGACGAAGGTCGTGGTGTCCATGTCACCGGCGTCGCTGCCTAAAGCCGGGGCTCACTTTGACCTCCCGATGGCCTTGGCAATCTTAGCGGCCGGGCAGAGTGAGAAGAGTCGGCTCAGCGGGGCGCTCGTCCTCGGCGAGCTGGGATTGGACGGGCACGTGCGCCCAGTTTCTGGCATCATCCCGGCGATCCTGGCCGCGCGCTCGCAAGGCTATGACACCCTCATCATTCCTGTGGGAAATGCGGCCGAGGCGGCATTGGTGCCCGGAATGACAGTCCTCGTGGCCGAAACCCTGTGGGATGCTTTTGCCTGGGCGTGCGGGAGGGATTGTCTGCCGGATGCACATCTCATCGCACACGCGGCAGCGCCTGCCCGCGAACAGGTCGCAGACTTCAGTGAAGTCGCTGGCCAGAAAGAAGCCAAGTGGGCGGCGGAAGTCGCTGCCGCCGGCGGTCACCACGTGATGATGGTGGGACCGCCCGGCTCTGGAAAGTCGATGATTGCCTCGCGCTTGCCGGGCATTCTGCCGCGCTTGAGCACGGAGCAGGCGGTCGAAGCCACAGCCATCCACTCGGTGGCCGGGGCCGTTGGTACCGCAGTTTCTCGCGCTCCCTTCATCGCACCGCATGCTTCGGTAACAAGGGCCGCGCTGATCGGTGGCGGCTCAGGGCGCCCACGGCCAGGCGCGGTGAGCCTAGCGCACCATGGCGTGCTCTTCCTCGATGAAGTCAGTGAGGTGCCAGCGCAGGTTCTCGATAGCCTGCGCGCCCCTTTAGAAGAAGGGCAGGTGCGCCTGACGCGAGCGAGCAGAGAAGTCATCTTCCCCGCACAATTCCAACTGGTACTAGCCGCGAACCCCTGCCGGTGTGGTGCCGAAGAACCAGCGCGCTGCGAGTGCCGTGCGGCAGACAGAATGAATTATCTGTCGAACCTTTCAGGGCCGCTGCGGGACCGCCTCGACATCATCGTGTCGCTATCGGGGCAATCCGCAGTGCTTCATGCCGAAGGGGAGGAAAGCTCAGCGGATATAGCGCAGCGCGTGGCTGCCGCCCGGGAACGGATGAAAGCGCGCTGGGAGGCTGACGGGTTGGGGAGCGTGGTCAATGGTGCCGTGTCCGCTTCCTATTTGAGGCGCCACCGCCCGGCGGCGGAGTCTGCGATGATTATGCTTGCTGCCTATCTAGCGGAAGGTGAGCTGAGCCAACGCGGAGTAGATCGGGTACTGCGTCTGGCATGGACCTTGGCAGACCTCGACGGCTCCGCACGCCCCGAGCTGGACCATGTCAGTCGGGCGTTGGATCTCCGCGGCGCCGGAACCATCGAAAGGCTGGCAGCATGAGCGAGCTCAATCTATCGAGTACCCGGCACACGTGGGCCTACCTTAACCGCGTTGTGGAGGGCCCCTCACCAACCCTCCACGGGCTGCTGAGCCAGTACCCGGCTGAGGAGATCGCCCGGGGAATCTACAAGGGCGAGGAATGGATCGGCCCCTTGCGGCAGGCGACGGCTTCGCGGCGCGATTGGCTGCGGCAAGAAGAAGACCTCGCCGCCGCGGAAGCGGTGGGGGCTCGACTGATCACACCCGCGGATGCGGAGTGGCCGGGAGAAGAGTTATCGCGAGCCTTTGGCTTCTACCACCAAGGAATGGTGGAAGCCCCAGCAACATTTGATGACCAAGCGTTTCCTCCTCACAGCCTGTGGGTCCGTGGAGGGAACCTGCGCGAAACGGTATCCCAATCGGTGGCGCTGGTGGGGACGCGTGCGGTGAGCCGATATGGCTGGGAAGCCGGCTCACTTCTGGCTAGCGGCCTTGCCTCCCACCAATGGACTGTGGTTTCCGGCGGGGCGGTGGGCGTCGATACAGCAGTCCACGAAGCCGCGCTGGATGCAGGAGGCCTAACGGTAGCAGTAGCGGCCTGCGGCATCGACATTTCTTACCCAGCGCGCAATGCAAGGCTCTTTGACAGAATCGCTGAGAAGGGATGCATCGTGTCAGAGTTCGCGCCGGGCACGCGGCCGCAGCGTTTTCGCTTTCTATCCCGCAACCGCCTTGTGGCGGGGATGACGAGCGGTACCGTGGTGGTCGAAGCTGGATTCCGCTCTGGTGCGCTCAACACGTTGAACTGGGCGGAAGCACTGGGCAGGGTTGCCATGGCAGTGCCAGGACCCATCACCACATCTGGGTCCTTGGGTTGCCATCAACGTATCCAGGATGGGCGGGCTCAGTTGGTGGCCTCTGCGGATGAAGTACGGGGTTTGGTTGGCAAGGCGGGCGAGGTGGACGTGGCCGGCCAATATGAACTGGAGTTTCAGCCGACTGCGGTGCAGCGTCTGTCCCGCAATGAGCTTCGGGTATATGACTCCACTCCGCCGGAAAGCGCGGAGGAAGGCGCGAGCGCAGAAGATATCGCGGCGGCCGCAGGAATGCGAGTGGCGTTGACTATTCACCTGCTCGTAGCTATGCAAAAGATGGGGGTGATCACCCGCTCGGGCGCGATGTGGCAGCGCACCTGAGTACACTCATGAGACATGAGTGGTGAAAGTGGCAGTAGCGAGCGGCACGTGGGGGGACAGCTGGAGGAAGCGATCGAGGATTTCGCAGAATACCAGCGCATCGTTCGCGGCCGCTCCGAAGCGACCGTCCGCGGCTATTGCTCTGACTTGCGCCTGTTGGCAACGGACGTCCCGGAATTCGCAGCATTTACTCTGAACTCACTGCGCGAATGGTTGGCCCACGCCGTTGCTGAAGGCAAGTCCCGCTCCACCCTGGCGCGCCGCACCGCCGCGGTGCGCGCTTTTTCCACGTGGGCCGCGCGCGAAGGCTATTTACAATCGGATGTGGCGCAGCGCCTCGCCACGCCCAAGGTGGGCAAGCACCTGCCCACCGTGATGTCACCCACCGCAGCGGGGGAGTTGATGGGCAATGCCGTCTCCACCGATGAGGTCCACTTCTTACGCGATAGCGCCATGCTTGAATTTCTCTACGCCACCGGTGTGCGTGTGGCTGAGCTCGTCGGCCTCGACGTCGGCGATATCGACCTGTCCCGCCGCACTGCCCGCGTGACCGGTAAGGGCAATAAACAGCGCGTTGTCCCTTTCGGGGATGCAGCTCATGATGCGCTCTGCGCTTGGCTGAAGACAGGGCGCCCCGAGCTTGCTGGCGATACGGAAGCGGTGTTTGTGGGCACGCGCGGCGGGCGCATCGACGCGCGTCAGGTCCGCCGCGTCGTCGAACGCGCCGCCCAAGTGACGGGGACACCGGGGCTAACCCCGCACGGTTTGCGCCACTCGGCGGCTACGCATTTGCTCGAGGGTGGAGCGGATCTGCGCATCGTGCAAGAGCTGCTTGGTCACTCGTCGCTGCAGACCACGCAGGTCTACACTCACGTCTCCGCCCAGCGCCTTAAGGACGTCTACGCTCGCTCCCACCCGCGGGCTTGAGGCGAATGACAGGTTCGCCGAGGAGATCCAGTGGGTCGATGTAGTCCTCGCGGCCCTCAATCGCTCCCCAGTGCAGCCCCGGATAGCCATCCACGGACGGCGCGAGCGTTCCGATGATGTCTCCTTCCTGCACCTGGTCACCTTTCTTAACCCGCGCAAACACCGGTTGATAGGTGGTGCGCAGACCGTTGCCATGAGCAATCGAAAGGGCCGGTTTGCCCGCTATGGCGCCGGCGAAATACACAACGCCGTCGCCAGCGGCACGCACCTTACCGCCGACGGGTAGGTCCAGATCCACACCGCGATGCCCGGCCATCCACCGCTTCTCAGGAGGTTCGAAGCCGCGCAAGACACGCGAAGCAACCGGTTCCCCAGTGGTGGGGTCGACGAAGGCGGCGGCAAGGGGGACGTCGCCAAGCGCAGCCCAGAGGCATAGCAGGGCAGATAAACAAAGTAGACGGTGACGCATGACCTCAAGCCTGCGCGTGAGCGCGGCCCGAGGGAAGAGCGTGCGGTCGACCTGTGGATAATGCGTTAAAGAAGTAACCCATGGTGCGCCAGGGGAAAGTTTCGTGTGGCTGTCAACAAATCGGCGGCGATTAAACAGTCGCGCCGTTTGGAATCAGCGCGTGTGCAGTACTAAGCTAGCCCACAGCAGTCTGTGTTTAATGCCCGGAAGGGTTCCGCATGGATTGACTACGCGCGGCGAAGTAGTCGCTTCCTGGGTTAAGGAAGGGACAGTCCGTGGTTGACGTGGTCCCCAGGATAATGGGGTGTTAGCCAGGGCCTTCGTTGCTAGGGTGCGGAATAAAACACCGCACAATCTTGCAAAACCGAAACAATATATAGAAAGCGAGCGAAACATGGCAGTCGTAACCATGCGCGAGCTCCTCGACGCTGGCGTCCACTTCGGTCACCAGACCCGTCGCTGGAACCCGAAGATGAAGCGCTTCATCTTCACCGACCGTAACGGCATCTACATCATCGACCTGCAGCAGACGCTGACCTACATCGATGAGGCCTTCGAGTTCGTCAAGGAAACCGTCGCACGCGGCGGCACCATCCTCTTCGTTGGTACTAAGAAGCAGGCTCAGGAAGCCGTTGCTGAAGAGGCTTCCCGCGTTGGTATGCCGTACGTGAACCACCGCTGGCTCGGCGGTATGCTCACCAACTTCCAGACTGTCTCCAAGCGCCTGAAGCGCATGAAGGAGCTGCAGGCTATGGATGCAGCTGAGGACGGCTACAAGGGCCGCACCAAGAAGGAAGTTCTGATGCTGACCCGTGAGCGCACCAAGCTGGAGCGCGTCCTGGGCGGTATCTCCGATATGACCAAGGCTCCGTCCGCACTGTGGATTGTTGACACCAACAAGGAGCACATCGCGGTCAAGGAAGCTCAGAAGCTTAACATCCCGGTCGTTGCCATCCTGGACACCAACTGTGATCCGGATGAGGTTGACTTCCCGATTCCGGGCAACGATGACGCTATCCGCGCCACCAAGCTGCTCTCCGGCATCATCGCCACCGCTGTGGACGAGGGCAAGAAGGCCCGCGAGGAGCGCCAGCTTGCTCAGGCCAAGGAAGCTGCCGGCGACACCGCTGAGAAGGACGCCCGCGACGCTGCTGAGGCTGCCGCTGCGTCTGACCCGGCTTCCGCAGAGAAGTCTGAGGACGCCGAGAAGTCCGCAGAGTAATCTGCATACCTTAAGCCCCCGTACCGCACGGCCCACAGTGTCCGCGGCGATGGGGGCTTTTTCTCACGTGTTTTTCTTAGCTCGTTAAGGCACGTGACACACTAGAGGGTTGAAACACCACGCAGAGGTTTCCCTCCGCTGGGGGAGTGGGCGAAAAACTACCACCCCCTCAACGCGACGTGGTGGTAGTGATTCGGCTACGCTGTTTCAACGAATACCGTTTAATTCCAAGGAGGATCGCTCCAACTATGGCGAACTACACTGCTGCAGACGTAAAGGCATTGCGTGAGGCCACCGGCGCCGGCATGCTCGATTGCAAGAAGGCTCTCGACGAGTCCCAGGGTGACTACGACAAGGCCGTTGAGTACCTGCGCATCAAGGGCGCAAAGAACGTGTCCAAGCGCGCTGAGCGTGAGGCTACCGAGGGCCTGATCGCCGTGTCCGGCAACACGATGGTGGAAATCAACTGCGAGACCGACTTCGTGGCCAAGAACGAGGCTTTCAAGTCCTTCGCTACCAAGATCGCTGAGGCTGCCGGTGAGGCCAAGGTCAACTCCGGTGAGGAGCTCAACAACCTGGAGATCGACGGCAAGAAGGTTTCCGAGGTCGTTGACGAAGAGTCCGCAAAGACCGGCGAGAAGCTGCAGGCTCGTCGCGCTGTCACCATCGAGGGTGACAACGTAGCTGTGTACCTGCACCAGCGTTCCGCTGACCTGCCGCCGGCAGTGGGTGTCCTGGTGTCCTACGAGGGCAACGCAGAGGGCGCTCACGCAGTCGCACTGCAGATTGCAGCAATGAACGCTGAGTACCTCACCCGCGAGGACGTTCCGGCTGAGATCGTGGAGAAGGAGCGCGAGATCGCTGAGGCCACCACCCGCGAGGAGGGCAAGCCAGAGGCAGCCCTGCCGAAGATCGTGGAAGGCCGCCTCAACGGCTTCTACAAGTCCGTGGTTCTGCTTGAGCAGGCTTCTCTGTCTGACTCCAAGAAGACCGTTAAGCAGGTCGCAGACGAGGCCGGCACCACCATCACCGGTTTCGTCCGCTACGAGGTTGGCGCCTAAGCCTTCCTGAGACTCGTGCAGTCCGGGTTTAGAGCCCCGTGACTGCGAGTGCTCCCTCCTCCTCTTTCTCCCCAGGGCTGCGTGCTCGGTGGAAGAAACTTGGGGGAGGGAGTTCGCCGTTTTGTCCCCGCCCCTGAGGGTGGGGGCCGCACGCAGCTGAATATATGACAGCGCCTTCCTATGGTTAAGATGGAACAGAATTATTCAAGCGCTTAACTGAAGCGTCGCCATGCGTGAAGGAGACGATGAAGACCGTGACTACCCCTGAACCGAAGCGAACCGGATACAAGCGAGTCATGCTCAAACTGGGCGGTGAGATGTTCGGCGGTGGAAAGGTCGGCATCGATCCTGATGTTGTAGAAAATGTTGCCCGCCAAATCGCCGAGGTGGCGAAGCAGGGGACTGAAATCGCCGTCGTTATCGGTGGCGGTAACTTCTTCCGCGGTGCCGAGCTTTCGCAGCGTGGCATGGACCGCGCCCGCTCTGACTACATGGGCATGCTGGGCACCGTCATGAACTCCCTGGCGCTGCAGGACTTCCTCAAGCAGCAAGGCATTGACTGCCGCGTGCAGACTTCCATCAACATGGCCCAGATTGCGGAGCCTTACCTGCCGCTGCGCGCCGACCGCCACCTGGAGAAGGGCCGCGTAGTTATCTTCGGTGCCGGTATGGGCATGCCGTATTTCTCCACCGACACCACCGCCGCGCAGCGCGCCCTGGAGATCGGTGCGGAGGTCCTCTTCCTGGCCAAGGCTGTCGACGGCGTCTACTCCGCCGACCCGCGCACCAACCCGGACGCGGAGCTGTACTCCGAAATCACCCCGCGCGAAGTCATTGAGAAGAACCTCAAGGTGGCTGATGCCACGGCATTTAGCCTGTGCATGGACAACAATATGCCGATTTTGGTCTTCAACCTGCTTACGGAAGGCAATATCAAGCGCGCTGTCAACGGCGAGCAGATCGGCACGCTGGTCCAGTCCTAGTACAAATAGGCCGCGACCTGCTAAATTCTTTCCCAGTACTTTTGACTATTTCAAGGGAGTTGTAACCCTCATGATCGACGAGATCCAGCTCGAAGCTGAAGAGCACATGACCGCTTCGGTTGAGCACACCCGCGAGCAGCTGCTCACCATCCGCACTGGCCGTGCCAACCCGGCTATGTTTAACGGCCTGGTTGCTGAGTACTACGGTGTGCCGACCCCGATTACCCAGATGGCCACCATCTCGGTACCAGAGCCGCGCATGCTGCTTATCAAGCCTTATGAGCAGTCCGTGATGAACGAGATTGAGAACGCAATCCGTAACTCGGATCTGGGCGTGAACCCGACCAATGACGGACAGGTGCTGCGCGTGACCATCCCGCAGCTCACTGAGGAACGCCGCCGCGACATGGTCAAGATGGCCAAGAGCAAGGGCGAGGACGGCAAGATTGCTATCCGTAATATCCGTCGCCGTGCGATGGAGCAGCTCAAGAAGCTGCAGAAGGATGGTGACGCCGGCGAGGACGAGGTTATCGCTGCCGAGAAGGAGATGGAAAAGATTACCTCCGGCTACATCGAGCAGGTGGACAAGCTCGTCGCCAATAAGGAAGAGGAGCTCATGGAGGTCTAGCCTCCGCACTTTTAGAGCTTTGATTTGCCGCCGCGCCAGGCACC
Organism: Corynebacterium sp. HMSC062E11; assembly: GCF_001811845.1. Lineage (NCBI taxonomy): Bacteria > Bacillati > Actinomycetota > Actinomycetes > Mycobacteriales > Corynebacteriaceae > Corynebacterium > Corynebacterium sp. HMSC062E11. Next base: position 365,438 of record NZ_KV806774.1, read on the forward strand.
GGCCAGCACGGCGGTCTTTTCTGTGTAGAGCCAGACCACCCACGATGAGATGAGGAGCATGCGTGAGCACTGAACACTCGAGTCGGATGCCCAAACCCAAGAATTCTGCGGGGCGAGACATGCCCGCGGCAATTGCCGTCGGCGTCGGCCTAGGTGCGCTCGTCGTCTTCGCGGTGTGGGCTGGGCCTCTTGTGTGGTACCTTGTCGTCGCCGCCGCGGTGGGATTGGGAATGTGGGAAGTGCTGACTCGGCTGCGGGAGCACTCCTATTATGTCCCTCGCACCCTGCTGATTGTTCTGGGCCAGGCAATGCTCTGGGTCTCGTGGTTTCTTAATGCCCCGGGCCTTGTTGCGGTGTATGTGGTCGCGGTCCTAGCCCTCATGTTTGGGCGCCTCTTCCATAACGGCAGGCACCGCCCGCCAATTAACTATCTTCGCGATATGTCGATGGGCATCTTCGTGCTGACGTGGATCCCCTTGTTCGGCACGTTTGCCGCGATGCTCTCACGGGTGGAAACGCCGTTTGCCTCGGGGACGGCGTCGATTGTCGTGTTTATGCTCTGCGTGGTCGCCTCAGACACCGGTGGTTTCATCGCCGGCGTGATGTTTGGCTCGCACCCCATGGCTCCTGCGGTGAGCCCTAAAAAATCGTGGGAAGGCTTTGCCGGCTCCGTAGTCTTCGGCACCCTGACCGGTGCGCTTTCTTTCGCATTCCTTCTTCACCACAAGCCGTGGGTAGGCGCGCTGATGGGCTTGGGGCTGGTGTTCTGTGCCACTCTCGGTGACTTAGTGGAATCCCAGTTCAAGCGCGAACTGGGAATCAAAGATATGTCCGCCTTGCTGCCGGGGCACGGCGGTATCATGGACCGTTTGGACGGTATGCTGCCCTCCGCGATGGTGACGTGGGTGGCGATGAGCTTCCTCACCACCCTTGCACCTTAGGTTTAGCGGCGAGCCTGCTTACGCACCTGGCGGCGCAGCTCGAACATGCGCCAGCCGCCAACGAGGGCCATGATAAGCGCACCGGCGATGGCGCAGATGAGGTAGGTGACGCCCGCCGGGAACTGGACGGACCAGTTAAGGAAGTTCAGCGGTACCTGGTGTTGGTTCTGCAGGATGAAGATGATGAGGACGATGAGCAGCAGGAAGCCCACGATCAGGGCAATCCACGTGCTGGCAGCGAAGGAGCCCTTCACCTTGCCATCACTCTTATTCTCATAAGCCGTCGTGGTCGGAACCGGCTCTACGGAGCCCTCGGTGGCGGGGGCTTCCGCGGTGTAATCAGTCAGCGACTCCTCAGTCGGGGTGGTGGTACGGAATTCCTCAGGGGCGTTTTCTGGATTCGTCATGCATCTATTAAATAGGGTGAGATGTCACTTTCGCCACTCCAGCAGAGCTTAGATTGGCTAATGTGGCCGAAAACGTGGAAAATGGGCTCTACCATGGCTGAACCACTGAAACTGAATTTCTCCGCTCCGCGCCGCGGGCTACCCCCGAAGCACTTCGCGGACCTGACCGAGGCCGAGCGCATTGAGGCGCTCGCGGAACTTGGCCTGCCCAAGTTCCGGGCAAAGCAGCTGGCCAAGCACTACTACGTCCACCACACCGCCGATGTTTCCGAGATGACGGATATCCCGGCCGCCGCCCGCGAAGCAGTCCAAGAGCGTTTGTTCCCCACGCTCATGGAGCCCATTCGGCAGACCTCCACCGACGATGGGGAAACCACCAAGTCCCTGTGGCGTTTGCACGATGGCACCCTGTTGGAGTCCGTGCTCATGCGCTACCCAGGTCGCGCCACCCTGTGTATCTCCTCCCAGGCTGGCTGCGGCATGGCCTGCCCATTCTGCGCCACCGGCCAGGGCGGGCTGGACCGCAACCTGTCTACCGCAGAAATCGTGGAGCAATTTAGGCATGCTGCTCGCCTCATGGAAGAGGAAGGCGGGCGCCTAAGCAACGTTGTCTTCATGGGTATGGGCGAGCCGCTGGCCAACTACAAGCGCGTGGTCCATGCAGTGCGGCAGATCACCGGTTCCGACCTTAGCGGTTTCGGCCTGTCCCAGCGCAATGTCACGGTGTCCACGGTCGGCTTGGCACCGGCCATCCGCAAACTCGCAGATGAAGATTTGTCTTGCACCCTCGCAGTCTCCCTGCACACCCCGGACGATGAACTGCGCGATACCCTCGTGCCGGTTAACAACCGCTGGCCGGTTGAAGAAGTGCTCGATGCCGCTAAGTACTACGCCGATAAGTCGGGCCGCCGCGTGTCCATCGAGTACGCGCTGATCCGCGATAAGAATGATCAGGATTTCCGCGCCGACATGTTGGGCAGGAAGCTCCATGCGGCACTGGGCTCTAAGGTCCACGTCAACGTTATTCCGCTCAACCCCACGCCGGGCTCGGAGTGGGACGCTGCCCCGAAGGCGCGCCAGGACGAGTTCGTTCGCCGCGTCATCGCGCAGGGCGTGCCCTGCACCGTGCGTGATACCAAGGGTGATGAAATCGCTGCTGCTTGTGGCCAGCTCGCCGCTGATGAGCGCGAGACCGCGTAAGGGCCCTGCTTACAGTTTCCTAACAATCGTTTTGCCGGAGAACAAAGCATTAATGGTTCTTGATACCGTTAATGCTTATGACTCATCCTTATCGTGAGGACTTAGCCGCTGATCCGCGCACCCAGGCTCTGGCTGTGCGCGATTTGCGTAAGTCCTTTGGTTCTCAGATCGCCGTTAACCACCTCAACCTGGACGTCCCGCGCGGTTCCATTTACGGGATAGTGGGGCCGAATGGCGCGGGTAAAACCACGATGTTGACCATGGCCTGTGGTCTCCAGCGCCCTGATTCGGGCCAGAGCTTCATTGCCGGTCACAATGTGTGGGAGGAGCCAATTCCCGCCAAGCAGGCCATGGGATTGCTCATGGATGGGGCACCGGTCTTTGATCGCCTCACGGGCGCGGAGTATTTGCACTACCTCGGTGCTTTGCACAAACTGGAGCGCACCGAGTCGCTGCGCCGTGCGCAGGAGCTTCTCGACGCCCTCTCCCTCTCCGATGCCGCCGATAAGCGCATCGCGGATTATTCCGCCGGCATGACCAAGAAGATCCTCTTAGCAGGAGCCGTCCTGCACAACCCAGAGGTGCTCATCTTGGATGAGCCGCTGGAAGCAGTGGATCCGGTTTCCGGGCGCCTCATCCAGCAGATGCTGCGCGCCTATGCCTCGCGTGGCGGAACAGTCATTTTGTCTTCACACGTCATGGAGCTCGTCGAGGGGCTGTGTGACCACGTGGCCATCATCAACGGCGGCCAAGTTATCACCGCAGGCCACGTGAATGATGTTCGACAGGGCCAAACTCTCAGCGATCTATTCATCGCAGCCGTTGGGGGACGGGACCTGGATGCCTCGAAGTTTGGGTGGCTGCGCTCGCAAGCGGCGGGTGATAGCGAATGACATCCACTCTGTTCAGGCTTCACCGCACCCTGTGGTGGCGCAGTGTTGCCTCCAACCCGTCGACGCTCATCATGGGGCTTATGATGCTGGTTTACGGTGCAATCGGCCTCTTTTCGCTCGCATTCATGGTGTATTCCGATATCACCGCCCCGGGCAACGGTTACCAAGCGCTGACTGTTGGGGTGGCTGGCGGCATGCTCATCTACGTACTCCTCGCTCTCTTTATGCCGGCGGGGGAGAACCAGCTGAGCCCGACAACTCTGGGAACGCTCCCGCTGTCGCCCCGCGAGGTCCTTCCAGGCCTCCTCTTCTCTAGTCTGCTGACCACCCGCGCCATCATGTCGGTCGTCTTTTCCCTGGTGTATGCGATCATCGGAAGTGTTTTTCTAATTCTGACGGGGCCAGGGTGGGCTGCAGTGCCCTTCGTCGTCGGCATGGTTTTATCGTGCGCGACGACCATCATCTTCGGCGAATGCCTTGGTCAAGTGGCCTCCGCCATCGCAGATTCCCAGAAATCCCGCACCCAAATTGCGGCAATGGTGGTTATGGGCCTCCTGGTCTTTGGCATGCTGCAGGCGCAGAGCGTTCTGGAGTCCTTGCCGCCGCTTCACACCGTGGGCGCGATCAGCGCCTGGACACCGTTTGGTGCTGGGGTGGGGTGGGCGCTCGCGCTTGCCGACGGCCACTTCCTCACCGCCCTAGCCCAACTACTGATCGCGGCGGCCAGTCTTGGCCTGCTGGGCTGGGTGTGGTCGCGCCAGATATCCAGCCTCATGCGCAATCCGGGAGCGGGTGGTGACGTAGCCAGCGAGGTGACAGAAAAGGGGGTATCCAAGTTGGAGTTGGGCGCGTGGTCTTATTCCAGCCCTGCGGCGATGGAATATACCCGCGCGTTGCGTTATCTCACCCGTGATAAACGGCAAACAGGCATGCTGTACATGATGCCTCTGTTTGGTGTGCTGACGCTTTATCAGTTGTGGAGAGGCGATGATTTCACCGCCTATTTCATGCTGTGCTTTAGCGCAATCGTGCTCTCTTCGCTCTTGGCTAATGATTATGGTTTCGATGGGCCATCGAATTGGGTCCACATGGTGGCGCCGGTTGCCCCACGCACCATCCTTCATGCGCGCCACCTCGCACACGTGACTATTCCTTTTCTTGGGTTCGTTCTGCTTGCCGTAGTGGTTCTTGTCTTTAGTGAGAACTTCACCTTGGGCTTGTTGTGCACAGCTGTGGCCGTAGGCGTGTTTATCTCTACGGCGGCGGTGGGCTTGGGCCTGACCGTGCTGAACCCTTATCCCTTGTCCGCTCCTGGGCAGAACCGGTGGAACGATAAGTCTGGCTATTCTGCTGGTGCTTTTCTCACTGCGTTTGTCGGCATGCTGTTGGTGTGGGTGCCCGCGCTTCCCGGCATTGTGATCTCTGTCCTCGCTTACGAGCGAGGTGGGTCGCTGTTGTTTGTCGCAATGATAGTTTCGCTGCTGGTTCCGGCTCTTGTCTACGCCGGTGTCTGGCGGTTCGCCGGAAACAGGGCACAAGAGCGGACGCCGGAAATCTACGCCGTGGTCAACCGTTACGTGACCTAGCCATGCAAAAGCAAAGCTCCCTCTCTACCGCAGTAGAGAGGGAGCTTCGTTTAAAGCGAAGAAGCTTTAGTTGGTCACCGGCTTGGCAGCGTGGCGGCCTTCGGAAACACCGCGGAGGTGAGCAACGCGGGAAGGCTCAATGTTGAGGGCGCGCAGCTCATCATCGGTCAGGGAAGCGTAGACGTTGTGAACAGTCTTCTGCTCATATGCCCAGTCCGGCTCCTCGTGGCCTACCGGCTTGTTACGGGCGGTCAGGGTGCGTACCTGGGAGAGCTTTGGCTGCAGAGCGTAAATGACCAAACCAAGGGCAATCAGGATTGCCAGGGCGAAGAGCCAGATCGTCTCCACGTGGCCCTTGTGGTTACCAAAGTTATAAGCAAGCAGGAACACGACGGACGTCCAACCAGCGATCTGTACGCCCGAGCGGCTGATGCGGGACCAACCGAAACCTGCGGACGGGACGTCATCGGTGGATACGCCGTCGAAAACCTGCGATGCCGGCTTGTGGGAAGACACTTGCTCTCCTTTGCGTGTACATGCAGCTCACCCTGCTTAGAACTCATTGATTCGAGCGAGCGCACGAAAAATGCCAGTTATTCTGTGTAGTAGTTTAAATGATTCTGCCGATAACCGCGATTAAACACCCCCGACTATCGCTAGTGCAGCGCTCACGACTCTTGCTTGGGTTGACCGGCTAGGGTTGACAGGGTGAATACCCAACGCATTCTTATTCTCGGCTCTACAGGCTCGATTGGCACCCAGGCTCTGGACGTTATCGCGGATAACCCGGATAAGTTCACAGTCGTGGGTATCGCCGCCGGCGGTTCCAACCCGCAGCTCGTCATTGAGCAGGCTCGTGCCCTCAACCTTTCGTTTGACCACGTGGCCGTCGCCAAGCCCGATGCGGCACGCACCGTTTCCGAGGCCCTCGGAGGCACCGTGCTCTCGGGCCCAGACTCTGCCGAGGAGCTGGTTAAGGCGGTGGACGCCGATAAGGTCCTCAACGCGCTTGTGGGCTCCATGGGCTTGGCCGCCACCATCTCCACTTTGGAGAAGGGCGAACTATTGGCGTTGGCGAACAAAGAATCCCTCGTTGCCGGTGGTTCCATCGTGACCCGCTTGGCGGGGGAGGGCCAGCTCATCCCGGTGGATTCCGAGCATTCCGCCATGGCGCAGTGCCTGCGCGCAGGCAGCGGCGTGGAGCTTGAGCGCCTCGTACTCACCGCCTCCGGTGGTCCTTTCCGCGGGTGGACCCGCGAGGAGATGTGGGATGTCACGCCGCAGCAGGCAGCACAGCACCCGACGTGGTCGATGGGACAAATGAACACTCTGAACTCCGCCACGCTAATCAACAAGGGTCTAGAGCTCATTGAGGCGACGCTGCTTTTCGACGTCCACCCGGACCTTATCGACGTCACCGTTCACCCCCAATCCATCGTGCATTCCATGGCCACCTTCACCGATGGCTGCACGATTGCACAATGCTCCCCGCCGTCGATGAAGCTCCCGATCTCCTTGGCACTGGACTGGCCGCACCGCGTGCCAGGCGCGCAGCCGGCGCTGGACTTTTCCACCGCGCATGAGTGGCGCTTCGAGCCGCTCGATGACGAAGCCTTCCCGGCCGTCCGCCTTGCCCGTGAGGTGGCCGCTGCCGGAGGCACCCACGCTGCCGTATATAACGCCGCGAACGAGGAGGCAGCAGCTGCTTTCCTGGCGGGCCGTATTCACTTCCCGGAAATTGTGGACGTGGTTAGCCACGTCGTGGGGCAGGCCTCAGAGTTTGCTGGTGTACCCTCTAGCGTCGATGATGTCCTCGCCGTGGAAGGTGAGGCCCGCCGTCGCGCTAATGCGATGGTGGATTCGCTCGCTCGTTAGAAAGCCCCCTAGTTTATGGCACATGTCCTCGGTATAGTCCTCTTCGCCTTGGGGATCGGCATCACCGTTGCCTTGCACGAGGCAGGCCACATGCTTACTGCCCGCGCTTTCGGTATGCGGGTGCGACGCTACTTTATTGGCTTTGGGCCGCGCGTCGCATCTTTTAGGCGTGGCCACACCGAGTATGGCCTTGCAGCTTTTCCGGTAGGTGGCTTTTGCGATATCGCGGGCATGACGGCGCAGGATGAATTCCTCACGGAGGAAGAAGCGCCCTATGCCATGTACAAGAAGCCGGCGTGGCAGCGCATCATCGTGCTGGCCGGTGGTATCACAGTCAACCTGCTGTTGGGATTCATTATCCTGTTGATGATCGCAATGACCACGGGCTTACCCAGCCCAGACGCGGATGTTCGCCCGCGCGTAGGGGAGGTGTCCTGTGCCGCGAATCAGAATGCCGAGGGCGAATTAGAACCCTGCCAGGGGCTGGGCCCAGCCGGCGAAGCGGGTGTGGAACCAGGGGATATCGTTGTCGCGCTCAACGACGAAACGATGGACTCCTTCGCGCAGCTTCGCGATACCGTCATGAACTACCCCGGTGACACCGTCACCCTTACGGTCGAGCGGGATGGTGCACCGCGTGATTTCGATATCACGCTTGCAACAGTGACCCGGCTCAACGCGGAGGGGCAGCTGGTGAAGGTCGGCGCCATCGGCATGACCAACCAGATTATCGATATCAGGGAGACCTACTCCTTTGTCGACGCTATCCCGGCCACCGCTCGTTATTCGGGAGATGCCTTGAACGCCACCGTCCAGGGCATCGCCCAATTCCCGGCAAAGATTCCGGGTGTGGTGGCTTCTATCTTCGGGCAGGAGCGTGATGTCAACGGGCCCATGTCTGTGGTGGGTGCCTCCCGCGTGGGCGGCGAGCTGGTGGAGCGCAGTCTGTGGTCCTCCTTCTTTATGATGCTGGCCACCCTCAATTTCTTCCTCGCGCTGTTCAACCTCATTCCGCTTCCGCCTTTTGACGGCGGTCACATCGCCGTCATTTTCTACGAGAAGATTCGTGATGCCCTGCGCCGTCTTATGGGCAAGGAACCGAAGGGGCCGGCGGATTACACCAAGCTCATGCCGGTGACCTATGCGCTGGCTTTTGTTCTGATGGCGGTGGGTGCGCTCATCATGATTGCGGACGTGGTCAACCCAATTCGGCTGTTTGGCTAGTGATCTAGCTGCCTGCTCCCGCTGTCGTGCGCGGTGCTAGAGTAGGGGCGTTAAAACCCAATTAGCAAGGAGCACACATGTCGACCCCTATTGGTCTTGGTATTCCCGACGGCCCACCTCCCACCTTGGCGCCGCGCCGCAAGACGCGTCAGCTCATGGTTGGCCAGGTTGGCGTGGGCTCTGACCACCCCATCTCCGTGCAGTCGATGACCACAACGAAGACGCACGACGTCAACGCTACCCTTCAGCAGATTGCACAGCTGACCGCCAGCGGCTGCGATATCGTTCGCGTTGCCTGCCCAAAGACGGTTGATGCGGAGGCTTTGCCAGCGATTGCGCAGAAGTCCCCGATCCCGGTGATTGCAGATATCCACTTCCAGCCCAAGTACATCTTTGCCGCCATCGATGCCGGCTGTGCTGCGGTACGCGTCAACCCGGGCAACATCAAGGAATTCGATGGCCGCGTCAAGGAGGTTGCGAAGGCCGCCGGCGATGCTGGCATTCCGATTCGCATTGGTGTCAACGCCGGTTCTTTGGACAAGCGCATCATGGAAAAGTACGGCAAGGCTACCCCGGAGGCTCTCGTTGAGTCTGCACTGTGGGAGGCTGGTCTCTTCGAGGAGCACGGCTATGGCGATATCGCCATTTCTGTGAAGCACAATGACCCGGTCGTCATGGTGGAGGCCTACCGCCAGCTCGCCGCTCAGTGTGACTACCCACTGCACCTCGGTGTTACTGAGGCCGGCCCCGCATTCCAGGGCACCATCAAGTCTTCGGTCGCTTTCGGCGCTCTTCTTGCCGAAGGCATCGGTGACACCATCCGCGTGTCCTTGTCGGCGGATCCGGTCGAGGAGATCAAGGTTGGCGACCAGATTCTGCAGTCCCTCAACTTGCGCCCGCGTAAGCTGGAGATTGTCTCCTGCCCGTCCTGTGGTCGCGCACAGGTGGACGTCTACAAGCTGGCTAACGAGGTCACCGAGGGCCTCGACGGTATGGAGTTCCCGCTGCGCGTGGCCGTCATGGGCTGCGTGGTGAACGGTCCGGGCGAGGCCCGCGACGCTGACCTCGGTGTAGCTTCCGGTAACGGCAAAGGCCAGATCTTCGTTAAGGGTGAGGTCATCAAGACCGTTCCTGAATCCAAGATTGTGGAAACGCTCATCGAAGAGGCAATGCGTCTGGCAGAAGAGCAGGGCTTGGAAGCCGTGGAAGGCGCCAAGGCTGAGGTTCGCGTTACCAAGTAGTCCACCTGCGGTGTGGGGCGGCCGTCAGGCCGCCCTTGGCTGCTACGCTGCCCAATCATGAAGAAGTTCGTGGCGCTGCTCGGTGCGGCAAGCATCGCGGCGTCGTCCTTGGTGGGATGTACCCCCAAGCCGGTGTCCGCACGCCCAGTTGCTGAGCAATTCCTAGAAGACATGGAAACCCGCAACAATGAGGACTTGGCGCAGCTCGTTGATGACAGCACCACCGCCACGAACACTCTCGACGCAACCTTCGCGGGCCTGCAAGCAGAGGGCCTCGACGTTGAATTGACCGACGTTGAACAGGAGGAAGCCAAGGCGACTGCGCACTATTCAGTGACGTGGGCCCTGCCGCGCAATCGTTCCTTGCGCTATGACACGTCCATGGCCTTGACGCGCAAGGATAAGGATTGGACCGTGCGCTGGCAGCCCAGCATCATTCATCCCGATCTCGGCGCGCACCAGCATCTTGAGCTGCGTTCGATCGCGCCGAAGCGCGCAGGCGTTGTCTCCTCCGATGGGGTGGAACTCATGTCTCCGGGCTTGCAATACCGGCTCGTCGTCGACACCGACGCCGTCGACGATCCCCGCCCCGTCGCCGCGAAAGTATCCGGCGCGCTGAGCCAGGCGCACCGGGAGGATGATTCCTTCCCCGACATTGATTCCGGAGAGCTCGCCAAGAATCTCGAAGAAGTCGATGGCGCTTATTCGGTCACCATGCTCAATGAGGCTCAGGCAGCGCGGCTGCGCCCAGTCCTGGAGAACCAGAAGGGGATTCGCTTCAACGAGGAGCCCGCGCTTATCACGCGCGATTCTGGATTGGCCCCGGATATCCTCGCCCGCGTGCGGGCGATGGTTTCTGAGGAAGTCGACGGGACTAATGGTTGGTCCGTCTCGGTAGTCAACGAGCACGGCGCCGCGCTTTCCGACGTCGAGTATCACGAACCCGAGGCAGCCCCTTCCGTCAAAGTTTCGCTGGACTATGACGTCCAGCGTGCCGCTCAGGAAGCGGTCAATCTGCGCCCCGAGTACGAGGCCATGATCGTGGCCATGCGCCCCTCGACGGGCGAGATACTTGCTGTGGCCCAAACTCCAGAAGCGGATAAGAAGGGCGATATTGCCCTCCAAGGACAGTTCCCTCCCGGATCGGTGTTTAAGATCATTACGGCTTCGGCGGGCGTCGACAAGCAAGGCCTGTCCCCAGACTCCATCGTGCCGTGCCCCGGAACCATGGACCTGTACGGGCGCACCGTGACCAACTACAATGGCTTCTCGCTCGGCTCTGTGCCGCTGCGCCAAGCTTTCGCGCAATCTTGTAACACCACCTTCGCGCAGATCTCGACGGACCTGCCGAAGGGAGAGCTGCGCGATGTGGGCAAGCAATATGGCTTGGGCATCGACTATGAGGTGCCGGGGCTGTCGACGCTCACCGGCTCCGTCCCCGAGGGCGAGACTCCTCTGGAGCGCACGGAAGCTGGCTATGGTCAGGGCCTGGACCTTGTGTCTCCCTTTGGCATGGCCCTTGTCTCTTCGACAGTTGCGGCAGGCAAGACCCCGACGCCAACGCTCATCGAGTCACGCGAAACCAAGGTTTCCGAGGAGGTCTCCGCGCCCAGCGAGGAAACCCTGGCTCACGTGCGTGACATGATGCGCCAAGTAGTGGCGAGCGGTACCGCCGCAGGAATGCAGGCCCAGGGGACCGTCTACGGCAAGACCGGTGAGGCGGAAATCAACGGCGGCTCGCACGCCTGGTTCACCGGATTCCGGGATGATGACATTGCGTTCGCAACACTCGTCGTTTTGGGTGGTGGCTCGACGATTTCGGTCAACATCACTGATAATTTCTTGCAGCGTCTGGACACCCTCCGCGCGGAAGGCCACGGCGAGGTTGCTCCCGCACAAGAGCAGTAGCGCGCGCTCATAAGCGCGCCAATGGTGCTCTTTGTCGGGTGCTGGGGAAGAGGGCTACCATGAGTAGTTATGACTAAGCGCGCGATGCTGAAACAAGAAAAAGATACCCCAATCCGCAAGGTACCGAAGGATATTGAGCGCCCCGAGTACGTGTGGAAGGACACGGTCCAGGAAGCTCAGGGCGAGCCATTCGTGCAGACCCCGGAGGTTATTGAGGCCATGCGTGAAGCCTCCCGGATTGCCGCCAACGCCCTTCAGGAGGCGGGAAAGGCTGTGGTTCCCGGTGTGACCACGGATGAGATTGACCGCGTTGCGCACGAGTACATGTGTGACCACGGCGCATATCCGTCGACGCTGGGATACCTGGGTTTCCCGAAATCCTGCTGTGTTTCCCTCAATGAGATTGTCTGCCACGGCATCCCGGATACCACGGTGATTGAGGACGGTGACATTGTCAATATCGATGTCACTGCGTTCAAGAATGGTGTCCACGGCGATACCAACGCTACTTTCCTCGCTGGCAACGTCACCGAGGAACACAAGCTGCTGGTAGAGCGCACCAAGGAAGCGATGATGCGCGGCATTAAGGCCGCTAAGCCGGGCCGTGAGATTAATGTCATCGGACGCGTCATCGAGTCTTATGCTCACCGCTTTGGCTACAACGTGGTCACTGACTTTACCGGGCACGGCGTAGGCCCTACCTTCCATAACGGGTTGGTTGTGCTGCACTACGATTCCATGACCTACCGAGACATCCTCGAGCCTGGAATGACCTTGACCATCGAGCCGATGATTAACCTGGGCTCGCTGGATTATGAGATTTGGGATAACGGCTGGACCGTCCAGAACACGGATGGAAAGTTCACCGCTCAGTTCGAGCACACCATCGTGATCACCGATGACGGCAACGAGATCCTCACCCTGCCGGATGAGGCCTAGCGTTTAAGCGCAGGCGTTTAAGCGCTAGGCGCCTAAACATTGCCAAAAAGAAACAAAGCCCTCCACCTCCCGTGCGGTACACGGTGGGGCGGAGGGCTTTGTACTGCCAGTAAAAGCGTGAACTAGAAAGAGACGTTCTTGATGGCCTGGCCAACGTAGTCCGGGATAACGCCGGAGTGCACAGCGTAGTTGTAGGCAGCAACAGCGGTGGAAACAGCAGCAGCGGCAACCATAGCGATGGTGCCACCACGCCAGAGGTCCAGCCACTGCGGAACCTGGGACGGGTTCTTGGTGGAGCCGAAGGCGTCAGCACCATTACCGGTGATGTTGCCGTCGGTCACGCCGCCCAGCTTGGAGGAAAGGGAGCCGCCGCCCTCAGAAGAGAGTGCGGAAGACATCTCGGAGGAAGTAGCATCCTTCTGCAGCTCCTCCTGAACCTGCGCGTCAGTCACGCCGGAGCCCTCAACGGCCTCAGCGGCGGAAGCAACGGTGGTGCCAGCGAAGGCGACGGTGACGGCGGTTACAGCAGCAACGGCGGCGGTGCGGAATTTACGCATCTTGAGAAAAGCCTTTCAAAAAGTGGGTTAGAAGGGGAAGGGGAGAACTACATGCCGAACTTGAGGTAGTTCAGTGCCGGGCCAACCAGACCACCAGCGATGGTGATGATGGTGGCGACGATGCCGATGCCAGCAAGAGCCTGTGCCCACTTCGGCTCGGTGGAGATAGAAGAGTTCTGGCCGAAGATGTTCTGACCGTTGGCTTCCTTGTCAGCCTCGAGCGCCTTGCCCAGTGCGGAGGAGCCGCCAGCCTTCTGGGTGCCCTGCTGCTCACCAGCGGTTGCGGAAGAGTTGGTAGCGGAATCGTTGCTGCTACCCTCTGCAGCGGAAGCAACGGTGGTGCCGCCGAATGCAACAGCGAGAGCGGTAACACCGGCAATGGTGGCCTTGCGAATGCGCATAGTGTGAATCCTTTTAAACCTCGTAGGAACTGGAGTAACTATAGGGTGCCCCAAGTCACCTGAGCGATTCTAGCGTAAACATTGACAGGATTCATTGGAACAGGATTTCTCTTAAGAGATTTCTACTTGAGCACACCAACTCCCGCTGCGGGGCACACATCTGCAGCAAGTTGCTCAGCAAGGCTTAAGAGAATGAAAAGATTCCGGCAGCTCACCAATAAATAGCCAAGGCATGCAAAAGCGCCCATCCTCACGACACGAGGATGGGCGCTAAGGAAGTGCGCTGAGCTAGTCAGCGTACCCGCAACTTAATTAGCGGCGGAAGATCGGATCCAGCAGGTGTGCCGGAACGATGTTGTTGTACACAGCGAAGTTGTAGGCAGCGAACAGGGCGCCTGCAATTGCGGTGCCGAGGGCAGCGTAGGTGCCGCCACGCCAGATCTCAGCCCACTGCGGGTTATCCTCGGCGCGCTTCTTGCCGAAGAGGTCCTCGCCGGTGACCTTCCTCTTCTTCTCGGTAGCGGTGCCCCACTTGGAGGACAGGGTCTCGTCGGAGTCATCTTCCTTGACCTTGTCGTATGCGGAGGACAGGTTGGAAGAGGAGGTGTTCTCGGTCTCGGTGTCGGCCTCTGCAGCGAAGGCAACGGAGGTGCCAGCGAAAGCAACGGAAGCGGCGGTTGCAGCAGCAACGGCAGCGGTGCGGAAGTTACGCATGAAATTTAAACCTTTCGGAAAAGTGTGTAAGGGAGACGTCTTAGAAGGACGGGCCGTGGACGAAGAAGTTGTACACAACGCCGATGAAGCCAGCTACGGAAGCGATGGCGCTAGCGATGCCCAGACCGTAGAAAGCTTTGGCCCAGGTCGGCTGACCTCCGAGGGTGGTGCAGTCTTCGGTCTCGTCAGCATCGCAGTTCTCGTGCTTGGAGGAGCCGAAGATGGCGCGGCCGTCAGCCGCAGTGCCCTTGTTGTCGTTCTCATCAACGTAGAACCAGTCACCAATCTTGGAGGACAGGGAAGCCTCGGAGTTGGTGTCCTCGCCAGCGGCGGAGGAGCCGTTGTCGGTGGAAGCGGAGGAGTTGGTGTTCTCCTGAGCGGAGCCGTTGGCGTCCTCAGCGAAAGCGACGGTGGAGCCGCCGAAAGCAACAGCGAGAGCAGTAGCGCCGGCGATGGCTGCATTGCGGATACGCATATCAAAAGTCCTTAGAGTCGTACGTGCAAAGCCTCCAGAGTAGGAGGCTTTGATTTACAGGGATAGGGATTATTTTGGTATCCCCAAAACACACTGAGCCGGTAGATAGTATCGGCTCGTTCCGGTGTCTGTAATTAACCTAGCCAACGGTCAGGCAAAATGCACGTCAGTTTGAGTCTTCTTTTAAGCCCTCACGGCTATCACCCCCAAAATGGGTGAAATTCTGAAAGGGTGCTGACAGATGTTGTTGGTGTAAAAAATTGCTTGTAGTGCGGTTCAGGGCTTTTGGTGAAATTAGTTTAATCGCAATGTGAAAAAGATCACTCAATTCGATGTAACTTTCACTCCTGCCACTCTAGTCCCAAAACTGCGTTTTCCACTACTTCTGGCAGTGCCGGGTGGATCCAGTATTGCGAGCGAGCGAACTCGCGTATATCAAGGTCGTAGACCATGGCAGTGATCAACTGCTGTATAAGAGTGGACGCTTGTGGGCCCATGATGTGGGCGCCGAGGAGCTTGCCGGTGGCACGATCGGCCACGAGCTTGCAGATGCCTGTTGAGTCTTCCATAGCCCATCCATAGGCAACGTCGCCAAAGTTCTGCACCTTCACCGTGACGTCATAGCCCTCTTCGCGGGCTTGTGCCTCAGTAAGTCCCACCGTCGCAATTTGCGGGTGGGTGAAAATGGCAGCGGGGATGTGCTCGTGCGGCATGGGACGGAGGTCTTCAGGATGCAACAGATTGTGCTGTACCGCTCGTTGCTCCGCATTGGCTACGTGCTTGAGCATGTAAGGAGAGGAGACATCGCCGAGCGCCCACACGCCCTCGCAGGTCGTGCGACCAAACTCGTCGACCTTGATGCGCCCGTCCTCGTGCATTTCAATACCGCTGGTAGAAAGATCCATCTGATCGCCGTTGGGCTGGCGGCCGGTGGCCACGAGGATGGCTTCCGCCTCCACGACATCACCGTTATCCAAGGTGAGGCGTACACCGTCTGCGGTTTCCTCTAGTGCTGTGGCGGCGCCAATGCGTACGTCGAAACGTTCGCGTGCGATGTCGTTGAACCGGGAGCTTAAGTCTTCGTCAAGGAAACGGAGGAACTTTTCCGAACGGTTGACCACGGTCACTTCCGTACCCAGGCCGTCGAAGACGTGGGCAAACTCCATGGCGATATAGCCGCCGCCGACAACGATGAGGCTGCGCGGCTGCTTCTCAAGCCGCATGATGTCCTCGTTGGTGTGGACCGGCACGGAAGAGCTGGCATAGGGTTCGGGCAGTACAGGGCGTGAGCCGGTAGCAATAACAATATTGTCACCGGTGATGATGTCATCGCCCGCTTGCAGGGTTTTAGGCCCGATGAACCGAGCATGTTGATCAAAGACTGTAATATTGGGCGTTTCCTCGCCACGGCGGTACTCTTCGCCGCCGCGGGCGATCTGATCGATGCGGTTGTGGAATACGCGCTCGACAATGCCGTCCCAATCCACAGCATCCACGTGGGCGCTGAGCCCAAGACGGGTTGCCTCGCGTGCGGCGAGTGCCAAGTCGGCAGCGTAGACGTACATCTTCGTTGGGATGCAGCCCACGTTGAGACAGGTTCCGCCGAAGGTTCCCTTTTCGATGATGGCGATGGATTTATCGTCGAACTCAGGGGAGGGGATTGAATTTCCCGACCCAGTGCCGATGATGACGAGGTCAAAGTGCTGTGCGGAAGTCATGCCGACCATTCTAGAGGCTGCCTAGCCGCAACCCGTGCAGGCCGAAAAGCGCGAGGTGGGCGAGTCTAATCCGTCTCAAGAGGGGCCACGGCGCGCAACCATTCCGCGGCGGTGGAGAATGCTTCCTGCAGCGGCTCGGGGCGGGAAAGAAAGAGATCGTGGCGCCCATTATTTACAACGTGGAGCGTGTAGCGAGCGCTGAGCTCCTTGGCCCAGCGCTGGCTTTGGCGTACGTCGACCACAACATCGGCGGTGTTAGAGGATTCGCTATAAGGCTGATTGAGTTCGGAGCGTCCTGAAGTCATGGTCAGCAGCGGGAGTCCCATGTTGATGCGGCCGGAATGGATCGCGTCGAAGCCATGGAAGACCGCTGCTACCCAGCCCAGGTATTTCGGGTGCCCGCCCAGTGGCTTGAGGCGACGGTCGAATTCCCAGTCGCCCTGCTCTTCGGAATGGATAGATTCCCCGTAGGCAGTGAGATCGCCTCCGGGAATCGGGAATTTTGGGGCGATGGCAGCGCCGGCATAGATGACGTGCTTGAGCACCTCATAAGTCTTATCCGCCATTCCCATCATGGCCAACCAGGGGCTGTTGAAGACGACACCGGAGATGCGGGTGAAGCGTTCGCGGTCCTGGCGGCGAAGGCGATCAAGCCAGAGTGCGATGATGGTGCCGGCGGTGGAGTGGCCCATGATGACGACACGCTCGTTCGGAAGTGCATCGAGAGCCGCGTTGAGGTCGGCATCGTAATACTTCATATCGCTGATGTAATGCCAGGTTTGGCCGTCCCTCCGGGAGCGCCCGCACTTGCGCAAGTCGAGAGCATAAAAGGCATAGCCGAGCTCATAGAAATAGCGCGCTACGTGATCGTGGAAGAAGTAATCCGTCATGCCATGGACCCACACCAAGGCGGGGCGGTCATCGTGGGCATCCGTGTCGGGACAGTAGCGCACGAGCGTCGCGCACACATCGCCCTCGCCATCAGGGTCGGCGCCGAGTTCAAGGGTGGCGGCTTGGAAATCGGGCCCGAGGAGATCTGTTGACCATTCGAGTTCGTCATATGTCATGGAGCTCATGATAGGCCGTACAGCCAGGTGCGTCCGTCGGGGCGGAGCGCTAGCCACAGTTGTCCTGCACCACAAAAGGGGTAGTGGTTTCATATTCGGGCATTTATTTTCCCAGGAATGCCTATTTCTCATTTAGGGGCGTAAAGTGGAATTAATGCTTGACGGACCTCTCGTAGGGGAGGTCTGTATGCCGGTTTGCTTCCTAGCATCGTCGAGCGCTTTCTCACCGCGCCCTGTGTACCCACATGCGCAGGGCACTTGACCACAACGAATACATCGACTCAAAGAGGTAATAAGTACAGTGTCCTCCGATAAGAAGACAGCACAAGTAGTAGACGAGGTTGAGGTCGCACTCATTGGTGCAGGTATTATGAGCGCCACCCTCGGCGCCATGCTGCGTGAGCTCGAGCCCAGCTGGACGCAGATGGTCTTCGAGCGTTTGGACGGCCCTGCGCTTGAGTCCTCTTCCCCGTGGAACAATGCCGGTACCGGCCACTCCGCGCTGTGCGAGCTGAACTACACCCCAGAAAAGAACGGCCGCATTGATGTTTCCAAGGCTATGAACATCAATGAGAAGTTCCAGGTTTCTCGCCAGTTCTGGTCCCACCAACTCAACAACGGCATCCTGACGGACCCGAAGGCCTTCATCAACCCGGTTCCGCATGTGTCCTTTGCACAGGGCTCCATCCAGGTGGATTACCTGAAGCGCCGTTTCGACGCGCTGAAGGATAACCACATGTTCCCGAACATGCAGTTCAGCGACGATGACGCCACCTTCCAGGAGAAGCTGCCCCTGATGTCCCAGGGCCGTGACTTCAACTCCCAGAAGGTTGCCATCTCGTGGACCGATGCGGGCACCGACGTCAACTTTGGCGCCCTGGCTAAGCAGTTCTTCACTGCCGCTAAGGCTGCCGGCACCGAGATCCGTTATGGCCACGAGGTCGTTGATATTAAGCGTGATGGTTCCAAGTGGCGCGTGGTGGCAAAGAACCTCCACACCGGTGACTACCAGGCTGTCCACGCCAAGTTTGTTTTCGTTGGTGCCGGCGGTTACGCACTCGACCTGTTGCGCAAGGCTGGTGTCCGTGAGGTTTCCGGTTTCGCCGGTTTCCCGGTCTCGGGCCTGTGGCTGCGCTCCAAGAACCCGGAGCTGGTCAAGCAGCACCACGCCAAGGTTTATGGCAAGGCTGCTGTGGGTGCTCCGCCGATGTCCGTGCCGCACCTGGACACCCGTGTCATCGACGGTGAAGAAGGCCTGCTGTTTGGCCCCTACGGCGGCTGGTCCCCGAAGTTCCTGAAGAAGGGCTCCTACCTGGACCTGTTCAAGTCCATCCGTCCGGACAACATCACCTCTTACCTGGGCGTGGCAGCACAGGAGTTTGGTCTGACCAAGTACCTGGTCACTGAGGTTCTCAAGGACTTCGATAAGCGCGTTGAAACCCTGAAGGAATACGTCCCGAGCGCGGATCCGGCTGATTGGGAGACCGTCATCGCCGGCCAGCGCGTCCAGGTGATTAAGCCGGCGGGTGCACCGCAGTTCGGCTCCTTGGAGTTCGGTACCACCCTCATCAATAACCCTGAGGGCAACATTGCCGGCCTGCTCGGCGCTTCCCCGGGAGCGTCCATCACCCCGGCCATCATGGTGGAGCTGCTGGAGCGCTGCTTCGGTGAGCACATGATCCAGTGGGGCGATAAGATTCAGGAAATGATTCCTTCCTACGGCACCAAGCTCTCCAAGGACAAGAAGCTCTACAACGAGATGTGGGAGTACACGCAGAAGACCCTGCAGCTTGAGTCCAAGTAATTTCTCCTTTCGGCTCGTAGGTGCTTGCCTCGCAGGTAATTCTCAGTAATTGGCAGGGAGCGTTCAGTGCACCGGAACGCTTCACCAAGGACAGCGCCCCATAATGATGGTGTGCGTTTGAGAGAGCGCATGCGAGAGAGATAGAGAGAACCCCAGCCACGCGGGGCGGTCGGCCTGAGAAACCGACCGGGAGCGTGGCAGTGAAAGATAGAGACGCACCGCCGCCCCGAGACTCCGTTTCCTTTCCTACGGAGACCTCGGGGCGGCGGTGTGTTTTCCTTTTCTTCTCTTACGTTCCGCAGTAGGTGAGGTAGCCTTCCGTGCCACCCGGTTGCTCGTATTCTGGCGCGGCAGTAAAGGGACGCGTGGTGGCGTGAAGCAAGCGGGGGAATTCTTCAGCATCACTCAGTGCGGCCTCGACCAGACGCGGGCGGGGAATCACGCGGGGCACGGTTTGCTTGAGAGACTCGACGTTGGGGCCACTAGCACAGTAGGCATCAACAAATCGAGCGTCACCAAACATCTCATAGGCGTCTGCCGGTTCACCCGCCGCTGCGCTGACGAGACTGCGGTGGGCCTGCGTGAGATCCGGAGCGGACTGTGCAAGGGCCGCACTATAGTCCTGGAAGAGCTCGTCGGGAATCTGCAAACGGCTCGCGGCTTCGCGGCGGCGCGCCTTTTCATAGCGCTCGCCAAAGGAATTGATGGCCTCCTGGGCCCAGGTAAGGGAAGCGTCGGGGGAGACGTCGAAAAGCGGCAGCAGTGATTCCGCCAACCGCGCAAGGTTCCAGCCCAGCATGTCGGGCTGGCGCCCAAAGCGGTAGCGGCCCTGCGTATCGATGGAGCTAAACCAGGTATTGAGGTCATAGTTTTCCATGAACGCGCACGGCCCGTAGTCAATCGTCTCACCCGATAGCGTGGTGTTATCGGTGTTCATCACGCCGTGGATGAAACCCACCTGCATCCACCCGGCAACCGTCGCTGCCTGTGCGTCCATGACGCGGGTAAACAGCTCCCGGTAGTCGGCGCCAGGGTAGTGGCGTTCAATGGTGTAATCGGCGAGCCGCTGGAGCAACCCGGGTACCTGCGAGTGCGCGGCGAAGTGGAAGGAACCAACACGGATGTGGCTCGCGGCAACGCGCACGAGAACGCCTGCTTCCTCCACCATCTGGCGCTGAATGGGACGGCCGGTCCCGATGACCGCCAGCGACCTTGTGGTGGGTACACCGAGGGCGTGCATCGACTCGGAGAAGAGATATTCACGCAGCATCGAGCGCAGCGTGCCGCGCCCATCAGAGCCATAGCGCGAATAGGGGGTTAGTCCTGTCCCTTTGGCATGCAGATCCCAGAGGCCCGTGGGGTTGTGCGCAGCGGTGGGGCCGGTGACTTCACCCAAGAGGAGGGCACGGCCATCACCCATTGTCGGGTTGTATTGGCCGAACTGAAAGCCGGCGTAGGCCATTGCGTGGGGAGTAACTGGACCGCGGCCGAGGAGAAACTCTAGGCCGTCTTCGCTGCGCAGCCAGTCCAGGTCGAGGCCCAGTTCGGCGGCTAGCTCTTCGTTGAGCGCCACCAATCGCGCCGTTGGCTGTTCCTCGCCTCGGCTCGCCGTGACCATGTGGGGAAGGCGTTGGGCGAATTCGCTGCGTAGCTCGAAGGGGAGGGAGGCATCAGACATCGCGTGACTCCAGGGTTCCGCGCACGCGAACGTGGGCGTTGCCGCCGACCCAGATGTCATGACCATCGTCGTTGATATAGACGCGGCCATCGCGCCCTACCTGGCCGCCCTGTGCCGCGGTATAGCGGGCAGGAACAGCACCCTTGGTGCGCAGGAATTGGGCAGCGCCGCCGTTGAAGGAACCGGTGACGGGATCCTCGAATTGCCCGGTGATGGCGCGGACTACATAAGCGGGGTGATCATTACCGGTGAGCCCGACTACGCCCACTTTGACGCGCGGGGTGGGCGTGGGGCGAAGATTTTGCACGGCCTCGGCAGACTCGAGCTGGACTAGGCGCCAGCCGGGCCCGTTGTCTACCCAGCCGGAGTCAAGGATGCTGTCCTCGCCGATCCCAAGGGCGGCGGCTGCCTCAGCCCGCTCCTCATCACTTAGCGCCCCTTCACGCACCAAGGGCGGGGTAGCGAAGGCGAAGCGGCCCTCTTCCTGGCGCACGGTGACCAACCCAACTCCGCATTCCTGAATCAGGGTGCCGTTCTTTCCGAGTAGTTCCGCCGCCACGCGTGCGCTGCCCAGCGTCGGGTGGCCGGCGAAAGGAAACTCCTCGTACGGGGTAAAAATCCTCACTCGGTAGTCTGCACGTGGATCCGTAGGCGAGCACAGGAAGGTTGTCTCCGAAAAGTTTGTCCAGTGTGCGATGCGCTGCATCTCTTCGGTGCTCAAGCCGTCGGCATCCGCCACCACAGCAAGGGGATTTCCCGTAAACGGCCCAGTGGCAAAGACATCTACTTCAAAGAATCGGTGCTGCATGAGGCTTAAGTCTAGTCGCACCGGTGAGCAGGGAGGTCTACGCTGGGCTGCATGAGCGAAGCACTCTTTAGCCGCGTCGAACCTATCCAGACCATGGCGGATGGGACCGTCAAACAGGTCAACCCCTTCTCCGGAACGGAGGTGTGGACGGTGCCGGGACGTGGAAACCGTCCGCTCTCGCGTCCTGCGAAGGATCCGCAGCCCCTGACGGCCGATGCCATGACGCACAGCTGTGCTTTTTGCTCCGGGCGCATGTTAGACACCCCGCCGGAAAAGTCCCGCATCCTGGCTTCGGGGGAGATCCAGCGCGGGCTCCTTCCACACGAGCTGGACACAACCCAGCCGGTGTTTCGCCGGGTTCCTAACCTTTTTGAGATCGTGTCTTATGACTACTGGCATGAGAACTATGGCTTCACCATGGACCCAGACCTAGCTCAGCACAAGGAGAAATATGAAGCCGATGAGGCCGGGCGCCTGCACGTACTCAACGTGGTGCGCACCAAACTCAAGGCCGCGGGCAAAGACGCCGCGCTGGGCGACGACTCTCTCCTCGCCCTCGCCGATGGCTTCTTCGGTGGCGGGCACGATGTCATCATTTCTTCGCGCCACTTCGTGGAGGGGGCGGTCGACGACAGCCAGCTGGCTTCCTCCGGCACGCTGAGCCCCGATGAGCACTTTCTGCTCACAACCTTCACCGCGGAATCAACGCGCGAGCTCTACCAGCGAAACCGCTATGCCTCTTATGTCGCCGTGTTCCAGAACTGGCTGGCACCGGCGGGCGCGTCCTTCGACCACCTGCACAAGCAGCTCGTCGCGATTGATGCTCTGGGCATGGCAGCCCAGCAAGAAAATGCGATTCTACGTGCACACCCCAACATGTACAACGATTGGGCAGTTGGGTATGCGGCAAAGCGCAACCTTGTTATCGCAGAGAATGACTATGCGGTCCTCTTCGCCGGCTTTGGCCACCGCTATCCCACGCTGGAGATCTTCTCCAAGTCGCCCCGCTGTGAACCGTGGGAACAAACACCTGGCGAAGTCCGTGGAATGTCGGATCTGATCCATGCTGCACACGCCGCAGTGGGGCCGGATGTGGCATGCAATGAAGAGTGGCACCACCGCCCACCCAGCGTGGATCTGCCGCAGCCGTGGCGCGTGATGATCAAGCTCAGGGTATCGACCTTGGCCGGCTTTGAAGGCGGCACGAAGGTCTACATCAACACCATCGATCCATGGGGCTTGCGTGATCGCGTCGTGGACGCCATGTTCCGCCTTCGTGAGCGCGGAAAGATTGCCTCCGGCATCTCTATCGCCACTGAGTGCGAGCTCAAACGCAATAGTTTGCGTTATAACCCGCTGGTGTAATCAGTAACGTTTAGTCCACGTAGGTTTGTTCGCCGCCTGCGTGAAGATAATCGCGGAGGTACGGCAGGGCGAGAGCAACCGTGCCGTGCCGTGGGGCATCGATAAGCCCCTGCTCTAGCAAACGCGCGCGCACTTCACTGAGAGACGTCGTCGTTGTCTTCAGCTCGTGAGCGATAGCGCCAGATGTGGCCGTCCCCGCCTCATCTGCGATATCAGCCAGCGCGTGAAGGTACTCAAGTTGTCGTTGGCTGAGCGCACGTACCGCAGGATCGTGCACTTGGGTTCCCATTGTCGTGATTGCCTCACCAAGAACTGCGTCGACGGTTGTTGAGGAAATGGTCGTCTCACTGGCTTGGGATGCAGCGTTCCAGGCCAAGTACCCGATGAGCTGGATGAGGAAGGGATAACCGTGGCTCGCTTCAGTAGCGCGGTCGGCGGCTTCGTCGTTGAAAGCAATCGAAGTCAAAGCTGCCGTATCTTTGAAAGCGCTGGTCGTAGCTTGCGGGTTAACAGGTCCTAGGTGAAATCTGCGGGCACGGCGCAGAAACGTTGTTCCCGGCAGGTGTAGAAGCTTGTCAACACCGGCAGTAAGCCCTGCCATCACGATGGAAACGTCGAGTTCATCGCGAACAAGATGCTGGAATGCGACTGCGATTATCTCAAGGTCATGAGGATCGGCGTCCTGAATCTCATCGATAGTAAGTAGAATTCCGCTGTCTCGGAGATGAGCGGAGAGTTCGCGCAAGCGCGATTCTAATGTTGGCACTGGTGGCGTACCAATCTCTTCAGTACCAATGCCACCGAGGCCCGCTATACGTATGTCTTTGATTCGACGGGTTGATGGAGAAGCCAGCTGGTTGATCTTTTCTGGGATGATGGAGTCGATGAGCTGAGTGACTGAATTGCTTCGACCACTGACTCGAATAACAGCCCATCCTTGTTGGGCTGCGATGTCCTCGAGCTCAGTCAACAGGACCGTTTTGCCCATCCCACGATGACCGCTAATAAGCATTGCGCGATTAGGGTTGCCAACTCCGCCGTCGAGCCCAACCGTGAAGTCATTGAGGACCGCACTGCGGCCAGCCCACTTAAGTGGGCTGGCACCAAAGGTTGGGCGAAAAGGGTTTCCAGTCATGCTGGAAGTATATAGCAGGCAGATAAATTGATAAATAGATAAATTGATAAATAGATAAATCGGCGGGCGTAGATAAATTGATAAATAGATAAATCAGACCACGAGCACCAGCTCGGTGCCGCGCAGTTCGGTGCTCATGCCCGCCTCCTGGGCTACGCGGGCGGCATCCTCGAGGGAGGAGACATTCTCGCCCTGGAGGGCGAGTACGCGAGCGAGTTCCCCCTTGTAGTGCTTATTGAAGTGGGAGACCACCTTGCGGGAGCCATCCTCCTGCACTGACTCCACGCGCACCGTGGAGGCTTCTTTGAGCTTGCCCAGCTCTTGGTAGGTGCCCGAGCGCATGTCGATGAGGAACTCGCCTGCGTCGATAAGCGCGCGCAGCTCATCGGTGATGGCCGTACCCCAGCGAGACTTGAGAGTCTTCCCGCCCAACTTGGTGCCACCTGAAAGCCGGTAGTGGGGGATGAGATCATCGGCGCGCAGCAACCCGAAGAGCGCATCACCCACAGCGAGGTGTTGACGCGCGGCTGGGGGAAGGGAAGGGGAATCGAGGGCGTCGTACAGCACGCCCGTAAACCGCTCCAGCGCGGGCATGGTGGGGGAGGACGCCAACTCGCGGTTGGACTCGGCTTCCCCGCGCAGCTTTTCCGAGAGCTTGAGCACCTTTTGCGCCTCGTCGAGGGGCAAAGAAGACAATTCAGCAGCGATTTCTTGGCGTATTGGATTCAGCGCGGGGAAAGAGAGCTCTTCCCAGTTGAGGGGCGCGCCGCTGCCGCCGTGTGCTTTGGTCTCAGAAGGAGGGAGGATGATCAGCATGGCTACATGCTAGCGATGTAGACTGAGCAACCATGATTACACGTCTTTCTGAGCTTTTCCTCCGCACTCTTCGTGAGGATCCGGCTGATGCCGAAGTCCCCAGCCACAAGCTTCTCGTCCGCGCAGGCTATGTGCGCCGCGTCGCGCCGGGTGTGTACACCTGGTTGCCATTGGGACTGCGCGCCATGCGCAAGATCGAAGACGTTATCCGCCAGGAAATGAACGCCATCGGTGGCCAGGAGATGCTCTTCCCGGCGCTGCTGCCGCGCGATCCTTATGAGCAGTCGAACCGCTGGACGGAATACGGCAATAATTTGTTCAGGCTTAAGGATCGCAAGGGTGCGGACATGCTGCTGGGCCCGACCCATGAGGAGATGTTCGCCACTGCGGTGAAGGATATGTATTCCTCCTACAAGGACTTCCCGGTCACGCTGTACCAGATTCAGACGAAGTACCGCGATGAGGAACGTCCGCGCGCTGGCGTGCTGCGCGGCCGCGAATTCACCATGAAGGACTCCTACTCCTTCGACATGACGGATGAGGGGCTCGATGAGTCCTATGCCCGCCACCGCAAGGCCTACCAGAACATCTTCGACCGCCTAGAGATCGATTACGCGATCTGTAAGGCCACCTCCGGTGCGATGGGTGGCTCGGCCTCCGAGGAGTTCCTCGCCGTGTCCGAGGTGGGTGAAGATACCTTCGTCCGCGCCACGGAGGGCGATTACGCTGCCAACGTAGAAGCGGTCGTGACTCAGGCGCCGGAGGAGATTCCCTTCGACGGTCTGCCGGAGGCACAGGAGCACGAGACTCCGAAATCCGAGACCATCGAGTCCCTGGTGGAGTGGGCTAAGGGTGCTGGCATTACTGTCGACGGCCGCGAGGTCACCGCAGCGGACACCCTCAAGTGCATGATGATCAAGGTGGCTGCGCCCGCGGCCGCTGAGGAAGAGAAGAAATGGGAGCTGGCCGCCGTTCTCATTCCGGGCGACCGCGAGCTGGATGAAAAGCGCTTGGAGGCTTCGCTGGAGCCGGTCGAGTTTGAGCTCGCCGGCGAGGGCGACTTCAAGAAGAACCCCTTCTTGGTCAAGGGCTATGTCGGACCGCGTGTCCTCAACGCTCACGACGTGAAGGTTTATGCCGACCCGCGCGTAGCTTCCGGTTCGTCGTGGATTACTGGCGCGGATGCCCCGAACCGCCACGTGGTGGGCTGCGTTGCCGGCCGTGACTTCACCGTTGATGAATTCATTGAGGCTGCGGAGGTCAAGGAAGGTGACCCGGCACCGAATGGTCAGGGCACTCTAACCCTGGAGCGCGGCATCGAGCTTGGCCACATTTTCCAGCTGGGCCGCAAGTACACCGAAGCATTCGACGTCCAGATTCTGGATGAAAACGGCAAGCGCGCCGTGCCGACCATGGGCTCCTATGGCATTGGTGTCACGCGCATGCTCGCCGTGCTGGCGGAGCAGCGTCACGATGAGAAGGGCCTCAACTGGCCAGTGGCCGTGGCGCCCTACCAGGTGCATGTCGTCGTGGCCAACAAGGACGCCGCTGCCCTTGAGGCCGGCCAGAAGCTTGTGCAGGACTTGGACCGCGCGGGCATCGAGGTGCTTTTCGACGACCGCCCCAAGGTTTCCCCGGGCGTGAAGTTCAAGGATGCGGAGCTGCTGGGTATGCCCTTTATCGCCATCCTGGGCCGCTCCTTCAAGGACGGCATCATTGAGCTGCGAATCCGTGGCGGCGAAACCCGTGAGGTCCCCGCAGACTCCATCGTGGACACCTTAACGGAGCTCATCCGCGGCTAGGTGCGTTAAGCGCGTAGGCTCGCGGGTATGAGTTCTCACAACCGCGCACTGACATATTCAATGGCTGCAGCACTCTCTGCCATGGGAGTGCTGCATTTTGCTAAGCCGAAGCCCTTCGAGTCCATCATCCCACCACAACTTCCAGGGTCGGTTCGCTTCTACAACTTCACCTCTGGCGCCTGGGAAGTGGTGACCGGTGCACTCCTGGCGAACCCATCGACGCGGCCTGCAGGCGGCCTTTCAGCCCTAGCTTTGCTCGCCGCCGTGTGGCCGGCGAACTTCTACCAGGCCTACAGGGACTTAGAAAGCGGCAAGGCATCAACCGGCAAGAAGATCTACCACGCGGTGCGTCTGCCGTTGCAGATTCCGGTCATGCGCTATGCCTGGTCGCTGTACGCCGAAAAGAACGCCAAACGTCGGTAGCTCAGGAAAATCGAGCCCGCGAGAGAGGAATTAAGCTGCACTGGTGCGGTGAGATTGGGCGGCTACAGAAATAAGCCAGCTTCGCCATTCAGTATTGGGTGCCGCTTGGTCGGGCACCTCCTGTGAGGCGGCGGAGGCCCATGTCACCGCGTCACTATGCGCGACGTAGTCAAGGAACGCGCGCGCTGAGGCGGCGTCTACGGGCAGCTCACCGGAGGACGAGGTGTAGGCCGCTGCGGGCTGTGGCACTGGTCCGATTTTGGCTACTGCTTCTTGGAGCGCGAGGACGCGGTTATCGTGCAGAGCGAGGCGCTCATCAACCAGCTCTTCGACGTCAGGTGTGACATAGGAACGAGCAAAGTCCAAGGCATACACCTGCTGGTATTCCCAGTCCAAGAGTTCGGTGGCGAGGTCAGCGTCATCCTCCGTCAGCTCCGGCACAGCGCCCGGTTCATCGGTGGAGTGGGCCTCCATTGCGATGGCTTGGGCGACGAGCAAGGGCCGAGATTCCGGGGAGACCGCGTCAAGCTGCTCTTTAGTCGATGAAGAAGCTGCGGCAAGCACGGCAGCCGCATCAGTGGCCTCGTGTGCTTCAACCTCACGATTCACTTCGCAGGAGCGCGGAACGTGTCCTTCCTCGTCGCGGCCGCAGAGGCGCTCAATTTCGGAGTAAAGCTCGTCTGCGTGCTGCGCGCGCAGGGACGCGGCATCGGGATCGAGTTTCTGCAGTGCGTGGGCGTCGGCGCTGGCATCGTGAGCCAGAGAGGTCAACGTAGGGTCTGCATGGGGGCCAAAATAATCCACGATCGCGTCGGTGGCTTGGCAGCCGCCCAGCCAGGGGGCGGCGCAAACTAAAAGGGTGGGCACAACTACTCGGCGGTTCACGCGATAGACCCTACCCGGGTGTCCTAGTCTAGAGCGCATGGCATTCCCAACACCCGCGCAACTAACCGAAATCCTGCAGCCTGTCGCCGCCGCGCGCGGCCTCGACGTTGAAGACGTGAAGACCACTCGTGCAGGAAAGAAATCTCAGGTCATCATCCGTGTTGACGGTGACGAACGCCCAAGTTCCGATCTCATTGAGGAGCTCTCGCAGGAGATTTCGGCGCTCTTTGATGCCCAGGAAGAAGCGGGCGCCCTCAACTTTGGCGCGGGATACACCCTGGAGGTGTCGACGCCGGGGGTGGATTTTCCGCTGAGTGCCCCGCGCCACTGGCGCCGCAACCAAGGAAGGCTCGTGGGCTACGCGCTCACCGACGAACCTGGCACGACCCGCGTCGCCCGCATTGGCGCGCTGTCCGAGGATGAAGAATCCGTGGCGCTCATCACCACTGTGAAAAAGGAGGTGCGCTATCAGGTTGAGCGATTGGAAAATCTAAGCCGCGCAGTGGTAGAAATTGAATTTGCCCAACCTTCAGCCATGGAGCTGGAGGCGGCACAGCAGACGTTCGACTTCGCCGAGCAGAACTCGGCAACCCGAGAGGACTAACAAGTGAATATTGACCTAGAGGCACTTCGCACGATTCAGCGCGAGCGCGGCGTCCCGGTAAAGGACCTGCTCGAAGCGATTGCGGGTGCCCTTTTGTATTCCTACCTGGATCACCGTGCCGAGTCGGCCGAGACCAAGGCGGAAGGTACGAAGTCTCGCGTCGACATCGACGCCGATAGCGGTGCTGTCACCGTCGTCGTGACCGAGAGTGATCCGGAGACTGGAGAGGTCATCAGTGAATACGACGACACTCCCGACAACTTTGGGCGCATCGGCGCGCAGGCGGTCCGCGATGCCATCTTGCGTAAGCTGCGCGAGAATGAGGCGGAACGAACCTACGATTCCTATTCGGAGCTCACCGGAACGGTTGTGTCGGGCGTCGTCCAGCGCGATATTCACGCGAACAAGCGCGGCGTCGTCGTGGTGCAGCTGGGTACCGAACACGACTCGCAGGATGCTTTCCTGCTGCCTGCTGAGCAGCTGCCGGGGGAGAAGCTCGAGCACGGCGACCGCGTCAAGGCATATGTCGTAGGCGTGAACCGCAACGGAGCCAAGGTGCAGATCACGTTGTCGCGTACTCACCCAGAGTTGGTTCGCGGCCTCTTTGAACTTGAGGTCCCGGAAGTCGCAGACGGCGCAGTTGAGATTATCGCCATTGCCCGCGAGGCTGGCCACCGCTCCAAGATCTCCGTTCGCGGCCACGCCAAGGGCCTCAACGCCAAGGGTGCGTGTATCGGCCCGAAGGGCTCCCGCGTTAGCAACGTGATGCGTGAACTCGGTGGCGAGAAGATCGACATCATCGATTTCAACGAAGATCCTGCCGTCTATGTGGGCAACGCTCTTGCTCCGTCAAAGGTCGTGCGCGTAGAGATCCTCGACTCGGAGGCGCAAGTGGCCAAGGTGACTGTGCCGGATTACCAGCTCTCGCTCGCAATCGGTAAGGAAGGCCAGAATGCCCGCCTCGCGGCGCGCCTGACTGGATGGAAGATTGATATTCACTCTGATGCCGCTCGCGATTAGCTTTCCGACGGGCCTGCGGTGGGATTAAAGGTTTGGCCCGTTTTCGCGTAGAGTAGACAACGGCCCACATGCAGGAATGCTGTGGCGCAGGAATAGTGGCGATACGACGTAAGGAGTTGGATGTCTCAAGGACAGCGGCTCCGCACGTGTATTGCTACGCGTCAAAAGCATCCCGACACGGAACTGCTCAGGGTGGTCGCCGATAGGGACGATCCTTCAGGACGCCGTGTTGTTCCGGATCCAGGCCGCCGCCTTCCTGGGAGGGGAGCGTGGATTAGACCGGATCTGGAAGCAGTAGAGCTGGCGGAGCGAACCCGTGCCTTCAGGCGCGCGCTCCGATTGTCCACAGACGTGGACACAGGTCACGTACGTGAGTACCTCGCTGCTCAGCAGCAGGTGCAGTTGGCGGGCAATCGCCCGTGCGACCCAGAGTTAAAAAGGAAGACCGAACACTGATGAGCGCACAACGATGAAGCAGCATCAGCGATGAAAGTCCATAGCCATTAACTAGGGGTCAAGCCGTGTTCCGCGGCCTTGGCTCCTAGAAAGATTAAAGAGGAGACAAGTGCCCGGAAAGCTACGTGTACACGAGTTGGCAAAGCAGCTCGGTGTAACCAGCAAGGAACTGCTCGCCACGCTGAAGGAACAAGGCGAGTTCGTCAAGACCGCATCCTCGACCATCGAACCGCCGGTGATCAAGAAGATGCGCGCACACTATGAAGCAAAGGGTGGCAACGACAAGCCCGCAGACAAGAACGCGTCTGCAGCCACCCCTGCTTCCGCTGCCAAGAAATCTGCTGCCAAGAAGACTGCAGAGAAGAAGCCGGCGGAAAAGAAGCCAGCAGCCACGCCAAAGCCCGGCCCCAAGCCGGGTGGTGCCCCGAAGCCAGGTGCTGCTCCGACGCAGAGCGGTGCCCCGAAGCCGGGTGCCGCTCCCAAGCCGGGCGGTGCCCCGAAGCCGGGCGGCGCTCCAAAGCCCGGAGCACAGCGCAAGGGCGGCGAACGCGCTGTTACCCCGCGTTCTATGCCGAAGCCTGGCGGTACCCGCCGCGTGGCCAATAACCCGTTCTCCACGGGTAGCTCCAGTGATCGACCCAGCCCAGGGCCGCGCCCGGGCGGAAGCAAGGGTCAGCGCTCTGGCGGCAAGCCGGGAGATAACCGCGGCGGTAAGGGCGGCGCACGCCCGCAAGGCGATGGCAACCGTGGTGGACGTCGTCCTTCGCCAGCGATGATGCCTTCGCATCCGAATCCGGCCAGCATGCCGTCGAAGGCCGCAGGTAGCGGCGGTGGCGGTCGCGGTCGTGGCGGCCGCGGTGGTGGCCCAGGCCATGGCGGTCCAGGCCACGGAGGTTTCCGCGGTGGACGCGGCGGACGCCGCGGTGGCACCGCTGGTGCATTCGGACGTCCCGGTGGCGCACCGCGTCGCGGTAAGAAGTCGAAGCGTCAGAAGCGCCATGAGTTTGAAGAGCAGCAGAAGCATGAGGTAGGCGGCGTACGCTTGCCTGACGGCGGCGGTAAGGTTGTTCGCCTTCGCCGCGGTGCTTCCCTGGCTGACTTCGCCGAGAAGATTGGTGCGGATCCCGCAGCATTGGTGCAGGCGCTCTTCAACCTCGGTGAGATGGTGACCGCCACGGCCTCCGTATCTGAGGACACCCTGCAGCTCTTGGGCTCGGAGATCAATTACGAGGTCCAGGTTGTCTCC
This sequence comes from Corynebacterium sp. HMSC062E11, assembly GCF_001811845.1. Classification (NCBI taxonomy): domain Bacteria; kingdom Bacillati; phylum Actinomycetota; class Actinomycetes; order Mycobacteriales; family Corynebacteriaceae; genus Corynebacterium; species Corynebacterium sp. HMSC062E11. The sequence continues at coordinate 396,626 of NZ_KV806774.1, forward strand.
CCTGAGGATGAGGACCGCGAGCTGCTCGAATCCTTCGACCTGCAATTTGGTGAGGACGAGGGCGGCGAAGAAGCCCTTGAGAAGCGCCCGCCAGTCGTGACCGTGATGGGTCACGTTGACCACGGTAAGACCCGCCTTCTGGATACCATCCGTAAGACCAACGAAGGTGCGGGCGAGGCCGGCGGCATTACACAGGGCATCGGTGCTTACCAAACCACGGTGGACGTTGAAGACGGTCCGCGCACCATCACCTTCCTGGATACCCCGGGTCACGAGGCGTTTACCGCCATGCGTGCCCGCGGTGCCAAGTCCACCGACTTGGCCATCCTGGTGGTTGCGGCTGATGACGGCGTGATGCCGCAGACCATCGAGGCAATCAACCACGCGAAGGCAGCGGATATCCCTGTGGTCGTCGCGGTTAACAAGATTGATAAGCCGGAAGCTTCCCCGGACAAGATCCGTGGTCAGCTCACTGAGTACGGACTTGTTCCGGAGGAGTACGGCGGCGACACGATGTTCGTGGATATTTCTGCGAAGAACAACATCAACATCGACGACCTGCTCGAGGCTGTCATCCTGACCGCGGACGCTTCCCTAGAGCTCACCGCTAACCCGGACATGGACGCGCAGGGCTCTGCCATCGAGGCTCACCTCGACCGCGGTCGAGGCCCGGTGGCTACGGTCATCATCCAGCGCGGTACGCTGCGCATCGGTGATTCCATTGTGGTCGGCGATGCCCATGGTCGCGTGCGTCGCATGCTCGATGAATTCGGTAACGATGTGGAAGAAGCCGGTCCGTCCCGCCCGGTCCAGGTGCAGGGTCTCAATGGCGTACCAGGTGCCGGCGATAACCTCTTGGTTGTTGAGGACGACCGCGTGGCTCGCCAGATTGCCGCACAGCGCGATGCTCGCAAGCGTTCCGCTCTGCAGGCGAAGGCGCGCAAGCGCGTCTCCCTCGAGGATCTGGATGCAGTGCTCAAGGAAACCTCGACGCTCAACCTCATCCTCAAGGGCGATAACGCCGGTTCCGTCGAGGCACTGGAAGATGCCCTTCTGGATATCGAGGTCGACGACGAGGTACAGCTCAACATCATCGACCGTGGTGTCGGTGCGGTGACGCAGACCAACGTCACCTTGGCTGCTGCCTCCGACGCCGTCATCATCGCCTTCAACGTCCGCGCTGAGGGTAAGGCAACCGAGGAAGCCAACGCTGAGGGCGTTGATATCCGCTACTACACGGTGATTTACCGTGCTATCGAAGAGGTCGAGGCAGCGCTGAAGGGCATGCTCAAGCCTATCTACGAGGAGCGCGACACCGGTGCAGCGGAGATCCGCGCGCTGTTCAAGTCCTCCGCGGTCGGCACCATTGCCGGTTGTATGGTCACCGAGGGCAAGGTCAAGCGCAACGGCAAGGTGCGCCTCGTACGCGACGGGAACGTCATTACCTCCGATGCCAAGATCGAGTCCCTGCGCCACGAGAAGGATGACGCCAACGAGATTAACGCCGGATACGAGTGCGGTATGGTTCTGTCCTACCCGGACATCCAGGTAGGCGATATCATTCAGGCCTTCGAAGAAGTCGAGGTCCCGCGCGACTAGCCGCACCTGAGTTCTTCACTTTGTGACAGAGCTCAGATACTAAAGCCCAGCCAGTAAATATTCTGGCTGGGCTTTAGTCGTTTCGGCCGAACGGCGTCGAATCGGTATCCTAGACTAGTTGCCAGTAACCGTACGCAAAGGAGCTTCACCATGGTTGATCACGCACGCGCCGCACGCATGGCTAAGCGCATTCAGACAATCGTTGCGAGTGCGATTGAACGCCAGATTAAGGATCGCCGCCTTGAACTGGTAACCATCACAGATGCCCGCGTAACGGGTGACCTGCACGATGCCACCGTGTATTACACGGTGCGCGGAACGGATATTGATTCTGAGCCGAATTTTGACCAGGCGGCCGAAGCACTCACAAGGGCCAAGGGCCAATTGCGCAAGATCGTGGGTGATGAGCTGTCCGTTCGCTTTACCCCGACGTTGTCTTTTGAGCTCGATACCGTCCCTGAAGCCTCCGCTCACATGGAGGATGTGCTCGCACGCGCACGCGCACGCGATGCGGAGTTGGCCAAGCTGAAGGAAGGCGCGAAGCCGGCTGGGGACGCGAACCCATATAAGACCTCGGATGAGGAAGAAGACTAAGTGTCACGAACCAACTACGAAGCCGCAGTTGATGCGCTGGTACAGGCCAGCAGCATTTGCATCATCACCCACTTGCGCCCCGACGCCGACGCTGTTGGCTCAGCGGCGGCCCTCACGTTGGCGCTTCGTCAGCGCGGTAAGCAGACCCGCACCGTGATTGGCCAGCGCCGAGACATTTCCGCCAACCTGTTTTCGATTCCCACCGTGGATGAAATCGAGTTGGTAGATGAGCTCCCGCAGGGCTATGACCTTTATGTCACTGTGGACTGCGGATCGATCGACCGGACCGGATCGGTAGCACGGGGCATTGAGGAGATGGCGGCCGTTGGGCGCGTCCTGTGCATCGATCACCACGCTTCGAACGATGGCTTTGGTGCGATCAATGTTGTGGATCCGGTGTGCGAGTCCACCACGGTGGTGTTGCTCGATATCTTAGATAGGCTGTCCATTCAGATTGATCGCGTCATCGCGCACTGTCTGTACGCCGGGCTAGTGACCGACACAGGTAACTTCCGGTGGGGCCGCCCAGCGATGCACGATATTGCCGCGCGCCTGATGCTCTATGGGCTTGATACCAAGCAGATCGCGTTGGAGCTTATGGATGCCAGCACCGCCGATGACCTGCAGATGATTGGTCGCGTCCTCTCGGGCCTCAGGATCGAAGCAGCGGGAGAGCACCGCCTCGCTGTCCTCTTCGTGCCGCATGAGGAAGTCAGTACGCACGCAGATTCCGCGATCGAGTCCTTCGTCGACTATGTCCGCGCCTTGAAAGGCACAGACATCGGGGTTGTGTTCAAGGAACAGGCCCCTGAAGTGTGGGCGGTGTCTCTGCGCTCCTCAGCAGTGAACTGTGCCGAGGTGGCCCTCACCTTTGGCGGAGGAGGCCATATTCCAGCCGCCGGCTATACCGCGCACGGCACGCCTGAGGAGGTTATTGCGCAGCTGGTAGGTGTGTTGTCTTAAATGGCTTCCGAGCAACCCGTCAAGGTTTCTGCGGCGGAAGTCTTCCGTCTTGCCGTGCCCGCTTTGGGTGTCTTAGCGGCCATGCCGCTGTATTTGCTTTTGGACACCGCGGTCGTGGGACGGTTGGGCGCGCAGGATCTGGCCTCGCTGGGGGCTGCGGCCACGATCCATTCGGTGGTCACTACCCAGCTGACCTTCCTGTCCTATGGCACTACCGCGCGTGCTTCGCGTTTGTTCGGCGCAGGCAAACGTGAGGAAGCTGTAGCCGAAGGTGTTCAGGCCACGTGGGTTGCGGTCGGCGTCGGCCTGGTCCTAGCGGTCCTTATGTGGCTCTTCGCCGGGGTTTTTGCCTCCTGGTTGACCGGCAACCCCGAAACGGCGAAGGGAACCGCACAGTGGCTGCGCATCGCCGCCATCGCGATTCCTTTTACCCTCATCACGATGGCTGGTAACGGTTGGATGCGAGGTGTACAAGACACCCGCAAGCCCTTGTACTTCACACTCGCCGGTATGATTCCTGGCGCTAGTGCAGTGCCTATTTTCGTGCACTTGTGGGGGCTGCAGGGGTCCGCCTTAGCCACGGTGTTGGGGATGGGAATCATCGCGGCATTCTTCCTCAGGGAACTGCGCCGCGAACATACCGGCTCGTGGGAAGTTCGCTGGCGCGTCGTACGCCGGCAGCTCGTGCTGGGGCGCGATCTCATTGTGCGCTCGTTGAGTTTTCAAGTGGCCTTTCTATCCGCAGCAGCTGTGGCTTCGCGCATCGGAACCGCACAACTGGCCGCGCATCAAATCTTGATGCAGTTGTGGAACTTCTTGTCCCTTGTGCTGGATTCCCTGGCAATTGCCGCCCAGGCCTTGACCGGCGCGGCACTGGGTGCAGGCTCAGCGCGTTATGCCCGCACGGTGGGTACTAAGGTGACGCTCTACTCGACGTCCTTCTCCCTTGGACTTGCTGTGATTCTTGCGCTTGGTTCCGGGATCATCCCGCGGATCTTCACCACGAGCCCGGAAGTCCTCGAGGTGCTCTCCGGACCTTGGTGGGTTATGACTTTCCTCGTCATCATCGGCGGGGTGGTCTTCGCCTTGGACGGCGTTCTCCTCGGCGCTGGGGATGCAGCGTTTCTTCGCACGCTTACCTTGGCGTCGGTACTTCTAGGCTTCCTTCCCGGCGTCTGGTTGGCTTTTGCTCTAGGCACCGGGCTTAGTGGAGTATGGGGCGGGATCGCCGCGTTCATTTTCATCCGCATGGTGGGCGTCGTCTGGCGCTTTCGCTCGATGCGGTGGGCGCGGGTCTAAGCCTGTGGTAGAAGTAGAGGGAATGTTCGTGTGAAGGAGGCATTATGACCACTCTGTGGGCCGTCTCCGATCTCCACGCGGCGGTGCGTGTCAACGGTGAGCGCATCGATGAACTCGTGCCGCCGAATCCCCATGACTGGTTGATTGTCGCAGGGGACGTCGCCGAGCGCATTGACCTGGTGATCAACACCTTGGCGCGGCTGAAGAACCGCTATGCCACCGTCATTTGGGTGCCCGGCAACCATGAGCTTTTTTCTCGGGGACAGGATGCATTTAAGGGGCGCGCAAAATACGACCGGCTTGTTGAAGGCTGCCGTGAGATCGGCGTGATCACCCCAGAGGATCCTTATCCGGTCTTCGGAGGGGTGACCGTCGTCCCACTGTTTACGCTGTACGATTACAGCTTTCGCCCGCCGGGGACCACGGTCGAACAAGAGCTTGCGAGCGCAAAGCAAAAGCAAATCGTCATGACCGATGAATTCGCCATCGCCCCCTTCGTCGATGTGCGTGCTTGGTGCTGGGACCGGCTGGCCTATTCAATTAAGCGCCTGTCCCGGGTGGAAGGGGAGACCGTCCTCATCAATCACTGGCCATTGGTCCAGGAGCCGACCCTCTACTTGCGCTGGCCCGAAGTGGCCTTGTGGTGCGGTACCCGCCACACGCGTTCGTGGCCGCGGCGCTACAACGCCAAAGCCGTGGTCTATGGACATCTTCACATGCCAAACCGTGCCAATATCGACGGCGTGGACCACATCGAGGTTTCGCTAGGGTATCCGCGTGAATGGCAGGCACACGGTGGCCTCCAGCAGTGGCCGTATCCGGTGCTCACCATCGATGAGACGACGGGGAGGGCCGAGCATGCTTGAGCCTTTCCTCTTCCCAGAGTCTGCGCGCTACTGCTATGTGCGCACGGATGAGTCGATGACTAATCTCCTCAATTTCCACCACCTATCCCCAGAGGAGCGCGCTGTGGTCTCGCAGGCCGTGGACGTCCGCAAGTCGGAATTTGGGGATGCCCGCTGGTGCGCTCACCGCGCGCTGAAGGAGCTTAATTACACCGGCGACGAACCTATTCTGCGCGGTGAGCGGGGCATGCCGCTGTGGCCGGAGGGCTACACGGGATCGATGACGCACACCGAGGGGTTGCGCGCGGCGGTGGCAGCGCCCACCACACACGTCCGCTCGATGGGACTCGACGCCGAGCCAGCGGAGCCCTTGCCGGAACACGTGTTGACGATGATCGCCCGGCCAGGGGAGATGCCGCAGTTGTCCCGCCTCCGCGCGGCGGGCATCTCCTGCCCGGACCGCCTGTTGTTTTGCGCGAAGGAAGCCACCTACAAGACGTGGTTCCCCATGACGCGGCGGTGGCTCGATTTCGATCAGGCCGAAATTGACTTGCGCCTCGACGGAACTTTAGTCTCCTACCTCCTAGCGCGACCGACCCCGGTGCCGTTTATTACCGGCCACTGGATCATTCGGGACGGCTATGTCATCGTCGCCGCCGCCGTCCCGGCGCTCAATTTTGAGAACTAAAGAGTGGAGGGGCGAGCGACAAAAACCGTGGCCAGGCGCTTGCCTTTCTCTTTGATCAGGGCGACGGATCGGCCCTGCGGATCGACGGCCGCGTAGGTGCCTTTCAACCCACGCGGCTCCAGCCACTTACCCATGGCCAAGGCCTGAGCCTCGTCATCGGTGACCTCCAAGACCGGATAGCTACGGGCGAGCGCCTCGTCGAGGCTCAAGGACAGCTTCGGGGAGGTCTCGAGGGTGTCGAGGGGGAGGGCGTCGTCAAGCGTAAAAGGCCCTACCTCCGTGCGGCGCAGCTCGGTGAGATGTCCGCCGACGCCGAGTGCTTCTCCCAAATCCCGCGCCAGCGAGCGGATGTAAGTACCCGAAGAACAGGCCACCGACACGTCCAGATCAATGAACTCTCCGGTGCGCCGCGTATCGAGGATATCGAAGCGGCTGACCGTGACGGGGCGCGCTGGAATCTCAACCTCTTCGCCCGCACGCACCCGTTCGTGGGCACGCTTGCCATCGATTTTGATCGCGGACACCGCTGCCGGACGCTGCATAATATCGCCGGTTAAGGCATCAACTTCCTGCGCAATGGCTGAATCTTCCACAGCGGTTGCCGGTTCGCCCCACGTTGGTTCCCCCTCCGCGTCGTCGGTGTGGGTCGCCATCCCGAGGCGAATCGTGGCGTCGTAAGCCTTGGTGGAGGCCACCATGTGGGCGAGGAACTTGGTGCCGCGCTCAATGCCCACGATGAGCACCCCCGTGGCCATGGGATCTAGCGTGCCTGCGTGCCCCGCCTTGCGGGTGTGGAAGAAGCGCCGTAGTTTTCCCACGACATCGTGCGAGGTCATGCCGGCGGGCTTGTCGACGACCACGAGGCCAGAACGTTCGAGCGGATCAGTCATGCCCTGCAGTCTAGGGCACCGTCTGCTGTGGGATAGCATGGTGCCCGTGGATATTTGGTACGGAATCGATAGCATCCCCGCTGACCTCGGTCCGACGTCGGTGACAATTGGCGTCTTCGACGGCCTACACCGCGGCCACCAGCAGCTCGTGACGAAGGCCGTCGAGCACGCGCGCGAACACGGTCATAGTGCGGTCATGGTGACCTTCGATCCGCACCCAGTTTCGGTGTTCCTTCCGGAGCGCGCGCCGTTGTCCGTCATTACTTTTGAGCGCCGCATGCAACTGGCGGAAGAAATGGGCATCGAGGCCGTGCTCGTCATCGATTTCACTGAGGAGCTCCGGGGCGTTGAGCCGCGCGAGTACGTGACGGACCTCCTTGTGGGGCGCTTGCATGCGGAACACGTCGTGGTGGGGGAGAACTTCACCTTTGGCGCAGGCGCGTCCGGCACCGCGGAGGCGCTGGCGGAATTCGGTACCGAGTTTGGGTTCGACGTTGACATCGTGCCCTTGCTTGACGACGACGGCGAGCGCATCTGCTCCACCAACATCCGCGCCGCTCTTGCCAAGGGCGATATCGCGCGCGCGAATTGGGCGCTGGGACGTCATTTCACGGTGACTGGGCCCGTCGTGCGTGGTGCGGGGCGCGGTGGAAAGGAACTCGGTTTCCCGACCGCCAACCAGTATTTCCCGGAATCCGTTGCCATCCCAGCCGATGGCGTCTACGCGGGCTGGTTCGTGGTCGAGCCAACTGGGGCGCCCTTGGAAGGAGACATGGAACCCGGCGTTCCTTATCCAGCGGCCATTTCGGTGGGCACGAACCCCACCTTCGGCGACGAGGAGCGCTCTGTGGAGTCCTTCGTGCTGGACCGCGACGCCGACCTCTACGGCCACGAGGCCACCGTGCATTTTGTCGATCACGTGCGCGACATGGAGAAATTCAACTCCGTTGAGGAGCTCCTAGCGGCTATGGAGCGCGACGTCGCCCGAGTTCGTGAGATTCTTGCCCGTGAGGCCTAAATGAAGATCATCCTCGACCTCGACACAGGAATCGACGACGCCCTTGCGCTCGCCTATGCCGTTGCGCACCCTGACCTCGAGCTGATCGGGGTCACCGGCACCTATGGCAACGTGCCGGTGGCCTTGGGAGTGCGCAACTCGCTGGCGTTGCTCGAGCTTCTCGACGCCTCGGACGTCCCCGTCTTTTCCGGCCCGACCCGGCCAGGCTTTAACGTGGCTCCCATTTCGGCGTTCATTCATGGACGCAATGGCCTCGGCGAGGTTCTCTTGCCACCGCCGCGCCGCAAGGCATACGAGGATGCGGTGGGCTTTCTTGTCCGTTCGGTCCGTGAGCATGGCGAGGACCTGGTTATAGTGCCGACGGGGCCGTCGACAAGCATTGCGGCCGCCATGCGCGAGGACCCGGACTTTGCCCGCAACGCCCGCATCGTGATGATGGGTGGCGCGTTGACCGTACCCGGAAACGTCACTCCTTATGCCGAGGCCAACGTCTTCCAAGATCCCCAAGCCACGGACTATGTCTTCCGCCATGCACAGAACCTCACGATGGTGGGGCTCGATGTCACGTTGCGCACGTTGCTCACCAGGGAGCATACGAAGCAGTGGCGAGGCACGCGGACGGGCCGGATCTACGCGGACATCGTGGACTACTACATCCGCGCCTATAAAACGACGTCTCCGCATCTCGGCGGTTGTGGGCTCCACGATCCCTTGGCGGTGGCAGTGGCAGCGGATCCTTCGCTGGTCACATGCCTCGACCTCAATCTGCGGTGTGAGGAGAACGGGCGCACCATCGGTGACCCTGAGCGCCTCGAGAATCCCACCACCCGCGTGGCCGTTGCTGTCGACGACGCGCGCTTCGTCGAGGATTTGATGTCGAAGCTGGGCAGCCTCTATACTTCTACTTCGGCTTGCTGACTGCGGTCCACAGTAGTCACGGGCAGCGCTTTTTAGGCGCAACATTTCATGTGGACTGAAATACAATAGGAGATTTTTCCATGGCTTTGAGCACCGAGAAGAAGGCTGAAATCCTTAAGGAGTACGGCCTGCACGAGACCGACACCGGTTCCCCGGAGGCACAGGTTGCGCTGCTGACTTCCCGCATCAACAACCTGACCGAGCACCTCAAGGATCACAAGCACGATCACCACTCCCGTCGTGGTCTGCTGCTCATGGTTGGTCGCCGTCGTGGCCTGCTGAAGTACCTGGCTGCTAACGACGTTGACCGTTACCGCGACCTGATTTCTCGCCTGGGTCTGCGCCGCTAAGCGCTCGACTTTTTAGCCCCCGCACCAAGTGTGCGGGGGTTTTCTTGTCCCATCTGCTAAAATCCTTGGGCGTTGTCAGAAAACATCGAAGAAGAGGCGGCACCGAAGATCGCCATGACAGCTCCAAGGAGAGTTTCATATATGAGCGCTAAGAACGCTAAGAATCAAACGAACAACTCCGTCGAGTTCGCAATCGACGAGGACTACGGCATTACCGAGGCCATCGCCACCCTGGATAACGGCGATTTCGGCACCCGTACTATCCGTTTTGAGACGGGCCAGCTTGCCCGACAGGCTGGTGGCTCCGTGACCACCTACCTGGACGAGGACACCATGCTGCTGTCCACGACCACCGCTTCCAACCAGCCGCGTGAGGGCTTCGACTTCTTCCCGCTGACCGTGGATGTGGAAGAGCGCATGTACGCCGCGGGTAAGATCCCGGGCTCCTTCTTCCGCCGCGAGGGCCGTCCTTCCACCGAAGCTATCCTGGCCTGCCGCCTCATCGACCGCCCGCTGCGCCCGACCTTCGTCAAGGGCTTGCGCAACGAGGTTCAGGTCGTTGTCACGGTTCTCTCCATGGACCCGGAGGAGTACTACGACGTCGTTGCCATCAACGGTGCTTCTGCCTCCACTCAGCTCTCCGGTCTGCCGGTTTCTGGCCCGGTGGGTGGCGTGCGCATGGCATTGATTGCCGATGACAAGCACCCGAAGGGACAGTGGGTGGCCTTCCCGAACAACGAGCAGCACGAGCGTGCCCTGTTCGAGATGGTCGTTGCCGGCCGCATCGTGAAGAAGGGCCGCAAGGACGACGTCGCCATCATGATGGTGGAGGCGGGTGCCGGCGTGAACGTGGCCGAGCGCATCAAGGAAGGTGCCCCGGCTCCGCAGGAATCCACCGTGGCTGAGGGCCTTGAGGCTGCCAAGCCTTTCATTAAGACCCTGTGCGAAGCGCAGGCAGGCCTGGCCGAGCGCGCCGCCAAGGAGACCCAGGAATTCCCGCTCTTCCCGGCCTATGGTGATGATGTTTACGCTGCTGTCGAAAAGGCTGCCTCCAAGAAGCTGGAGAAGCTGCTTACCATCCCGGGCAAGCAGGACCGCGACGATGCTACCAATGACTACATGGAGCAGGTTGAGGCACAGCTCATCGAGGACTTTGATGACCTTGACGAGGCCGATGCCTCCAAGCAGATTCGCAACGCATTCAATGCCGTGATGAAGGCCATCGTCCGCAACAAGATCCTCACTGAAGGATTCCGCATCGATGGCCGCGGCGTCACCGATATCCGCGACCTCGGCGTTGAGGTCGATCTCGTTCCGCGCGCCCATGGTTCCTCCCTCTTTGAGCGTGGCGAGACCCAGATTCTGGGTGTGACCACCCTGGACATGCTGAAGATGGAGCAGCAGATCGACTCCCTGACCCCAGTGGAGTCCAAGCGCTACATGCACCACTACAACTTCCCGCCGTATTCCACCGGTGAGACCGGCCGTGTGGGCTCCCCGAAGCGCCGCGAAATCGGCCACGGTGCTCTGGCTGAGCGTGCCTTGCTGCCGGTTATCCCGTCCCGCGAGGATTTCCCTTATGCCATCCGCCAGGTTTCTGAGGCCCTCGGCTCCAACGGTTCCACCTCCATGGGTTCCGTCTGTGCATCCACCCTGTCCCTCTACAACGCGGGCGTTCCGCTGAAGGCACCGGTGGCAGGTATCGCCATGGGCCTTGTTTCCGGTGAGGTCAATGGCAAGGAAAAGTTCGTGGCGCTCACCGATATTCTCGGCGCTGAGGACGCTTTCGGCGATATGGACTTCAAGGTCGCCGGCACCTCCGAGTTCATCACTGCACTGCAGCTGGATACCAAATTGGACGGCATTCCTTCGCACGTGCTTGCCGACGCCCTCGAGCAAGCCCGCGACGCCCGTGCCGCCATCCTTGACACCATGGCTGAGGTCATCGAAGGCCCTGATGAGATGTCTGGCCTGGCTCCGCGCATTACCTCTGTGACCATTCCGGTGAACAAGATTGGTGAGCTCATTGGCCCGAAGGGCAAGACCATCAACGCCATCACCGAGGAGACCGGTGCCGATGTCTCCATTGAGGAAGACGGCACGGTGTATATCTCTGCCGCTACCGGCGAAGCCGCTGAGGCAGCCATTGAGCGAGTAAATGGCATCGCTAACCCGCAGCTACCCAAGGTTGGCGAGCGTTTCCTTGGCACCGTAGTTAAGACCGTGGCCTTTGGTGCCTTCGTCTCCCTGACCCCGGGCCGCGATGGCTTGGTGCACATCTCGAAGCTGGGCGGCGACGAGCGCATCGAAAAGGTCGAGGACGTCGTCAACGTTGGTGACAAGATCCAGGTCGAAATCGCGGACATTGATAACCGCGGCAAGATTTCCCTGGTTCCGGTTGAGGAGGACTAATCCTCAGATCGCCTAGGAACTACTAGGACGAGGGCCCTGCCACCCAGCTCTTAAGTAGCTGAGGCAGGGCCCTTAGCGTTTCCGCGGCCGCTATTCTTGGAAGTCGAGTACCAAGCGCTTGGGGTGCTCAAGGAAAGTCACCGAATACGGCGTCTTCTTGTTCAGGCCAATGACCAGTTGGGATTGTGCCTCGAATGAGGTGGTGTATACGACTTCGCTCACCACGCCGGCACCAGGTGCATTTCCCGGCTTCATATATTTTCTTCAAGCTGGGGAGTGGAAGGCCACGGGGTGCCTTCGATTCCCAGATTGAGAAAAGCGCTTCCCTAAAAGCAGCGGCATTGGCTACCTGCCGGGAAGGGGGAGCCAGCGTGTCACTGGACTGCTGCGGTGCATCGGCGGTGCCTGTGCTCGACGGAATCGTGCTGACCAGCGGCGCGGGTAACGTATCCGCGCCGCGATCCGCGCATCCGCCCAGCGGCATGATACATACAGCGGTGATGATTGCGACGATGGAAGCGGAAAGAAACTAGGCGCGACAATTTCGCTATCTCTTAAGCTGTACCAGTTGGATGAGGTTTCCTACGGTGTCGTCGAAGACAGCGATGATAGAGGGGCCGACGTCGGTGGGCTCCATAGTGAAATCCACGCCCTTTTCAGTGAGCTCCCTATATTCCTTCTCCACGTCTGCGGACAAGAACTGGGTGGCAGGAATGCCATCGGCCTTGAGCGCTGCTGCGTAGTCCTTGGACGCCGGGTGGGCCTTTGGCTCGAGGAGGGGCTCCGTATTTCCCTGACCTTCAGCATTGGTCACCGTGAGCCATCGAAAGTCTCCGTGGGTCACATCGACCTTGACTCGAAAGCCGAGCGTATTGACATAGAAGTCGTGCGCGCGAGCAACGTCATCGACAGGTACTGAAGCAATGTAGATCTGCATTCGCCCCATATAAACGAGCATGACGAAACCACGCCGACGGCCCTGCCTGCAGCAGGGGAGACCTGACTAGGGCTGAGTGATACAGTCGTCGTTCTTTTCGACGGTGGGTGTGTTCTTGGGTTCTTGTCCTTTCGGTTGTTTGGAGTGGTGTCGTCGTTTGATTCGACGAGGGCTAGGCCCCTGTTC